>NZ_UGYM01000002.1:3421302-3732329 GCF_900456975.1 Shewanella baltica
TGAGCGGATAAATGAAGAACGTATGCCAGACTACTTTAAGTCTGCTCAACCTTTAGTCGATGACATTACTCGCCATCCTTCGGGCTATTGTGTTGAAAGCGACAGTCATTATGAGATTTATCATCAAGTAGAATATCGCCCGAATCGTTTAGTGATTTATCCCGGTAATTTGCTGCATTCCACCTTAGTGAACCCACAAACCGATATTGATGCCAACCCAAGAACCGGCCGGCTAACGAGCAATATTTTTATCGAGTTTAAACCCTCAGTCCGCTAACACATCGATTCACAAAGTGTTATCTCACAGTGACTGACGCTGACGACTTTAGGTTTAGCTGGGTTTATTGACGTCCCCAAAGTCTTAGTTAACACAGCCCAACGCCTTAAACACACATTAAAATTCATCAATTCATTTGTAACAAAGTCTGTTTTACCAGTCTCTGCCATTGGTTTGCTTGGGTTATCGCCTTATACTTTTGAGCTCAAATATTAAAACAACAATGTTGGAAGCAAGCGATATGACTATTGGGACTGCTCCGGTAAGTAAAACACATTCATTTATGACAGTGTCTCTTATCGAATTATGGGAACGCTTTGGTTATTACGGCATGCAAGCGCTGATTGTGTACTTTATGGTGCAGCGCCTTGGCTTTGATGACTCACGTGCAAACTTAGTATGGAGTGCCTGTGCGGCGCTCATTTATGTATCACCGGCCATTGGTGGTTGGGTTGGGGATAAGATCCTCGGCACTAAACGCACTATGCTGCTGGGTGCGGGGATTTTGTCTCTGGGTTATGCGCTGATGGCCGTACCCACTGAAAATACGTGGTTTATGTTTTCAGCGCTCGGCGTGATTGTGGTCGGTAACGGCCTGTTCAAACCCAATGCCGGTAACTTAGTTCGTAAAATTTACGAAGGTGACGATTCTAAAATCGACAGTGCGTTTACTATCTATTATATGGCGGTCAACGTCGGCTCGACCTTCTCTATGTTGCTCACGCCTTGGATTAAAGATTACGTCAACGCCCAGTATGGCAACGAGTTTGGCTGGCATGCCGCCTTTGCCGTGTGCTGTGTCGGTATATTGGTGGGGTTAGGTAACTATGCACTTATGCGTAAGAGTCTAGTCCATTACGGTTCTGAGCCAGATACTCGCCCAGTGAACAAGAAAAACCTCACGATTGTATTGGGCCTATCCGCATTGTCGGTTGTCGCTTCAGCCATTATTCTTGAATACGAAGCTGTTGCGCGCGTCTTCGTTTATGCAGCTGGCGTAGCCGTATTGGCCATTTTCTTCCACTTGATCCGCACCAGCGAAACCAGTGAACGAGCGGGACTGATTGCGGCGCTGATCCTCACAGTGCAAACCGTGTTCTTCTTTATCTTCTATCAACAAATGTCGACGTCATTGGCGCTGTTTGCCCTGCGTAACGTGGACTGGGATTTCCAAATCTTTGGTACCCATTTGTGGACTTGGTCACCGGCTCAGTTCCAAGCATTAAATCCATTATGGATTATGGTGTTAAGTCCAATCTTGGCTTGGAGTTATTCGTGGGCGGGTCGCAATGATAAAGACTTCTCTATCGCGGCGAAATTTGCCCTCGGTTTTGCCGTCGTCGCTATCGGCTTCTTTATCTATGGCTTTGCCGGACAATTCGCCGTCAACGGTAAAACCTCTTCATGGATCATGATCTGGGGCTATGCCTCTTACTCTTTAGGCGAATTGCTGGTGAGTGGTCTTGGTCTTGCCATGATTGCCCGCTACGTACCTGCGCGTATGGGCGGCTTTATGATGGGCGCCTATTTCGTCGCCTCAGGTATTTCACAGTATCTGGGCGGTGTGGTCGCTAACTTCGCCAGTGTGCCAAAAGATTTAGTCGATCCACTGCAAACCTTACCCGTATACACCAGCCTATTTAATAAATTGGGTATCGCGGCTGTGGTTTGTACCTTTATCGCACTTGCGGTATTACCGCTAATGCGTCGCCTGACTGAGACTCACCATTCACATAATAATACTGAGAATGAAAGTGCTGCGGCATCGCTACGGGATGTGAAAGCCGAGCAGTAATGCTCGACTGACAATAGCGATTTATCTATTGCATAACCTCAACTGCCGGTAGCCCTGCTATCGGCAGTTTTTTTATCACTTCACTTAGTGATACTAATCACATTAAATATCTAATCAGTTCAGAGCCTCACAGGCATTTCAATCCAAGGCGCATTGACGCAGAAATGGTTATTCCCTTTTAAGTCAATGCAACACGGGAGTGGGATGCCTGTGTGGCTCCCGAAGGGCGGCTGATGTTAACAGCATGGCAATGCGCTTTATACTGCGTTTAAGGCTTTCGACAGAGCACCACTATGTTTTCAAGCCTTCGCCTTGTCTAAAGCGCGTTGAACTCCCGCTGAATGAACAGATATTTAATACGATTGGTATTATACCCTTGTGTTGCAACTCATAACCAAATGAGCTGTAGCAAACGTCACCCAATCCCACAGTGACAGGCCTAGCGCTGAGTTGCTGAGAATAAGATCTTCAGTTCCACATTATCGTCCCTCACGCTGGGATGACTTCACCGTCTCGATTTGTTACAAAGCAAGTATGAACCTAGACGCACTCGCTTTAATAGCGCTGCTCAAGTGCAAACTCAAATTGACATGACTAATGAAATAACGAAGGGGAAAAGAGTTAACCGTTCAAGCTTGAGAAGCGCGGTACTTAGCCCCATATCAATATCACTGAATACCTTTTATTCATCAAGACTGAGCCGTTAACGCTTGTTCTTCGCTATGCGCCTAACAATGCCACTAGCAATGCGACTAACACTGTTAGCACCGCTTGTTTTCGCTAGCAAAAGACGGCAGTCACTTGGAGACACTATGTCACAACCGACATCATTATTGGCCGATATTCCCTTCTCGCTATTGGAACTCGCGCCCATGCGCCAAGGTTCGACTGTGGGTGAAACGCTGAACAATAGTTTGCGGTATGCCAAGGAAGCCGATCGCCTCGGCTTTAATCGTTTTTGGTTTGCCGAACACCACAATATGCCCGGTATCGCCAGCGCGGCGACCTCAGTATTAATTGGTTATATTGCTGGCAATACTCAGCGTATTCGCGTCGGCGCGGGTGGCATTATGCTACCAAACCATGCGCCGTTGGTGGTCGCCGAACAGTTCGGCACCCTTGAAAGTCTCTATCCTGGTCGCATCGATTTAGGACTGGGACGCGCACCGGGCAGCGATCAAGTTACCAGCCGAGCACTGAACCGTGATACCAGTCGCGACGAACAATTCCCTGAAGAAGTCAGTGAATTACAAACCTTACTCGGCCCTTATAATGGTCGCCATGCGGTGCGAGCGATTCCTGGGGAAGGCACCAATGTGCCGATTTGGTTATTGGGCTCGAGTCTCTTTAGCGCACAGTTAGCGGCGCAGCGCGGTTTGCCCTATGTGTTTGCGGGCCACTTTGCACCACGTTTTCTCTACGATGCGATTGAAATCTATCGCCGCGATTTTAAACCTTCTCAAGTGCTGGATAAGCCGTATGTGATGTTAGGTTTGCCGCTCGTTGCCGCCGACACTGATGAAGAAGCGCAATTTCTGGGCACGACCTCGAAACAGCGCGTGCTGGCACTTATCCGTGGTCACGAGTTATGGTTAAAACCTCCAGTTGAAACGATGGATGGCTTGTGGAGTGCGCAAGAAGAAACCTATGTCGATAATTTCTTAGGTTTATCTGTCATTGGCGGCCCAGCGACGATTAAGCATCGTTTGGAAATGATCGTCAAAGAACTTGGCGTGAATGAGTTTATCTTCACCAATGACTTGTACGATCTTGATAAACGCAAAAAAGCGCTGCAGATCCTAATGGAGATTAAACAGTAGCGATTCAGTAAACTGACTCGTTCTAAAAGTCATTGGCAGTCAAAACGACTGCCATAAAAAATCCCGCCGAAGCGGGATTTTTATTATGTAAGACTGTCATCTAAAACAGCTTTTATATCAAAGCAATATTAGCTTTTCAAAACGGCATCGAAGCTGGCTTTGAGGATACCAAGGCCTGCATCAATTTGTGCATCCGGCGCGGTTAATGGCACCAAAATACGCAGCACATTACCGTAAGTGCCGCAGGATAATAAAATCAATCCACGGTCACGGGCATCAGCCAACACTTGCGCGCAATAGTGCGGTGCAGGCTTGCCATCTTCCATTAATTCAATGGCGATCATCGCGCCTAAACCACGCACATCGGCGATTTGTGCATGCTCGACTTGCATCACATTCAATGCAGACTTAATGCGCTTACCTATGGTATTGGCGCGGTCTAACAGCTTTTCTTCTTCAAACACTTCAATGACAGCAAGCGCTGCGGCGCACGCTAACGGGCTGCCACCATACGTACCGCCAAGACCACCAGGCCCCACCGCATCCATCACTTGCGCGCGGCCAGTAATGCCCGAAAGAGGGAAACCACCCGCAATAGATTTAGCAAAAGTGGTGATATCCGCACTCACGCCCATTTGCTCCATGGCAAAGAAGGTACCAGTACGACCAGCGCCCGTTTGCACTTCATCGGCGATCAGCATAATGCCCTCACGATCACACAATGCCCGCAACCGCTGCATAAAAGCAGGTGATGCGGCGTAGAAACCACCCTCGCCCTGTACTGGCTCTAAAATAATGGCGGCAATATCACTTGGCTCGGCATCATTTTTAAAAATACGTTCAATCGAAGCCATAGCATCATCATCGGACACGCCGTGCATCTCGCACGGGAACTCAGCGCGGAACACATTCGCCGACATCAGACCCATACCTTTACTGTAAGGCGCGACTTTTCCGGTCAGTGCTAAGGCCGCGATAGTGCGACCATGGTAGCCAGAGGTAAACGCAATCACGCCAGCACGTTTGGTATAGGCACGCGCCACTTTAACTGCGTTTTCAACCGCTTCTGAACCACTAGTGAATAATGCCGTCTTCTTGGCAAAATCCCCTGGCACCAATTGATTGAGCTTTTCACACACTTGGATATAGCTCTCGTAACCAAGCACCATAAAACAAGTGTGGGAGAAATTATCCAGCTGAGCCGCAACCGCCGCCTTCACTTTAGGGTGAAGATGACCGGTATTAAGCACAGCAATGCCGCCCGCAAAATCGATAAACTCGCGCCCTTCAACATCCCACACGGTCGCGTTTTCGGCGCGCGCGGTAAAGATCGGGTGAATTTGCCCGACACCACCCGCAACTGCGGCTTGGCGACGTGCCATCAATGAATCATTGGTTGTTGTCATTTAGTGTTCCTCACACGCCAAATCGGACCGTATTAAACGGACATGCAGATGTACTTCATTTCTAAATATTCTTCGATGCCGTACTTAGAACCTTCGCGGCCCAGTCCAGAGGATTTCATCCCGCCAAAGGGTGCGACTTCCGTCGAAATCAAGCCAGTGTTGACCCCAACCATGCCGTATTCCAAGGCTTCGGCGACTTTCCACACCAGTGAAATATCGCGGCCATAGAAATAAGCGGCAAGGCCAAATTCAGTATCGTTAGCTTGTTTAATCACATCGTCGACATCGCTGAATTTAAACAGCGGCGCGAGTGGACCAAAGGTTTCTTCGCGGGCAACGAGCATGCTTTTATTAACGTTAGTCAGCACGGTTGGCTCGAAGAAATTACCGCCAAGGTCGTGGACTTTACCGCCTGCGAGCACAGATGCACCTTTAGCTATGGCGTCGATAAGATGACTTTGCACTTTTTCGACTGCGGCAGCATTGATCAACGGACCCGTAGTGATGCCCTCCTTGATGCCCTCTCCAACCTTAAGCTTGCCCACTGCAGTGCTGAGTTTTAAGGCGAACTCGTCGTATACACCGTCTTGCACATAAATGCGGTTAGCGCAGACGCAGGTTTGGCCAGCATTACGATATTTAGCAATCATAGCGCCTTCGACAGCGGCATCGATATTGGCATCATTAAACACGATAAATGGCGCATTGCCGCCAAGCTCTAGCGACAGTTTTTTTAAGGTAGGCGCACATTGCGCCATTAATTTAATACCGATATTGGTTGAGCCAGTGAAAGACAGCTTACGCACTATCGGGTTGCTGCACATTTCATTACCAATCTGCACCGCATCACCCGTTAACACACTAAATACGCCCGCAGGAATACCGGCACGCTTAGCGAGTTCAGCCATCGCTAATGCGGTAAATGGTGTTTGGTGCGCCGGTTTTACCACCATAGTGCAACCAGCAGCTAACGCTGGAGCGGCTTTACGGGTGATCATCGCCGCAGGAAAGTTCCACGGCGTTATCGCAGCGGTTACACCGACAGGCTGCTTGATCACCATCAAGCGCTTATCCCCTTGATGTCCGGGAATGGTATCGCCATAAATACGTTTCGCTTCTTCGGCAAACCACTCGATAAACGAAGCGGCATAGGTTACTTCACCTTTAGCTTCTGCCAGCGGTTTACCCTGCTCAGTCGTCATGAGCAATGCTAAGTCATCACTGTTTTCATTGAGTAATTCAAACCAACGCCTTAACTTAGCGCCGCGCTCTTTGGCTGTGAGCGCTCGCCATGCAGGTAAAGCCGCTTCTGCCGCCTTAATCGCCATCTCGGTTTCAACTTGTCCCATATTAGGAACATGACCAATCAGGGCATTGGTTGCGGGATTAACCACCTTTAATGTGTCACCAGAAACGGCATCACACCATTGACCATTAATAAAAGACTGTTGATGTAGCAAACTCGGATCATTTAATTGCACAAGGATTTCCTCGTATTGTGAAGCTACCTAGCTTCTTAAAAGTGATGATATTAGAGACCCAGTTTGTCTCTTAACGTGTAATACCAAGCTCCGATAGCACTAAAAGGGACGCGAAGTGCGTGACCACCGGGGAATGGATAATGTGGCAATGCAGCAAAGGCGTCGAAACGCGTGGCTTGGCCGTTGAGCATTTCGGCCAGTAACTTGCCTGCCAGATGGGTATAAGTGACACCGTGGCCACTGCAACCCTGTGAATAATAGATATTCTTACCGATACGACCGACCTGTGGCAGGCGCGATAGCGTCAGTAGGAAGTTACCTGTCCACGCATAATCGATCTTCACATCTTTTAATTGCGGAAAGGTTTTGAGCATATTCGGAATGATGATCGACTTGATATCCGCCGGATCGCGGGCGCCATACACTACGCCGCCGCCGTAAATCATCCGCTTGTCGCCAGACAGGCGGAAATAATCGAGTAGATAGTTACAGTCTTCGACGCAGTAATCCTGCGGTAATAAGCTCGCCGCCAAATCGTCACTCAAAGGCTCAGTGGTAATCACTTGCGTGCCGCAGGGCATAGATTTCGCCTGCAGCTCTGGCATTAACTTACCTAAATAAGCATTACCCGCCACGACCACAAACTTGGCTTTGACACTGCCCTGCGCCGTATGCACAACTGGGCTATCGCCTTCATCGACACTCAGCACTGCTGAGTCTTCAAAAATCTTGCCGCCGAGGGATTCGACCGCACGCGCTTCGCCAAGAGCTAAGTTAAGTGGGTGAATATGGCCGCCGCTTTTATCGAGCAGACCACCGACATAGCGCTCAGTATTTACCACACCGCGAATGCCTTTGGCATCGAGGAGTTCGAGCTGATTAACATGACCGTGGCTTTCCCACAGTTGCTTTTGATGGCGCAGATGACCCATTTGTTTTTCGTTCATCGCAGCAAACACGCCGCCATCTTTTAGATCGCATTGAATGTTGTACTTAGCAATCCGATCGCGGATGATTTTTCCGCCCTCAAAGGCCATTTGGCCAAAGAGTTTACCTTGTTCTTTGCCGACTGTTTTTTCAATAGTATCAATGTCACGGCTAAAACTATTGACGATTTGTCCGCCATTACGACCCGAGGCGCCCCAGCCAATGCGAGCGGCTTCTAACACCACCACACTAAAGCCAGATTCTAATAAATGTAGCGCAGCAGAAAGGCCCGTATAACCCGCGCCAATCACACAAACATCGGCTTCAATCGATTCCTCTAGGCGCGGACGTTCAACCTTATCGTTGGCCGATGCCGCATAATATGATCCAGCGTGAGCTATGGCAGACATGTTGTTCCCTTGAATTCTAATGTTCATTATTTTAAACAGCCATCACATCCTACACCTTCAGAAAACGAAACACTAGCCAGATACGCGCAATAATTTACATTTTGTTTGATATTTCAAACACACAATAATATTAAGCGCAGCGATGTCATGCTAATGGTGTCGAGTAGCAGAACTGGCCTGCAAAGCGAAGCGGTGATGGGAGTGGTGACACTTAACAAGTGTGGCTTTGGCGATACCAAAGCCACCCCAAGATTAAGCAAACTAGTTCATCGGTGTGCGGTCGCGTTTCTCTGCCCGCCTTGCCATATACCAAGACAAGAAGGCGATTAAGGAGACACACAGAATGATCAGCGTCGCTAAGGCGTTGATCTTAGGTGATACCCCTAAACGTACTGAGGAGAACACCACCATAGGTAGCGTCGTTGCACCTGGGCCCGAGGCAAAGCTTGCGATCACTAAATCGTCCAAGGACAAACTGAATGACAACAACCAACCCGCCACCAGCGCCGGCGAAATCATAGGCACAGTGATGAGGAAGAAGGTCTTAAGCGGGGTTGCCCCTAAGTCCATTGCCGCTTCTTCGATAGACATGTCCAGCTCGCGCAATCTTGACGACACAACCACAGCCACATAGGCAGCGCAGAAGGTCGAATGCGCAATCCACACGGTCAACATGCCGCGCTCTTTAGGCCAACCAAACAAGTCGGCCATGTGCACAAATAGCAGTAGCAAAGACAGACCTGTGATCACCTCTGGCATAACCAGTGGTGCTGTAATCATGTTCGATAATGTCAGCTTCGCCCATGAGCGCTTAAAGCGTGTCATCACAAAAGCCGCCATAGTGCCAATAATCACCGCCATGGTTGAGCTATAAAAGGCAATCCGTAGACTGGTCCATACTGCATCTAAAATCTGTTGATCGGCAAATAACTCACCGTACCATTTAGGTGAAAATCCGCCCCATACCGTCACTAATTTAGAGTCGTTAAAGGAGTAAATCACCAGCACTAACATAGGTGCATACAGGAAGAACAAGCCAAACCACAACATCGCTGAAGAAAAACTTAACTTTTTCATAGGTCTTTCTCCAAACTACGCGCCTGATAGCGATGGAATAAAGTAATAGGAATAATCAATAAGCCCAGCATCACAATCGCCAGTGACGAAGCCACAGGCCAGTCGCGGTTATTGAAGAATTCTTGCCATAAGACTCGACCTATCATTAAGGAATCTGGACCACCGAGTAGTTCAGGGATCACAAACTCACCCACGGCAGGAATAAACACCAACATAGAACCGGCAATCACACCGCTTTTTGACAGCGGGAAAGTGATTTTCCAGAAGGTATTTAAACGGCTTGAGCCTAAGTCAGACGCGGCTTCAATCAAACTCATATCGAGTTTCACTAAGGTGGCGTACAAAGGCAAAATCATAAAAGGTAAATACGCATAGATAATGCCGATATACACGGCAATATTGGTATTGAGGATTTGTAACGGCTCAGAGATGATTCCCAGCCACATCAGCGAATGGTTGATGATCCCTGTGTTACTTAAGATCCCCATCCAAGCGTAAACCCGGATTAAAAATGAGGTCCAAGAAGGCAACATGACTAACAGCAGCAATACAGTTTGCAAACGCGCTGGCGCACGGGCAATCGCATAGGCCATTGGATAGCCAATAATCAAACAGCCGATAGTCGAGATTAACGCCATTTTCAATGAGCTGAGATACGCCATGTAATACAGCGAATCATCAAGCAACATCAAATAGTTACCAAAATGCAGGAAGATATTTAACACATCATCGGCATATTGGAACGTGGCTTCATAGGGCGGGATCGCAATCGCCGCCGTCGAAAAACTCAGTTTAAGGACAATCGCAAATGGCAAGGCAAAGAACAATAACAGCCAAGCATAGGGTATGCCTATGGTCCAAATGCGGCCTTTGAGCCACTTTAATTTAGTCGGTATCTTCATGATCTCAACACCACGCCACTGGTGTCCTCCCAACTGATGAACACTTCGTCATCCCATGTGGCATGATCGGCGCGGCGTTCACGGTTAGTCATACTGCACTGTACTATTTGACCATTCTCTAAACGAATGTAATACACTGAAATACCGCCTAAATACGCGATATCGTGTACGATTCCTTTCGCCCAGTTGTACTGACCTTCAGGCTGTTCACGGCTAATGATAGTCTTTTCCGGACGCACAGCGAGCCACACATTCTTGTCTTCTACGTTGGTCGACACACCGTAACCGACATAAAAAGATTGAGCCAACTCATTAGGTTTAATGATCAAATGGTCGACTTCATCCACTTCAATCGCGCCACCAAACAAGTTCACAGTGCCGATAAACTCGGCAATCATGCGGCTGTTCGGGCTTTCGTAAATATCCATGGGCGAGCCTGTTTGGGCAATCCAACCGTCGCTCATAATTGAAATGCGCCCCGCCATTGTCATGGCTTCTTCTTGATCGTGGGTCACCATCACGCAGGTCACACCGACACGCTCAAGAATTTCAACCACTTCGAGTTGCATCTGGGTACGCAGTTTTTTGTCCAATGCGCCCATAGGCTCATCGAGCAGTAATAATTTCGGCCGTTTTGCCAGTGAACGAGCCAAGGCAACACGCTGACGTTGACCACCGGATAACTGATGCGGCTTACGTTTACCGTATTGCTCCATGTGTACTAACTTGAGCATGTCTTGTACGCGCTGCTCAATCTCGGCCTTAGGTAACTTGTCTTGCTTCAAACCAAAGGCAATATTTTGTGCCACTGTCATGTGGGGAAACAAAGCATAGGATTGGAACATCATATTGATCGGACGTTCATAGGGAGGTAAATCTGTGATGTCTTCGCCATCGAGGAAAATACGGCCAGAGGTGGGCTTTTCAAATCCCGCTAACATGCGCAATAGCGTCGACTTACCCGAGCCAGAGCCGCCGAGTAAGGCAAAGATTTCGCCTTTATTGATGGTTAATGACACGTCGTCGACAGCCCGTACGTCATCAAATAACTTGCTTACCCGCTCAATTCTGAGCAGTACTTTTTCTTGCGTCTTTGTTGTCGGTTTATTGGTGACGCCCGAGGTGATTGCCATAGTACTTCTCCACCCGAAAATGATGCGTCGATACGCTCAAACTCTGGGTTCAACACGATTAATGAATGAAAAGAGGTTAACCAAACTGTGTCAAATCCTATACGTGGATGAACTATGCATAGGATTGGACATAGCAAGTCTGCCAAGTTAGGGGCAAGCTAGGCTTGCCCCTTATCGACTATTGTCCTGACTTCACTTTGGTCCAAACACGGGTTAATACGCGTTGGATTTTCAAAGGACGGATTTCACCAATATAAAGTTTATCTAACACTTCTTGTGGTGGATAAATCGCGGGATCGGTGCGGATAGCCTCATCAACCAGAGGTTGGGCAGGATCGTTCGGGTTAGCATAGGCCACATAGTTAGAGATAGGGGCTATGACTTCTGGACGGAGGAAATAGTTAATCAGCGTCAGTGCATTATCTGCGTTAGTCGAATCGGCTGGGATAGCTAACATATCAAACCACAGGTTGGCACCTTCTTTTGGAATCGAGTAACCAATCTTATTGCCATTACCCGCCTCTTCAGCACGTGCTTTAGCTTGGAATACGTCGCCAGAGAAACCAAAGGCCACACAAATGTCACCGTTTGCTAAGTCGGAAATATAGCGAGATGAGTGGAAATAGGTCACGTAAGGACGGATTTTTTCCAGTAACTCACCGGCTTTTTCATAATCGCTTGGGTTGGAACTGTTAGGATCTAAACCTAAATAAATCAGTGCTTGAGGCACCATATCGTCGGCAGAGTCCAGCATAGCAAAGCCACACTTAGAGATTTTTTCAGCATATTTAGGATTGAAGATCAGTTCCATTGAGTTGAATGGCGCATCTTCACCCACAGCCGCTTTCACTTTATCTATGTTGTAACCAATACCATTGGTTCCCCATAAATAAGGCACGGCATACTGGTTACCCGGATCGGCTTTCTCAAGTAGCTTCATCAGGGCTGGATTTAAATTTTTGAAGTTAGGTAGCTTAGCGCGATCTAAAGGTTTGAAAGCACCCGCTTTGATTTGCTTAGCGAGAAAGTGGTTAGAAGGGACAACGATATCGTAGCCACTACGACCAGACAGTAATTTAGCCTCAAGCACTTCGTTACTATCGAACACATCGTAAATTACCCGAATGCCCGTTTCTTTCTTGAAGTTTTCTAAGGTATCTTCCGCGATATAATCTGACCAGTTATACACGCGAACCACTTCTTCCGCTTGGGCCGCTGCGCTCGCTAATACGCTCGCAGTGACCAGAGCTAGAGTGGTCATCTTATTAAATAGCTTCATGCTTTCTCCTTTCTCGGGTAGCAGAATTGCTTAAGCAAATTCTGACATTGTGTCACCGGGCTATCCGGATATTGTTGTTATTTTCGACCAATGCTACACCTTACAAACCGCATCGGCAGTCTCTACGGCATGAGTTCCATGCCACCTTTATATCTTGCTGCTATTTGTTAAGTATCAGGTTTCGTGCCAAATTTTCGAGGCATCGGTATTGCATTAACACTCAAAAAAATAGACTAGATATGACACTGCTTGTACATATTGCAACATTAAGGCAAATGCCTCAAGTCCCTAAGCAATCGCAAAAACCACTAAGATAAAACACATTTTAAATATGACTAACAATTAGTTAGCGACTCTATCAAACGAGCGACTTAAAAAAGTTAGACATATTTCACTTCTCTAGCGGACACGCATCTGAATTGAATAATCACTTTAATCAACAAGCCATTAAAAACCATCAGATTATTTAACAAATGAGTTGCACCGGTTGGGTGCAATCTCACTAAAACAGTGCAAAGCTCAGTCTTGTGATTACCGACATTAACTTCAGTTTTCCTTGGGTTAACTCGGCAACACTGTCAGTACGCTCAATACAAAAACATTACACAGTGAGCAATAGGAATTCACGTTCCCATGAGCTGACCACACGGCGGAAGTTTTCAAGTTCGGCCTGTTTCACCGCCACAAAACCTGTGGTGAAGGCTTCACCTAAATACTGCTTACAGGCATCACTTTCTTCCATCGCCGCTAACGCTTCTTCTAAGGTTAAAGGCAAACAATGGGTGTTGTTACTGCGGCTTTCGTTGGCTTTACCCTGCACTGGCGTCGAAGGTTTTAGCTGCTCAACCATGCCGATATAACCACACAATAAGCTCGCGGCAATTGCCAAATAACAGTTAGCATCGGCGCCGGGAATACGGTTTTCGATACGACGGTTTTGTGGTGAAGACTCTGGAATACGTAATCCACAGGTGCGGTTTTCATCGCCCCACTCTAAGTTCACTGGCGCTGAAGTGCCGGGTAGGAAACGACGGAAAGAGTTAGCATTGGGCGCCATCAGCGGCAGCAACTCAGGGATGAATTTTTGCAGACCGGCGATATATCCCAAGAATAACTGGCTCTTAGTGCCATCTTCATTGGTGAAAATATTTTTGCCTGTCTCTTTATTGATCACACTCTGGTGAATGTGCATTGCACTGCCAGGCTCATCAGTCACAGGTTTAGCCATAAAAGTAGCGCAAACATCGTGCTTCAGTGCCGCTTCGCGCAAGGTGCGTTTAAAGATAAACACTTGATCAGCAAGGGACAATGGATTGCCGTGGCTGAAGTTAATCTCCATCTGCGCAGGGCCATCTTCATGGATTAAAGTATCGATATCTAGACCTTGAAGCTCACACCAATCGTACATGTCTTCAAACATAGGATCGTATTCGTTGGCAGCATCGATAGAGAAAGACTGGCGACCCGCTTCGGGGCGACCTGAACGGCCAATAGGTGGCTTTAGGGGTAAATCGTGGTCGTCACTACGACGGGTCAAATAGAACTCCATTTCAGGAGCGATAACCGGTTCCCAGCCCTGTTCGTCATAGAGAGACAAGACTTTTTTCAATACGTTACGTGGTGACAGCTCAATCGGATTACCCATTCTGTCGTAGCAATCGTGGATCACTTGCGCCGTGGCTTCGATGGTCCAAGGCAACATAAAAACAGCGTTTTCATCGGGTACACAGACAAAATCGATGTCGGCAGCATCGAGCAAGCTGTAGTAAACATCTTCATTCACAAAATCGCCGGTCACGGTTTGTAACAGCACGCTTTCGGGCAAACGCATACCTTTTTCATCGAGAAACTTATCGACTGGTGCAATCTTGCCACGGGCGATGCCAGTCATGTCACTGATAACACATTCGACTTCCGTGATTTTTCGTTCTTTTAAAAAAGCGATTAGCTTATTCATTATTATTTCACTCGAGTTGTAGCCCTGCGTCGGCATGCATCACCGAAGGCATTGAAAAGGGAGAAGTAAAACGGATTTTCGCTCACCTTCCACTCTGGATGCCATTGCACACCGAGGGCAAATTCTTTAGTACCTATTACGGAGAAAGCCTCCACTAACCCATCTGGAGCATAAGCTTCTGGCCGCAACCCAACCCCCAGACGCTCCACGCCTTGAGTATGCACAGAGTTGACCTCTGCAGAGTTACGGCCCCAGGCCTCGTAAATAAGCCCCCCGGGCTCAACAGTAATACTGTGAGAAGCCCCATATTGCACATCTAAGGATGCGGTTTTATCTTCTCTATGTTCAATAAAGCCACCCACCTCATATAGCTTCTGGTGCAAACTGCCACCAAAGGCCACATTCATTTCTTGAAAACCGCGACAAATACCTAATACAGGTACCCCAGCAGCAATAGCGGCGTGGATCAGCGGCAAAGTCGTCGCATCACGTTTAGGATCATGGTGTGTACCAAGCTCGCTCGGTTGGCCTGCATAAAGATGGGGTTCTACATTAGAAGGAGAGCCAGTAAACAAAATACCGTCAAGACGTTCTAAAATCGCGTCTATCGGTAAATCGCCGCCTAACGATGGGATAACTAACGGCCAGCCTTTCGCGCCATTAACTACACCTAAAAGGTATTTTTCACCAACAATATTAAAGGGATGTGAACCCAGTTGTTGATTACAAGCAATAACACCTATGAGGGGCAAATCGGCTGACATATCTCACCTTTAGAATTCGTTTTACTAGCATAACGAACACCTTGTCTTTAAATGTTCATTTTTTCACACAGTACACCGAAATTTCACACTAGGCAAGAGGTTAAGCACTTGTTAAAGATTATTTCATCCACTTGTGTTTAATAAGCATAAATAACATGTAGTTAAACCTATATTTTGGTTATTTAATGTTATTTCATGTGAATAAAATAGTGCTTCAGCTGGCAAAATTCTCGCTTTTAGCAGCGTAAATTAAACCGTATTCGCGCTAAATTTGAACCAATATTATTTACACAAAGAAGAGGATATATAACAAATATGACAGGATTAGAAAGTAGGTAATACCAATCGTATTAAATATCTGTTCATTCAGCGGGAGTTTAACGCGCTTTAGACAAGGCGAAGGCTTGAAGGCATAGTGGTGCTCTGTCGAAAGCCTTAAACGCAGTATAAAGTGCGTTGAAACCCGCCCTTCGGGAGCCTCACAGGCATCCCACTCCCGTGTTGCATTGACTTAAAAGGGAATGACCATTTCTGCGTCAATGCGCCTTGGATTGAAATGCCTGTGAGGCTCTGAACTGATTAGATATTTAATGTGATTGGTATAAATCCGCAGTTGTGTTGAATAACAGTATTACGCCACTCACTTCTAGCGAATAAGTGGCCTAATATGTTGAATAATAGGGTAAGTTGATGACTTAACTAGAAGTTTGCAGGCGTAGTCGCACTCACCAGACGGCAAGGTTCATCAAAGGGATTGCGGAATCTATGGGGCACTTCACTGTTAAAGTAGTAACTGTCACCCGCTTCCAAAATATACACTTCATCACCCACAGTGAGTTCGAATTTACCTTCGATCACCATGGCAGCCTCTTCACCTTCGTGCTTCAGCATTTCTTCACCCGTATCTGAACCGGGCGGATAAATTTCACTCATCACTGACATAGCGCGATTCGGATAATCACGGCCGATCAGTTTAAATTCAAGTGGTCCAGTGCCGATATCCAGTAATTCATTGGATCGATAGACGACCTTTTGCTCACTATCCGCAGAGGCTTCAATGGAGAAAAAATCCACTAAAGACATAGGGATACCCGACAGCACTTTTTTAGAGAGCTGACTGACGGGCTAACACTGTTTTTCTCGATCATTGAAATCGTACTGTTAGTCACTCCAGCACGTTTGGCCAATTCTCGTTGAGATAAGCCTTTCATTTTTCGAACAGTTTTGAGGCTGGCTCCAATATCCAAATTTCACATCCCCCTGAAGGCTCGGGTCAACCCCGATAGATGACGAACAGGTTGTTCAGGATAAACACCATCCAGAACGCATTTTCGCCCAAAAAGCGCGTGTTTTACTGCTTTCATTGTATTCTACATAAAAAGCGTGTTAAATAAAACGAACACTTTTTTGCGTCATGTTAAAAGTGTGATGAGTATACTGAGACAAGTCCAATTTACAATAAAAACAATTTTTTGGAGCCATAATGGCAAGCAAACCTCCAGTGCACAGCGAACAGTACCCACACTCATACTATGTTGATACTGCTAAAGAAATTTACGCTCACCCACAACTCGAAAGCAATATCAGTGCCGATGTCTGCATAGTAGGCGGCGGCTTTAGCGGTATCAATACCGCCATAGAACTCGCACAGCGCGGCATGAGTGTCGTCCTATTAGAAGCCAAGCGCATTGGCTGGGGCGCATCGGGCCGAAACGGCGGCGAACTCATTCGTGGCATAGGCCATGACCCCTCGCAATTTCACAGTGAAATCGGCACTGAAGGTGTTCAAGCAATTCAACAGATGGGCTTTGAAGCCGTCGAAATTGTGCGAAATCGCATACAAGAACACAGTATCGACTGCGATCTGCAAATGGGTTATTGCGACTTAGCAGTTAAACCTCGTCACATGGATGAGCTTGAAGAAGAATTTAGCGCACTCAAGGCCATGGGTTATCAGCAAGAAATCAAGCTGTTAACTAAGCCGCAATTAGGTGAAGTCATAGGCTCAGATTTTTATCAAGGTGCGCTGGTTGATATGGGCAGCGGCCATTTACACCCGCTGAACCTTGCTCTGGGTGAGGCACGCGTCGCCCGTAATCTGGGCGCGCAGTTGTTTGAATACAGCGCCGCCGAAAAAATCATTCAAGGCGCTAAACCTAAGGTTATGACCGCCAAGGGCGAAGTCACTTGCCAATACTTAGTACTGGCTGGCAATGCCTATATTGGCCACAAACTTAACAGTTTTGTTGGGGGTAAAGTATTACCCGCCGGAAGTTATTTATTGGCGACCGAGCCCTTAACTGAGGCCCAATGCGCGAGCATTATCCCGCAGAATATGGCCTTCGCCGATATGCGAATTGCCTTAGATTACTTTCACTTATCCGCAGATCGTCGACTGCTGTTTGGTGGCCTTTGTACTTACTCAGGTAAAGACCCCAGAGATATTGAAGCAGCACTGAGACCGAATCTGGAGAAGGTATTTCCACAATTAAAAGGCGTGCGCATCGATTATGAATGGGGCGGCATGATAGGTATTGGCGCGAACCGTATGCCACAAATTGGTCGCCTGCCCGATGCCAATAATATTTTCTACGCCCAAGCCTATGCTGGACATGGCGTGAATGCCACTCACATGGCGGCAAAACTACTGGCCGAGGCCATTTGCCAACAGGCGGGACATTTCGATGTGTTCGCAAAAATCAAACACATGACCTTCCCCGGCGGCCCGACATTCCGCTCACCTATGCTCGCGGCTGGCATGCTGTATCACAGATTTAAAGACTTGTTTTAAAGGCTTATTTTAAGCACTTTTTAAGAACAGATTTTAAGGGCTGGTTTTAAGACATAACGCATGATGCCCATCGGATAAACAATCCGATGGGCATCATTGTCATATGCGCGAGCCATTTAACCACTCGCTATTTAGATACGAGTCATTCAACTGCAAGTCATTCTTTACAATTAGGGCTGCAACAACGCTAAGCCTCGCCTAAGAGATCGCCGCGTTCTAACAAATAAGGATAGGCCGCGCGTAGCCGCGACCTTATCCCAAGTGTTGAACAAGCCCGATGCTGGTTGTTGACACTTTATTATGCAAATAGCTGATTGAGAATTTGAGGGTGCTAAGGTCGTACTTTGAAAGAGACTTTTTTGCAGACATGACCCGCCCTTAGCGAACGAGCTAATATTTTTATCACTTGTTCATCAAGCTGTTATCGAGTCCTCATTCTGTTTGGTTAACCCGTTATCCTTATACTTCTCGCCTTAAGCGGTGATATTAGCGCCTGTCGGTCGATGACGCATATGAACACCCATAAAATGCATAGCTTGATGGCAGCAAGGGCAATAGCGCACGGCTAAGGTACGTTTGACCTCAGGTAACATGGGGAACACTGCACCTGCGACAGCCAACATTAGTTGGATTTGTTGCCGTAGCTTTTTGGCATTGCCTCGCAGTAAGCCATAGTCTCGTACTCGCCGTAATCCTTTGGGTAACACATGTTGTAATATCAACCACAGAAATTCGACCGCGGGCAAGCTGCGTACTTGTTGGCAGCGAGTCTGACTGTCTTGATAGGTAAAGCTCACCTGATTATCGACATGACGACAAATACTGCTGTCGGGTAAAACGCCCCGATAAAGGTAGCGCGACAGATATTGCAGTGCAGGAGCACCTTTACCGACGAACTGACAATCGACCACCCATTTCGACTGGGATTGATGTGGCAGTTTAAGCTGAAGCGTGTCACTCAGATAAGCCAGTAAACGTGCTCGCCACACCTTGGCAAGATTAAAGGCGTTAAATAAGTAATGGGTTTGACACTTGCGCCATTGCCGCTTGCCTGAGTGGTAGCTCCCTGCTGGGATAATGAAGTGCAGATGTGGATGGTAGTCTCTGCGCCGACTGTGAGTATGCAGTACGCCGGTGAAGCCGATGTCACCACTGAGCTTAGGGGAGCGTGCGGCAAAGTCTTTGAGTACACTCGCTGCCACGGTAAACATGGCGTGATAGAACGGCTCGGGTTGCGACTTCGCTATGGCTCTTAATTCAAACGGCAAGGTAAAGGTCACCATAAAATAATTCACCGGTAATAACTTGGCTTGTTGTTTACTCAGCCAGTCACATGTGGTGCCGTGTTGGCACTGTGGGCAACTACGATGACCACAAGAGAGCGGAAACTCAAGCTGTTGCTCGCAGGTTTGACAATCCCAGCAACTCACCCTCGCCGTGTTGCAACGACAGCTGAGCATGGCATGGATAGCAGCATGTATTTCTGGGGTGATTTGATGGGCATAACGCCGCCGAAAATCCGCCAGATGTTGGCGTAAAATATCGATAAACTGGCTCATAACCCACACTCCCACCTCAAAGCTAAGTCGTTGGTCAGTTGGTTAATTGCCTCACAGGTATTTTTACGGGTGATATCAGTGAGCCGCGTGTAACGGGCGGTGGTATTCAGGCTGTGATGGCCAAGCAGTGTTTGCACTGAGCGCAAATCGAGTCCTTGCTCCAGTAAATGGGTGGCATAACTGTGGCGTAGACTGTGCGGGCTGATGGCTTTATGAATGTTGCACTCGGAAATGACTTGCTTCATGGCTTTTTGGAGCCCGCCTCTGTCCATGAGTGAATCAGGTTGATTATC
The DNA here is from genome assembly GCF_900456975.1 of Shewanella baltica. Classification (NCBI taxonomy): domain Bacteria; kingdom Pseudomonadati; phylum Pseudomonadota; class Gammaproteobacteria; order Alteromonadales; family Shewanellaceae; genus Shewanella; species Shewanella baltica. The sequence continues at coordinate 3,441,174 of NZ_UGYM01000002.1, forward strand.
TTTACCCGGAAACAACAAACGAGGATGACGGTGGGTGCGCCAATAATAGCGTAAAGCTAACAAGGTGCGTTGAGGTAACGGCACCAGTCTATCCTTGCCACCTTTAGCATCACGGATATGCACCTGCATGAGTCCTGCATCAATATCCCCGACCTGCAATGAAATCGCTTCACCAAGGCGCAATCCCATGCTGTACAGGGTTAAGAAACAAACCTGATAACGCAGTTGACGCGTGAGGCTGATAACCATCGCGACCTCGCAGGGCGTCAGGATATCGGGCAGGTGTTTCACCTGTGGTGGCTTAACAATATTAAGCCACTGCCAAGATTTATTGAGGACGTGAAAGTAGAAAAACTGCAAACCGTTGCGATCGAGTTTGACGGTGCTCCATGAATGTGAGGCAATCAAATCAGCAAAATAGCGTTTTAAATCATCGGTGGTCAGGGTATCGGGGCAGCAGTCAAAATATGCCGCAATACGGCGTATAGCTCGGCTATAGGCATCAATGGTTGCAGGCCGCTTGCCTTGCAAGGTTAAGTTGGTAAGATGTTGTTCATAAAGTAAATCAAAGCGTTGTTGTTCGTGAATGTCCATGATGATACTCCTAGGTTTGCGACCGAAGCAGGTCGCGTCTAGCAAGTATTTAGGATGAGGGGCAAAAGGATGGCTTTATCTTGTTCCTGCCGCAAAGCGGCTTCGTTCAACAAGCATAACAACTTTTAAAAGCTAATTTGCTCTCGCTAATCTCTGTCGCTTTCGACGCCTTGCCCACAGGATAAAAGGGATTGACCCGAGATAATGCACGACTAACGCCACCACAACGCCAAAACCAATCCCACTGGTGGTTAAAGGTATTCCAGGCTTAAAGTTACTGACGGTTTTCTCCAGATAATCAAAGCGAACGGGATTAAACATATAGGCAGTTTTCTCAAACAAATTGCCCGTGTTAAACATCGCCAAGCCTTGTGTTAACTCTTTATAAAGCGCGATTGTCTGTACCTTTTGCTCGGCGTCGGCACGCACGCTAGGCTCTTCATTTTGCTGGTGACGGGCAATCATGGCCTCAGCATCGGCATAATGATATTCCTTAGCCGTTGCCTCGTAGCCTTCTACCTGCCATTGGGTCGATGCATAGAGTCCAGCGAGAAATTGCTGATAATGATCAGCAAGTTGCGGCAACTGCAAGGCAATCACAAGAATCAACCCAAAAACCAACTTATCAATCAATCTACCAATCAAGGGATCCTCCTTGGTGATCTAGCCAAACAACGCAGGGGTTACGACACTGCAAAGACATAATGCTCAAAACTGAGCTGACTCAATCAATGCACGGTACAATTAGCACTCAATCGGCAGATCGGTACGACTGCCCCAATCCGCCCACGAGCCATCATAGAGGATGGGATGTGTATGCCCTGCCGCAACCGAAGCCAAGATCAAAATACACGCCGTAATCCCAGAGCCACAGCTAAATATCCGTGCGGACTTGTCTGCTGTTAGCCCTTGATAAATAGCCTGTAACTCACTGGTCGTTTTGATTTTATTGCCATCGAGCACTTGAGCGAAGGGTAAGTTAACCGAGCGAGGAATATGCCCTGAGCGCACACCGGGGCGCGGCTCACTCACTTGGCCTAAAAAGCGTGGCGCACCACGGGCATCGACAATCGCGGTTCCGGCATCTTCGATACGTGATAACACGGCCTCGGCATCCATCACGCGCTCGGGGTGGTATTGCAGCACATCAACTAAAGTATCGACATCCGTCGGGCCGTAATCTACGCCTTCGGCTTGATAACGCGATGAGGTAATGCGGTCTTCTTCAATCCACTGAGGCAAGCCACCATCGAGCACATAGACTCGATTAAAACCCATAACTTTAAAGGTCCACCACGCCCGTGGAGATGAATAAATGCCTTGGTTATCATAGATAACGATAACACTGTCGGCCTCAATCCCAAGTTGCGCTATCCCTTGGCTGAATTGTTCAAACGTCGGCAAGGCATGGATTTGAGTTGAAGTCTTATCGCAAAACACATTTTCCAAGTCGAATCGACGTGAGCGCGGAATGCAAATAGGCTCATCGTAAACCAGAGGTTCTTTACCAATAACGGTTTCCATACTGGCATCGAGCAAGACTAAATGGGGATCGGTGAGGTGTGCTTCGAGCCACTGCGTACTTACTAGTGGGTATTCCATAGCGGGTCCTTTTACTGTTATCCAAGTCTGCCGCTAGTCTCTCACCAAATACCGTAAAGCCCAAATATCGGCTTAACAAATTGTCTGCTTTGGGATTTTATTTAAAAGCGTCGACTCGGTTTCATACACTCCATCATTAGATTGCAGCGAAACAGTGTTTCAAGATAGCTTTTCGAGAAAGCCCTTTCGAAATAATCCTTTTCAATATAGCCGCTACTTAATCACTTCTATTTTCACGTCAATCAAACCAGAGGAAGTGTTGCCTATGCTACTGAACGCCGATTTAGACAGATCTATAATGCGGCCACGCACGAAAGGCCCTCTATCATTGATTTTTACAATCACACTTTTGCCATTATCAACATTGGTGACCTTAACGCTCGAACCAAAGGGTAACTTTTTATGCGCTGCCGTCTTTAATTTATGTTTGTAAAGTTCACCACTAGCCGTCTGCTTATTTTGATGTTTATCCCCATAAAAGGAAGCCTGACCAGCTTCAGTGAATCCCACCCAGTTACCATTTTCACCCGTCTGCATTGAAGAACAGCCAGCCAAAAAACTTAACAATGCCAGTACCGATAGTTTGACGAAATTGAACGGCCTAATTAGGTTTTGAAGTGCATTCACATAACACCCTCTCTAATGAGTGAACGCTTTGCTGACGAGCAATAGGCTCAGCAAAAGTCACGGGGAAAATAACGAACAACCTTAGATGGCAAAGCTCGAAGCTTGCATCCTAAAAGATCAGAACAAGAAACAATAAATTTCCACGAGGCTACAGCAGTTGCACGCTAAAATCACGTACTTACAGGTGAATGCTCTCTGTTTGAAGTCAAAAGGTTGCGGACATACTGACTTAAAAACAGACAGAATAGCGTTAAAAATAGAGGCCTAGTACGACTAAATAACTTGTTTGGTAACTTAAATGCTGGCCCCTACTAATGGGCAAGCCATGATGTTCACTCACCGACACGCAGCAAGTCCCTCCCTGGATGCTCGACCGCCCCATCCATGGGGCGGACGGTCGTCTCGCCAATCACCATGGCTCACCTTTTTTGCATTAGCGTAACCTATAGATTTAAAAGCTTTACGCAGCACGCTTTGGAACAAAACCTTGTTAGATAATTCACTCTTATGAGCCAGATTCGGATTAGCTATTCTATTAGGGTCTGTTGATCTTTCGAGAGTGATTTTTAGACAGCATGGCAAGACGTTATAATTTGCTTCGCCAAAAGTAACCATAACCTCAAGCCATGCCAAGACTTATGCTAACCGATGCACGCTGGGAAAAGCTATTTCATTTAATGAAAAGCACAGGCCGTGTTTATGACAAACCTGAACATAGACAAACATTCGAAGGTATTCTTTACCGGCTTAGAACAGGTATCCCTTGGCGAGATTTACCTAAAGAGTTCGGTCATTGGAGCACGGTCTTTAGACGGTTTCATTTATGGTCTAAGAAAGGCGTTCTAGCACATTTATTCAAGGCCTTAGCCAACCTTGCTGATATAGAATGGGTCTTTATTGATGGCTCGATAGTGCGGGCTCACCAGCACAGTGCAGGTGCAGCGACGCTAAATAATGAGAGTATTGGTAAAAGTCGAGGCGGTAATTCAACCAAAATTCACTTAGCCGTCGACAGCGGAGGATTACCGATTTATTTCGAATTATCAGAAGGCCAAAAACACGATATTACACACGCCCCCAGCTTAATTGAACACCTGAAGCAGGTTGATACCGTCATTGCAGATAAAGGTTATGACAGCGATGCATTTCGTGAACTTATCGCAAATAAAGGCGGGAAATCTGTTATTCCAAGGCGCCGCTATAAGAATACACCTCAAGAAAGAGTCGATTGGTGCTTATATCGGTATCGACATTTAGTGGAGAATGCTTTTGGAAGAATTAAACATTATCGAGCAATATCAACAAGGTATGACAAGCTAGCAAGAAATTACGCCAGTATGGTGTCACTGGCGTTTATGTTAATGTGGCTGCCGATGTATTGCTGAACACCATTTGTACAGCAAAGATCAACAGACCCTAGTAATGCTTCGTTTGGCTACAAACTAATCAATGAACGATATAACCAGTCGGAATAGGCATAACAGGGACATGAATCAGTTCTCTAGAGATTTGATTCATCTTAAGGGAACAAACCGCCCCAGAATAGCCGCAAATGGGGCGCTAGAGCGGGTTTTAGCGGTTGGCGTGAATCAGTCTGGTGTAGAGTGATTCACGGGCACTATTTGAGGTAAAACTACCATGAGAAAATCTATGGTTAACGTGTGGTTAAGGGGCGGGCTTAAGTCCATCTCAGTGAGCGAAGCGAACGATTTGAATCATTTTTTAGGGTGAGATTTGGGGAAAGCCGCAATCATGTCTATTGATCTCAAATTTTGCGATTTCAATACTGTCATTACCTATATATGAGTAAACATAAGCTCCACCATATTGGAGTGATGGTTTCATCTCCTCGCTACCGCATACTGATTTTTTTACTTCAGGTTGAATATTTGTAAGTAACCAGTCGCGTTTTATATCTAGAGAAGAGTACTTCGGGAAAGAATAGTAATAGGTCAGGCGCGCTCCTGGCCCCGCTACTGTTTTATCCCATCTTGTATCTTGATCTACCATAATTGGTCCGCGCTTGTTGGATAGTTCAGCCGCCTTGTTGAAGCCCTCGTATAGTTCAGCTTCAACCTGTTCCTGAGTCGACTTTGAAGAAAAAAAGGCTGCTTTACCGGCCTCTTTTCCGATACCGCCCCCAATAGCGGCAGCGATAAGAACTGCGATTAATCCGAAAATAGAAAGCAATTTTTTCATATAAATCATCCCTAACAACTAGTAAACACTGCGACTCATTGGGACTGGAAACGCCGCGCATTGACGGTCCCTCTCGAGGCGTTTGTTAATCAAATAGTCCAACCAAGATTGACCCGACAGCCAACACACCTGATATTACCATTGCAGCTATAGATATCATATGCGCTCGATTAGCCGTTTTAATAGCATGTTGATATTGGCAATACTGTAAGTAATTAAAATAACTCTGAGGACTAACTTTCCATTCAAAACTATCATGACTAGCAATTGGTTGATCTTGAGCTTTGCTAAGAATAAAAATATCACTACGAATAAAATCGAACTCTACTAAAGACAAACCACACTTTTTACAAGCTTGTTCTTTCGTAAAGGTTTTATTCTCTAGTGCGTATTCGATTAATTTTATATATGCATGCTTGTCCATGATTATCTCCATCTGGTTAACGTCTTAGGATTGATGCGCATGTACGTTCACCTCATTCAACCAGCAAAAATCAAATTTAATCCATTGTAATAAAAGTAAATTATCAGTTTTCAATCAAATACACTATGCTAATTTTGAATACGGTTATATGACGCTCTAGTTTCGATCACTTGTGATTAATAGCTGAAAGCAGAAATTTATAAAGTAATGAAGTAACCAGTGTGTGGGTAAACGCTCGGCGCTCACGCGTTTAGGCAACAGCAAGTTAGTCAGAAGCGAACGTAAAATGGTAGGTTTTGAGGCTTGAATCAGTCTAGGTAAGTCTGATTCACTGTAACGATTTTTGCAATCCCTCATGGTCAGGTCTTTCTTTTGGGTACCCATTACTTTAAGTATCTCAAATTATCAGATAACAAAGGGCTGATCTTCGAGCCGTGGCGCACTTAGGGGCAATATTTTTTTAGCTAAACGAACAGCAGAAGTGTTAGTTAAGATTGGCATTGTTGCAACTGTGACCGTTGGCGGCATGGATGCCGTCGTCGAGCCCTCAGGGACGAGTTTATGGCGAGTCACAGGGGAAACAATGACAATTCATGCTGCAAACTGACAACAAAGTTATCTTGCTTTGGGGCAATAGCTTTTTCGCAGAACGGCAGCGAGAGGGTTGGTTAGGATTGGCATTGTTGTAACAGTGACCGTTAGCGACATGGCCGCTTTTTCACATCCCTGCGAACACGGCATATACACTTCCGTGTGCTGTAGATGTTGCCGTCGAGCCTAGAGGGATTCTTCTTTTTAAATCTAAAGACGGCGAATCACAGGGGAAACAATGGCAATTAATGCAGCACAACTGACGATTCAATGAGCTTGCTTGGGGTAAAGACGCCCTAAAAATAAAAAACCTCTTTCCATGTAATATGAAAAGAGGTTTTAGTATTGAGCGAAAGCAGCTCCTTCTTTTATATAGACCAAAAAGAGCGGTTATAAAAACAGAACGCTTAGAGCACGATCCAAGTCGCTTTCAATTCTGTGTATTTGTCGAAGGAGTGCAGAGATTTATCTCGGCCATTACCTGACTGTTTATAGCCACCGAATGGCGCTGTCATGTCGCCGCCATCGTAATGGTTGATCCACACCATGCCAGCGCGCAGGGCTTTGGCAGTTTTATGGGCCTTGCTAATATCCGAAGTCCACACGCCAGCGGCTAAACCGTAAATAGTATCGTTGGCGATTGATATCGCTTCTTCCATGCCATTAAATTCAATGACAGATAACACTGGGCCGAAGATCTCTTCACTGGCAATTTTCATTTGGTTGTTTACGTTAGAAAATACCGTTGGCTGCACATATACACCGCCCGTATCGGCCATGACTTGGCTGCCACCGTGGACTAAGGTCGCACCTTCATTTTTACCTGCTTTAATGTAACTGAGTACTGTGTCTAACTGTTGTTTATCGACAACGGCGCCGCTCACAGTCGCAGGATCGAGTGGATGACCCGGATGCCATGAGGCTAGCTCCTCTGCAATAAGCGCGATAAGCTCATCTTTCACCCCAGATTCCACCAGCAAACGCGAACCTGCGGTGCAAACTTCACCTTGGTTAAAGGCAATCGCTTCGGCCGCAGCAACAGCAGCGGCTTTCAGATCTGGCGCGTCATTAAAGACGATATTGGGGCTCTTGCCTCCCGCCTCTAACCACACGCGTTTCATGTTCGACTCGCCAGCGTAAATCATTAATTGCTTGGCAATTTTTGTCGAACCTGTGAACACCAGCGTATCCACATCCATATGCAGGGCTAAGGCTTTACCTACGGTATGACCAAATCCTGGCAACACGTTTAGTACGCCTTGTGGGATCCCAGCTTCAATGGCGAGTTGCGCCATACGGATAGCCGTTAAGGGTGACTTTTCAGAGGGTTTTAATACCACACTGTTGCCCGTGGCAAGTGCAGGCCCGAGCTTCCAACACGCCATCAGCATGGGGAAGTTCCACGGCACAATCGCAGCGACAACACCGACAGGTTCACGGGTGATCATGCCTATTTCATTATGAGCGGTTGGTGCGAGTTCATCGTAAATTTTATCAATCGCTTCACCAGACCAGCGAATCGCACGGGCGGCGCCCGCCACATCCACCGCTTTAGAGAAACGAATAGGTTTACCCATGTCGAGGGTTTCTAACAATGCGAGTTCATTGGCATTTTCTTCGAGTAATTCGGCGAAACGTATCATCACTTGCTTGCGTTTTACTGGAGACTGCTGCGACCAAACACCGGACTCAAATACGCTGCGGCCATTGGTAACCGCAAGATTGGCGTCCGCAAGATCGCAACTCGCCACTTTTACCAGCAAGCGGCCATCGATAGGGCTAATACAATCAAAGGTGTTACCCGAAACGGCATCTTGGTATTCGCCATTGATAAACGCCTTCCCATTAATAGACAGGCTGGCAGCAAGACTTTCCCATTCGCTGCGTTTCTTCGGTGTGCTCATGATGACCTCTTAATAGTTCGCATAGGTGTGGTTTATCGTTCATCGACAAGAAATAGTGACCAGTGACGACATTAGCGCAAATGCTACACATCATCACAGTCGTAATCCGAGCTTCAGATTACGCTGTTTGAGCAATAAAATTCAATATTTTTTACAAAAATAGCTTTTTTGCCACAAATAACTGCACACAGCTCTTCCATGTTCATTATTTCTAACATAGCATAGCAAATATTAGCCACCCTAAAACAAGACCTGAAAATACAGGACAAGGTAGACACTATGGCCGATTTGCCGCTCAATTCCTCAAGTGATGCTTCACATCAATCTTCAACTGAGCATCCCTCACTTGAACATTTCTGGATGCCTTTTACCGCCAACCGCCAATTCAAAACCAACCCGCGGTTACTCACCAAAGCGGAAGGCATGTATTACACGGATATTGATGGCAATAAGGTATTAGATGCTACCGCAGGTTTATGGTGTTGTAACGCAGGCCATGGTCGCAAAGAAATCAGCGAAGCGGTCAGCAAACAAATTAAAGAGATGGACTACGCGCCCTCCTTCCAAATGGGTCACCCTATCGCCTTTGAACTTGCCGAGCGCTTAGTCGAGCTCAGTCCTGAAGGATTAAACAAAGTCTTCTTTACTAACTCAGGTTCTGAGTCCGTCGATACAGCACTTAAGATGGCACTTTGCTATCACAGAGCCAACGGTCAAGCCTCACGCACTCGCTTTATTGGGCGCGAAATGGGTTACCACGGTGTCGGCTTTGGCGGCATCTCTGTGGGTGGGTTAAGCAATAATCGCAAGGCATTTAGCGGCCAGTTACTGCAAGGCGTCGATCACTTACCTCATACCTTAGATATCCAAAATGCGGCATTTACCCGTGGACTCTCACACTTTGGCGCAGAAAAAGCCGAGGTATTACAACAACTAGTGACCCTGCATGGCGCCGAGAATATTGCCGCCGTGATCGTTGAACCTATGTCGGGTTCAGCAGGGGTGATATTGCCGCCACAAGGTTACTTAAAACGTCTGCGTGAAATCACTAAAAAGCATGGCATCCTACTGATTTTTGATGAAGTCATTACCGCTTTTGGCCGCGTTGGCGCCGCCTTCGCGAGTCAGCGTTGGGGCGTTATTCCAGACATTATCACCACGGCTAAAGCCATCAATAACGGTGCGATTCCTATGGGCGCAGTGTTCGTGCAAGATTTTATCCACGACACTTGCATGCAAGGCCCTAATGAACTGATTGAGTTCTTCCACGGCTACACCTATTCCGGTCATCCAGTGGCCGCGGCTGCGGCGCTTGCCACCCTATCGATTTATGAGAATGAGCAATTATTCGAACGAAGTTTTGAGCTTGAGCGCTACTTTGAAGACGCCGTGCACAGCCTCAAAGGGTTGCCGAATGTGATTGATATTCGCAACACAGGGCTAGTCGCTGGGATTCAATTCTCCCCTAACGCTCAAGGCGCGGGTAAACGGGGTTACGGCGTATTTGAACACTGCTTCCGCCATGGCACTTTAGTGCGAGCCACGGGCGACATTATTGCCATGTCACCACCACTGATTGTCGATAAACGCGAGATAGACCAAATGGTTAATAGCCTAAGCGATGCCATTAACGCCGTTGGATAATAGCGCCAGCGGTTCGTTCCACTCTCACATTTAACACCCCGCTGCGGCGGGGAACATCAAAGGTTAACTATGCTCAAGATCACTCACTTTGTTAATGGTCAGCACACCCCTGCCAGTACCAGAACCCAAGATATTTTTGAACCCGCCACGGGTGAACTAAGTGGCCAAGTCTCACTCGCAAGCGAAACTGAAGTGGGTGAAGCCATCGCAATCGCTAAAACCGCCTTTGAAACATGGTCACAAGTCACGCCGCTCAACCGTGCTCGAGTGCTATTTAAATTCAAAGCCTTAGTTGAGCAGAACCTAGATGAAATGGCGCAGCTTATCACCCGCGAGCACGGCAAAGTGATCGACGATGCTAAGGGCGAGTTGATCCGTGGTCTCGAAGTGGTCGAGTTTGCCTGTGGTATTCCGCACTTGCTTAAAGGTGAACACACCCAGCAAGTCGGTGGCGGGGTCGATTCTTGGTCAGTTAATCAAGCTTTAGGTGTTGTCGCAGGCATAGCGCCCTTTAACTTCCCCGTGATGGTTCCCATGTGGATGTTCCCAATCGCGATTGCCTGCGGTAACACCTTTATTATGAAACCCTCAGAAAAAGACCCAAGCTCGGTGATGCGTATTGCTGAGCTGCTTAAAGAAGCGGGTCTTCCCGATGGCGTGTTTAACGTGATTAACGGCGACAAAGAAGCCGTCGATACCTTACTCACCCATAAAGATGTGCAAGCGGTGAGCTTTGTAGGCTCAACGCCGATCGCCGAATACATCTACAGCACAGCCTCTAAACATGGCAAACGCGTGCAAGCCTTAGGCGGCGCGAAAAACCATATGTTACTTATGCCAGATGCGGATTTAGATCAAGCCGTTAGCGCCTTAATGGGCGCCGCTTACGGCAGTGCTGGTGAGCGTTGTATGGCAATTTCAGTCGTGCTGGCAGTAGGCGATGTAGGCGACGCGTTAGTGGAAAAACTGCTACCGCAAATCCAAAGCTTAAAAGTCGGCAACGGCCTAACGCCAGAGATGGAAATGGGTCCGCTAATCTCCAAACAGCACCTTGCCAAGGTCACCCAATATGTTGAAGCTGGTGTGCAAGAAGGCGCAGCGCTGCTGGTCGATGGCCGTAAACTGAGTGTTGAAGATCATCAACAGGGCTATTTCCTCGGCGCCTGTTTGTTCGACCACGTCACGCCTGAAATGAGCATCTACCGCGAAGAAATCTTTGGCCCAGTGCTGGCGATTGTGCGCGTGAAAGATTACCCGACGGCGCTTGAGCTGATTAACCAACATGAATTTGGCAATGGCACGGCGATTTTCACCCAAAGTGGTGAAGCGGCGCGACATTTTTGCCACCACGTGCAAGTCGGCATGGTTGGAGTGAACGTGCCGATCCCGGTGCCAATGGCGTTCCACAGTTTTGGCGGTTGGAAGCGATCACTCTTTGGGCCGCTGCATATGCATGGTCCAGATGGCGTGCGTTTTTATACCAAGCGTAAGGCAATTACTGCCCGCTGGCCCGTGGGTAAACAAACTCAAGCCGAGTTTGTAATGCCTACGATGAAATAGCCGAATGTCAGCTCAACAAGGAAATCGCAAATGACTGTGAGTATCAACGCCATTATTCGTTTTGCTACGGCGCAAACACCCGTCGAAACCTATCAGTTACCGACGGAAAAGTTGTTAGCAGGCAATCCAACTCAAGGGCTAGAGAATCATTATTCTAGTCCTTGTGATCAATTTCACAGTGGAATTTGGCAAAGTGAATCAGGCGCTTGGAAAATAAACTACACTGAATACGAGTACTGCGAAATCCTTGAAGGGATAAGTGTTATCACAGATCTTCAAGGTCAATCGCAGACGTTCACTGTGGGTGACAGGTTTATTATACCCGCGGGTTTTCAAGGCACTTGGGAAGTAGTGGAACCCTGCCGCAAGGTTTACGTCATTTTCGAACAAAAGTGAGATCAACGAGGCTGATGTTAGCCTCAAAAAAGCTAAGTTATCTTAGCAATAACTCGCCATGAGGTCACAGCAACGGGTTTTCCTAGGCTGTTGTTTGGCAAACCAACGGATGCACTGGCGCAATTGAATAATCATGGCCGCCAGTAACACGTCCGAGTCAACAAAGAAAATGGGAGAAATACCGTGTATAACAATCTGAATAAAAAACGGCTGGTACAGCTTGTCGGACTCGCGCTAACCACGACCCTATTCTCCGGCATGGCCGCCGCCGAAGTAACAGGAGAAATTAGTCTCACTAACGACTATCGTTTCCGCGGCGTTTCACAAACCGCTGGCGATCCTGCCCTGCAAGGCGGTATTGATTGGAGCTTCGACTCGGGTTTCTCTGTCGGCGCTTGGGCAAGTAACGTGGATTTTGATGAGCCAGGTTATAACGGCCCTGCTATCGAATACGATTTCTATGTCGCCTATGGCGGTGAGATCAACGAAGATCTGACCTACGACATTACCCTTAACCGTTATAACTACTCAGGCGAAAGTGACATTGGCTATTTTGAAGTCACAGCTGGCATGGATTATAAAGGCTTTCGTGCCGCTTACTGGTACACCAATGACTACGGCGGTAGTGATTTAGACTATCACTATGCTGAGCTTAACTATTCCTATGAATTTGTTGAGAACTGGAGTCTCGATCTACACTACGGCTATAACGTTGGTGATGCTTTGGATGACGGTGAAGGCTTTGATAGCTACTCAGATTACTCTGTTGGCGTATCGACTGAACTGTCAGGCTTTGGGCTTTCTCTTGCTTGGTTAGGCACAGATCTTAGCGGCGATCAAAAGGTCTCTGATGGCGCATTCAAAACCTCAGATACCGTGCTTGCTAGCGTAAGTTACGCGTTCTAATTTCGCCTTAGTATAAAGTTCGGAAGAACCGCTTAGATAAACTAAGACACAAAAAAGCCCTCATCATCGAGGGCTTCTTTTTAGCTATTCAAGCAGACTTGTTTACCAACTACGCATCTTATGGCCTTTCACCGCGTAGAACAGGATGAACAGATAACAGGGCAACATCACAATATAACCGCCCTGCATGCCCATATCTGTCGCCGAGCTCATTAAGCCCCAAGATACAGGACCAAAGGCGCCACCAGCAATCCCCATAATGAGAAGCGCAGAACCTGTACTGGTCAATTTGCCCATACCAGACAAGGCTAGCGGCCATACTGCAGGCCAAACGATCGCATTGGCTAAACCGAGAAAGGCAATCATCAACAGGGTGTCAGGTAGCGCAACACCACCAAAAGGCACTAACACAACATTCGCGATAGCGTAGGAGTTATTGTCACCGAACAAAATACCGCATGTCAGTAACAAACCTAAAATAGCCGACACCATTAAAGCCTTAGGCTGTGAAATAAAGCGAGGAATTAACAGGATACCGAGCGTGTAACCTAGCACCATACACACCATGGTATAGGAGGTCATCACCCCGTAATGCTCAACCCCGAGTGATAACGCAAAAGTGCCGATAGTGTCACCGGCAATCACTTCCACCGCCACATAAACAAACAGCGCCAACACGCCAAAGGCTAAGTTCGGGTGAGACAGCGCCGCTTTAAGTTGGCCTTTATCGGTATTTTCAACGGCTTCATCTTCATTGGATAATTCTGGTAATGGCGACTTCTTCACCGCTAACGCCAAAATGCCGATAAAAATCGCCATGCCTAAATACGGTAATACTAAACCATCGGCCATTTCATCAATTTGAATTTGAGTCAGCTCAGTACCAATACGGTCTTTAAAGCTGTCTAAAATCAGTGCAGAGAACACCACAGGCGCAATCACGCCCGCACCTTTGTTCAAAATACCCATCACGCTCACACGGGCAGCGGCGGATTCTTCAGGGCCTAAACGCACCACATAAGGGTTAACCGCAGTTTGTAATAGGGTTTGGCCTGTGCCCATCACTAATTGGGCCAATAGGAACAAGGCAAATATTTGGGTTTCCGCGGCGGGGATAAACAGTAAACCCGCCAGCATCATCACGCCCATGCCGATCGCCATGCCATTCTTATAACCGACTTTGCGAATAAGCCAGGCGGATGGCAAGGCAGTAAAGGTCACTGCGATATAAAAAGAAAACAGGATCAACGACGCTTGAAAGGGATTGAGTTGCAATATTTGTTTCAAATATGGCATCAAAGACCCATTCAACCAAGTGGCGAATCCGAGGATGAAAAAGAGAGCGGCCACTATGGCCATGGGGAGAAAGCTGCTTTTTTGCTGGCTTTTATCGAGTGTCATTTCCATAAACCTGCTTCTTATAGTAATTAATTATTGAGGTGATAACGGGGTTTAAATTAATGCCTAAGTTCCCGAATATCCGTATCGCGACTCGTCCGCAATGGCTAATGTTATCATCCAAACGCACCATTGTTTCAGTGATGTTAAAACAAATAACACAAAAAGACAACGCTGTCATTTAATAAATTCTCGCGAATATTCCCTCGTAATCATCAATTGGCCGATAGCTAAGTTGTAACTCACATCCAGAAAATAATGTAAAAAAAGCCGCAGACACTGAGTGCGTGCGGCTGATCTCAAGCGATTAAGCCAACTGACTAAATTCTGACAAAAATATTGCGGCGATACATCCAATATAAAACCAGCCACTGCACCGCGAGCAAGCTGATAACCGCAGCTAACGCTTGAGCGCTTTCAGGCAAGGCCAGCACTAAGCCGCCAAACACGCTTTGAGCGATATATTTCCAATCCACTAAGCTCGACGCTAAGTAAATAATAATGGCGTTGGTGCCTATCACCACGAAGAAAAATGCGGCTTTTTGCCACTTAAGCACATCGACTAAGGCATAGAATACCGCCAGCAGTATCATGCTCCAGCCCGACGTCACCAGCACAAATGAACTGGTCCACAGCTCTTTATTGACCGGAATAACAAGATCTAACAGCCAACCTAAGGCTAAGCAAACGCCACCCGCAGCGGCGAGCAACCCCACTTTGGCCCACTCTCCTTTAGGATGAGATTTAACAATAAAGTGGCCGACAAATACCCCTGCTAACGCATTGACTATAGCGGGAATAGTCGACAGTAAACCCTCTGGATCGGGCGTGCGTCCCTGATAGCTCACGCCGGGTAATAAAATCGAATCGACATAGGCATTGATGGATTCCGTTGGCGAGAGCACGCCTGCCTGTCCACTAGGGAAAGGTAGCCAAAGTTGCATTGCGCCATAACCGAGCAAAATGCCCAAGGCGACGATAATTTGGGTTCGTAGACTCGTGTGCCACACCAATAATGCGGCAAAAAACCATGCAAAGGCGATTCGACCTAACACACTGGCATAGCGAATTTTTTCAGGATCGGCAGGCGCGCCCGTTCCCCAACCGTGATTGTATAAAATACCCAGTAGCAGCAATAAAAAGAGTCGTTTAATCCCGTGACGATACACAGTTAATCGCTCACTCATGGGTAATTTATCTAAACGTTTGGGAGATAAACCTAAGGCCACACCAGAGAGGAAAATAAATAGCGGAAAGATTAAATCGTAAAACCGAAAGCCGTGCCATTGGCTATGGTGCATCTGTTCATCGCCCCATTGCCAGCCTGCCCAGCCAGTTAGAATAAGCAAGCCACCAAACAAAGCCTCACCGCCCAAAATCCAAAACATATCGAAGCCGCGCAGTGCATCCAGCGACATTAACCTAGGTTTATTCACCTTTACTGGCGCAATTGCGTTTGTCTGTGTCGTCCCCATGCCATCATCCTTTATTATTGTTATTAAAAGCTTTTATAAAAGTTGAGCAAAACTAATACTGTTTAAAATTAGTGCTGTACAATAAAAAAACTTAGCCCCTGCCATCAAAATACGACAAGGGCCAGATGTTAAAAATCGCCTAAACTGCAAATGTAAATGCAATTTAAGGGTGTGCATAAACGGCTTGTCCCGCAATGTAGTTTGCCTGCACTTTGTTCTGCGCATCGAGCAAGACAAAGTCAGCCCTGTGTCCCAGTGCTAAACGGCCTGCCTTATGGTCAATCCCGAGGAATTGCGCGGGATATAACGCCGCCATTCTTAAGGCTTCCGCCAAAGGTAAACCCAACAAGTTGACGGTATTGTTGACCGCAGTCGCCATATCGAGCACACAGCCCGCCAGCTCACCTGTCACAGCATTTAGTCTGTCGCCGACTCTTAACACTCGAGTACCAAAGAGCTCGAAGCTAGTCTCATCCTCCATACCAACTGGCGGCATAGCATCGGTGACTAACATCATCTTGCCCCTAGATTTTGCCCTTAGTGCAACCTTTGCCGCCGCTGGGTGCACATGGTGACCATCGACAATCAAACCACACCAAGCGGTTTCACTCTCAATCGCCGCGCCAACCATGCCCGGCTCACGGGAACCCAGTGGTGACATCGCATTATAAAGATGGGTAAAGCCCGTCGCGCCTGCCGCTAATGCCGCAACAACAGTATCGTAGTCTGCATTAGAGTGGCCTAAACACACCTTCACGCCCGAAGCGACGAGCGTGCGGATCACCTCTGGCGACACATTTTCAGGCGCAAGCGTGACAACTTTAATCCCCAGATCTTGACGACAAAATACCGCGAGTTCAGCATCGGTTATTTCGCGAATAAAACCCTGCGGATGTACACCTTTTTTAGGCACAGATAAATGTGGTCCTTCAAAATGCACCCCTAAAACGCCAGCGCTACCTTTGACTAACGCCTCGGCCACTGCATCGGCCGCATTGGCCATCACGCTGACATCATCGGTGATAAGCGTAGGTAAAAATCCGGTCGTGCCAAAACGCGCATGGGCACGGCCGATAGTTTCAATGCAATTAACACTCGGATCGGCATTGAATAACGCCCCGCCGCCACCGTTCACTTGTACATCGATAAAACCTGGCACCAGCGTTCCGGCTTGGCGGATTTCCTTCGCGCCAACAACCGTATCAAACGCCAGAATGTGCCCGTCTTCAACAGTAACAGGCACATCTTGATGGAAATATTCACCATCAAAAATACGCTCGGCGATCAAGGTGATTTTCATCGCAAACCTCTTTCAATAAATAACACGAGTGACTTAAGTTTTAAATTAAGTTCACTGCGAGGGCTTAGCTGCACGGGCTTAGCTGAACAGGTTTAATCGTGCAGCTAAAAGTCAGCGAAGTCTAATCCGCAGTACCTAAACCTCTAAAACGTTGGCCGCTTAAAGCTCGGCGGCTTAGAGCGTTTGGGTCACTTTTTTAAGGCCAGCAGGTTGATCGGGATCGATACCGCGGGCAATCGCAACCGCAGCCACGTCGATATAGAAACGTTGTAATAACGCTAACGGCGCCACACGTGGGTGAATGTCAGTAGAGGTTTGATTCAGATGCACTAAATCGGCGCCGCGTTGGCTCACATTTTCAATCTGTTCGATATGGCTAGCGTAGGATTCATCGCCAATGCACACATCAACGATAGTGAGTTTTTTCTCAACTAAGGTCACAGGACCGTGGAGGAACTCAGCGCTACTGAAAGCTTCAGCATGGATTGAACACACTTCTTTTAACTTAAGCGCGATTTCCTTGGATACCGCATAACCTAAACCACGGCCAAGTACGACTAAGTTCTTCACGTCGGCAACAGATTCTGGCGTGAGTTGTGGCTCAGCGTCCACCGCCGTTTGCAGCGCTTGGGGTAAAGAAGCGACGGCGCTAGCAAGCGATTCGCTTTGAGTCCAAGCGGCGGCAAGCTGTAAAATCGCTGACAACGTTGCGAGGTAACTCTTAGTCGCGGCAACCGCTTTTTCTTCGCCGGCACGTAAAGGCACAACAACATCGACGATATCTTTAATCGGTGCGGTTTGATCATTGACTAAGGCAACACAAAAAGCGCCAGCATTTTTTGCCATACGCGCCTGCGCCAAAATATCAGGGCTACGGCCAGATTGTGAAATAACAATCACTAATGCGCCTTCGAGTTTCAAGGTCTTACCATACACACTCGCCACTGAAGGGGCGGCGGCAAACGTCGGTACGCCCGCTTCGATTTCAAATAAGTACTTAGCAAAAACACCCGCATGATCCGATGAACCACGACCAACGATCATTACAAAACGGGGATCGAAGGCGCGCAGCTTTTCACCTAACTGCTGCATGATTTCAGCGTTAGCTTCTAACTGGCCAGCGATTTTTTGCGGTGCGGTGCGAGCTTCTTGCTCCATAATAGTGTTTGTCATGTCTTTTACCTTCACGTTCAAATACAGGATTTGGCTTCAGTGCCTATTTGCACTGACAACGACTTATTAAATTCTTGCTGGGCGAAATACATAGCACCGAGTTCGGGTGGTGCTAAGGTTTCTGAAATTTTGGCGACCACATCGGCACCGAGCCAGGCTTGTAAAGGCTCTGCAAGGCCACCGATCATCGAAAAACGCACCGGATTTAGGCTAAATAGCTTACGCGCCATGTCGCTAATATAATCTGCGCCCTCTTGCACTATCGCCGTCGCGACCGCGTCCCCTTCACTGGCGCAATCGAGTACGCTTCTGGCTAATGCGGCATAGCAACTTGATGATTTACCGGCTAGATTTTCGACAATACCGAGCGCATCGGTGACGTTAAAGTAGCTCAGCAGCATATCGGTTAATCGGGTTGGTACGGCAAAGCCATCGAGTGCTAACAACACGTGTTCGGCGGCTTTTAATCCCAGCCAAGCACCGCTGCCCTTATCACCTAATGCAAAACCATAACCGCCAATACTCAAGCTGGTATCACCAACATGGGCATAACCGCAAGAACCTGTGCCCGTGATGATCACAGCGCCATCGGCACCGCGATGGGCACCAATACAAGCCGTATGCAGATCTGTGGTGACATACATGGCCGCAAAAGGATGCTGCCAGTTGATCACGTCTTGATATAACCTAGGGACATTTACGCCAGCAAGACCAAGACCCGCCACCAGCAAGTGACTATCGCTCTCGTTCATGCCCGCATCCAGCAACGCCAGGCGAGTCGATGCTTCAATGGATTCAAATGTTTGTGTGAGACCATGCAGTGGATTTGCGCGTCCTGCAACACCTGTCCCTAAAACGGTACCGTCTGCGCAGTAGATGGTGGCTCGACATTTACTGCCGCCGCCATCTACACCTATAAACAGTTGTTGATCTTTTGTCTGGACTAACCCCATGACACCCCTCTTCACCTATCAATGCAGCGCTACCGTTGCTTATTATTTGCCGTTAATACAGCGCTCAACTTTAGTTAACTCAATGTTACAGCAATAATGACAGCGTTGTCATTTACTTTTTTAAGTGATTTATGATCTAAAATCAAATTTAGGCAATCACTGACACAGAAAAACAAAAAGGCTGTATTTTATCTATAAAATACAGCCAGATATAAAAATCGATTTAGTTAACGATTAAACTTCGGCCTTTACGAATACCATCGGCAGCTATGGCACGGACCTCAATCGGTGCAGTGACCGCCTGCCCCGCTTGATAAGCTTGCCATTGGCCATTTAGGCTTCGGTATTCCAGTTTGAGTCCGGGATAGGCGATATTAGCAAACAGTTTACCGTCACGGATCTCGGCGCCGACCGTCGGTACGCGATAATCAATCCCCGCTTTATCTAACTTAATAAACTCTTTGTGGCCTAAAGTATTCGCGAGTTGTTGCCAATCCTTTGCCTGTGCATCACGCATGGCTAAAGTAAAAGCGCGCGAGCTTTGATTATATATAGCGCCTTGATATTGATAAGGCACTTCCCATGCGGCTTGATGCCAAGCACGCTCAGCCAACATCAACAAACGCGGGAACACCATGTATTCAATTGTATCGTCACTGCGAATCGACTCACTCCAAACCTGCCCTTGCAAGCCAGTAAAAGGTTTGCCTTTCTCCCTTGGACCCGAGATTTTTTTACCCGCCTCATCAAGTTTTATTCTGTCGTCCGCTTCGAACGGCTGATTTTGAATATCGGTCCATTGCTCGGCATTGGCGGCCAAGTTATCTGGCATAAAGCTAAAGACTTTATGGCTGTTGGTCGCGCGACTCGCCCAGTAATAGCCATGCTCCTTAGGATCGGCCTCATAGGGGAAATCAAAGTACAACACCTCAGGATTAGAGAGCACGGTTTCCCAACCAAGATTCGCCTGCTGATTGGCGCGCTCATAGCCTTTATGGGCAATCACATCCCAAATATTAGACTGCACTTTAGCGGGCATATTCTCAGGGCGAACATGGCTCATGCCATCGCTCCACCCCGCAGCTTCAATACCTTTGGCCGCTAACATAGTCGAAATTCGCTCGATAAAATAAGCGCCTAAGTCATCTATCGACTTAACGCCTTTATCGTTATTGGCGACAAATGCTAAACACTGGGGTGATTGTTTCCAAGCTCCCGCCGTTTCATCGGCACCAATGTGGTAACGCGTCAATGGTTGACCCGCGGCTTGGTGTAACTTGGCAATTTCATCAATTACCTTATCGACAAACTGATAGGTCGACTCCATACACACGTTAAGCGTATTGTCGTCGTAATATTGCACTGAAGAATAAACCGTTTTGTCGTTTGCATCGGATAACAAATATTGCTCAGCTGCAGTGGTTTTCCCTTCAGCTTGCAATTGACGAGCGCCCGCATCTAACGCTTTTACCGCTGTGCTAGCTTGATTTACCGTTTCCTGCACAGGGACAACCTGCACTTTGCCCGTGTTTTGAAGCTCTACGTCTTCAGACTGTAATCGACGAAAACGCGCATCCATCGCTTTAATCGCGGCGCGGCTATGACCCGGCATATCCATCGATGGGATCACTTGAATTTGACGCGCCTCGGCATATTTCACTATGTCGATATAGTCTTGTTTGGTGTAATAGCCATTAACACTAGTATCGCCAAACGGCCCACTGCCTAACTGCGGTAATAAGCAGGAATTTTCATCTAAATCATGGCAACGTTTACTGCCAATGTCGGTTAATTCAGGCAGACCATCGATTTCTAAACGCCAACCTTCATCGTCAGCCATGTGTAAATGCAGTTTATTGAGCTTATAAGCCGCCATTTGGTCGAGCAAATCCAGCAACAATTGTTTGCTGTGGAAATTACGTGCCACATCAATGTGCATACCACGGAACGGATAACGTGGGCTGTCTTCAATGGTCATGGCATTCACTTTCAGCGAATTCACATCCACAAGGCTTGCTAATGATGACAAACCGTAAGAGAAGCCCGCCGCATCATTGGCAGCGATCACTATTTCAGTTGGCTGAATATCTAAGCGATAACTGCCCTCATCCCCTTTTTGGCTGGCAAATTTCACCGTAATGCCACTCGCAGATTCAGCCACACCCAGGCGAGCTAAACGTGCCACCGCTGCCGCAACTTGACTCTTTTGCTCTGGGTTATCTTGCTGATATTCGACCTTAATACCGCCAGCAAGGGATACTGGTGTATCAGTTGAATGGATCTTCACCTTTTGTGGCGTTGGGATAATGGTATCCACAGCCAAGGCGGCATCTTCACTCACGCTTTGATTGGCTTTAAATAATTGCGCGGCATCGGCTGGCGCGAGTTTATCCGTTTCAGTGCGTTGATATTGGGTTTTAAAATTCGTAAACCCTTCAACATACGGACGCGTCTCTAAACCCGTTTCGGCATCTTTACCCACTTGAGTGCTGGCGATAATGACGGGTTCTAATCCGTTTGCTGCGAGGTAATAGTTTGGCATAGCGTCGGTTTCAGCCAATTGCCACGGCTCACCACGGAATGTCAGTTGCTTTTTCTCGCCCTTAACAAATCCCTTAAAAGCGGCCGTTGGCGTAATACGATGTAAATCGCCTTTAACGTGCGTTATCGTCAACTCACCGCTTTCAACCGATTGCACTGGGCGCATTTGGCTTAAATAAATTTCCCAATCCTGGCTGGCTAAATCCATACCGGGCACGAAATCAATTTGAGCGACAAAACAGCGACCATCGGCTTTATCTTTTAGGCACTTATCGTCTGGCACATTGGTCACAACACGGTAAGTTACGACTAACGAATCCCCGAGTTGTTGTAACTGCGCTTGAGTTAATGCGTCCTGAGCTTGCTGTGTTTGAGTCACAGCCTTATTGGCTGACGCAGAGGAAGGCGTCACTGGCGCCTCGGAACAGGCCGCTAATCCTAAAGCCAGTAAAATGGCGCTTGCTGAGAGTGTTTTATTCATGATTATCCTTATCTAGCTCCAGAAATGGCTACAATCTGAAGGAAGTTACTAACGTCCGCAGTCTTTCCCCTTGGTGAAACAGTCGCTCGCTCGAGTGCGCTAAGTGCTCGCTATCGAGTGAGGCTGAACCTGAGACATTGGCAAGATCATTTAACGTACGAGAAATCGCTTCGGTGACGCAGGTTTGCTCCTGCGCCGCATGGGAAACTTCGATGTTCATATTACTGATATTTGAGACTAAATCAGTCACTTTAGTGAGTACTAACTTAATTTCTTCCGAGCGGTTTACGCCCTGAGTCGAGAGGGCTTGACTCGCTTGCATCACAGTGACCGTTTCTGCCACACGGCTCTGAACCTGCTGGATCATTTTCTGTATTTCACCTGTGGCTTGTTGGGTTCGGCTCGCCAGCGTGCGCACTTCGTCGGCCACCACAGCAAAACCGCGCCCTTGTTCACCCGCCCTTGCCGCTTCAATAGCAGCATTAAGCGCCAGTAAGTTGGTCTGCTCGGCAATACTGTTGATCACTACGACCACTTCATCAATCTTTTGGGTTTCTTGCTGTAACTGTGAGACGGACAATGCCGAGCGAGCTAATTCAGATGCCAGCTTGCGGGTAATGTCTAATCCCGAATCAAACTGACGCTGACTGTCATCGACCGCTTTATCGGCCTGACTCGCCGCATCCGCGGTGCGCTTGGCGTTAATCGCAACTTCGTTAGCACTGGCGCTCAGCTGAGTGACAGCCGTTACTGCGGCCTCGGTTTCTTTTAGTTGGGTTTGAACGCGATCATTGTTGGTTTGCGACAGTGAACCAAGCGCTTTGGCATCGCCCAGTAATTGCCCTGAGGTTTCGTGCACTCTGGAAATCGTGGCGTGGATTTGCTCTACAAAACCATTAAATGCCTTGGCAAGCTGACCAATCTCATCCTGACTCTCAACCGGTAATCTGTGGCATAAATCGCCGTCACCGCTGGCAATTTCTTCCATAGCGCGAACAACATTCTCCAATGGATTAATCACTAAACGTTTAAGAATGATAAAGATAACAATTAAACTGCCACCGAGAATTAACAGCGCCTGCAAGAAATAACCTAAGAGTAAATCTGACAACAGAGCGCGAATGGGCAACATAGAAAACTGAATGGCCAATTGGCCCGTCGGATTACCTTGGTCAGCAAAGTGAATTTCACGTTTTACCAGATACTCATCGGCTACCGTTTGAGTTTGTTGACTCTCGGCCAACACTTTACCGCGATGGTCGCTCACCACGATATGATAAATCTGCGCAGATTTAAGCATCACAGATAACACGGCTTGGATTTGTTCATAATCGTAGGTGAAGATGGGCTGCGCCATAGTGACTTGCAAATTGGCGACGGTATTGTCTTCAAACTTAGTTTCACTGGCGGCCAATTTATCGCTCGCCAACCAGTAAGATGCACCGAACAAAACGCTGACTATCATAAAAATCGCTGCCGCTAACCCAATCTGTACTTTTAAGGCTAATGTTTTCATTATTTTGCACCTTGCATACTAAAGAGACCTAACCATAATTCTTTGCGTTCTATTGGCGTTAACGGACTTAAATCAGGCGTATCGAGGCGGATAATGACCCTTTGTTCAAACTTTGCCTCGCGGTACAGTTGCTCAATTTTTAGCTCGCGATTGAACATCTCATCAAAAGAGCCGTCGCTTACCATACTTTCAAGCCCTGCTAAAATGGCCGCCGCAAGTTCGGGGCGCTTAGGGGACACAAAGAAATAAGCTGGCGAGCGATATTGAAGCAGAATATGGCTATCAACCTTAAGTGCGGGATCGGGGTGACTAGCGAGTTCTTCACCAATTTCCTGGGCGCCGAGGGCAAGATAATCAAAACGCCCACCTTCTAACATGGGGTATAAATTGGTGTACTGATAACTCGTAACGACGGGTAATCCATTGGCCTCTAGAATCGTGGCATCGGGCCAATAACGATTTTGCCCCGCCTTTAACTGCCTAAAATCCGCCATGGTTTTCACCTTGGCAAATCGCGTTTCATCCGCTTTGCGGATAATCAGCAGTCGATTACCGAGTAATCCTTTAAACAATGGAATGCGCACGGGTAGCACAGTTTCTTCTAATTCTTTTGAGGTCATACTCCAAAACACATCGACTGTTCCTGCCATTGCTTCTTCGACCTTGCGTTTTTGATTCATTTGAGTCGACATTTGCTGCACTTGATAGCCGCTATCCGAACGGCGCAGTGCTTCCTTAAGCAAATTTAGCTGCCAAGTCTGCTGTATGGTGGTGACGATTGTTTTTGAAATCGGCGCCTGAGTGTGAGAAACGTCAGACTTAATGGCTTCAGAGGAACCAGAATTAGAGTTTAAATTTGAGTTTGAGTTAGCGGCAAAATGACTTGAGGCGGTATCGGCGGCAAACACAGCGAAGGATGAGGCTGAAAGCCCCGTCAGAGCCATGATAAACAGTGACCAGCAAGCTGCTCGTTTAGTGATGATTAGTGAGGTCGTTAGTGTAAAAACATAACGAATGACACTCGTCATGCCCGTCGCAATGACGCGCATTGCAGCCGTTAAATGAATCGCCATAAATTGCAGCCTCTTTTTATTATCTGGTTTTTACCAGTGAGTTTTATTTATCTATGCCGCTAACGTTCAAATGCTGAGGTAGGCATTGAAGTAATATTGTAAAACACCCTAAAAAAATGGCTGGGCACTGCTTACAGTACCCAGCCCACGCTAGTTTCTGGGGAGAGACTATCAAAATATCAAAGACAAACGTATCGCCGCCCGACAGCAATACTCCTGCCAAACACATGAAAAGGAGACCTCATCCTCTCATGCAGACCTTACAAACAACGTATCACACAAGCAGATGACAGCGTTGTCATTATTAAAGTACACAAGAAAGAACAGGATTTCTACATTTTTTTGACAATTATTGTTGTTTTTTATGAAAAAACATACTTAACCATTATTATTCAATCACTTAAAATGTTTAATTTATTTATTCAAGCTTATGTGACAACGTTGTCTTTCATTGGTAACATGGCGATAACATGACAAAGATCACGGTAGCTATCGATGAGTCCCCTTAACACATTAGTGCCCAGTAATACCCAATCTGCTCCGCGCTTAACTCGGCACTACCGAAACCTCAGTTTGATATTGCTACTTTGTGGAGCTTGGTTATTTTGGGCGAGCCATTTTCATTCGCCATTTGATCTTATCCAAGAATATGGCCGCTTTATTTTTCTGGGTATTACAGGAGCGATATTTGCCAATTCGACGGGAGCTGGCGGTGGCGTCATCTTTATTCCCGTTTTTTCGAGCCTCAACTTTAGTGAGTCTCAAAGTGTTGCGACTTCATTTATGATCCAATGCTTTGGTATGACAGCAGGCGCGATTTCATGGTCACTGCATTATAAAAAGCGCCACCGGGAAGATGCCGCCTGGTCTGGTTTTGTGAAAGCAGCATTACTTACCGCCTTCTTTTCTGTCTTAGGTTTCTGGAGTAGCCAATTACTACAGCTCAACTCCCCCTCTTCGCTACACACAAGTTTCAGCATCTTCTCGATTGTACTCGGTATCGCCATCGTTATTAGTAGCAAAAGTAGCACGCCAATAACTCGCGCTATAATGCCTGTCGATTTTCTTTGGCTCGCTCTCATAGGCTATTTCGGCGGCATTATCACAGCTTGGTTATCGGTAGGCGTCGGTGAATTAGTCGTCATTTATCTGATGTTACGGGGGCTATGCGCCAAAATGGCGGTCGCCACCGGCGTCATTGTTTCTGCCATTACCGTTTGGTCGGCAAGCCCTATTCATATTTTTTCAACAAATAGCCATGCCCTCTTTGAGTTAGTGTTATTCGCAGGCCCAGGTGCAGTTATCGGAGGATTACTCGCTCGTAAATTAGCGCTATATCTCCCAGTAAAAGTATTAAAACTCTTTTTCTCCATTTGGATAATTTTGACGGGTAGCGTCATGTTGGCGAGTTAAAAACTCTAAAATTGATTCATATTCATTGCTTTAATTAAAAACTAGCATAAGTAAATCGCATAGTTTGATGCCACCAATACAGCATGGCACCATTCTTTAAATGTTATTTTTCCATGACTAAATCAATTAAACTAAGAGAACAAAGATGCGCATAAATCACAGAGTAGAATCCACGTTTTGCAAAATCTAACATGACTACTTCTTCTAGCTCATGCATTTTTTGTTCATCAACGGTATAAATACCATTAATATTGGTCTTAGTTCCATCCTGAGCATTTACAGTTAATGTTCTAGGCTGCAATAGATCATGCTGTATTAAAATACTAATAAAATGTTTTGTCATTTCCTGATAGTTAGCCTGAAGACTAGCTAACTCTAGTTGTGTATTGAGATAAGCGGTGTTATCGCCATCAGTTGTAAACAAAGAATTATCTCCGATTTCGGACACCGACGAATTATTTAGATCAATTCCAATAATTATTTTATTATCAGTATAGCTCGCACCGAAAGGATACAATTGAACTTGAATAGGTAAATAACGCGATATCCACCTACCGTTTATCATTAATTTGTTCGAATTTTCTTTTAAAGATGTAATAGCTACAGGTAAGAATTCACCTGTTTGAGCATTTTTGGTAAATATAATGGGAAAACTAGTCGCTGCTGACATGAACTCTTGAACCTGAAGAGGCAACATGTGCATTTTTTCAAAAACTTTATAGTCAACAATATTGTTTACTTTTAAGTGTCTATGAATAGAATTATTCAAAGGGACATAATGTGTTGTCATCTTTTTTCCTTGTTAATGTTTTTATGCAATTCATAAAAATCTATATGGATTGCAATCCGTAGAGACGGATTTTATCAAGTAGTTCTCTATGTTCTGGCAACTCACTTATCATTTTACTTTTTAACAACTTCATCTTAGCCAAATGTTGAACAACGCGTTTATCAACTTCCGCATTGCTATAAGTTGGGCGAGTAAAATACTTCATACCATAAAGTACATATAAATAATTTTCTCTGTTGAACACTTCAAACTTTGAAGGAAAATCCTCTGCGATTGGAATAAAATTTCGCCACATTTTAAGACGTTGTTTTAAGCCCTCAGGGATTGTTTTATCAGAACGATTATCGCGCCAGAAAGCTGAGTCAGATCTGTCAGATAAGCAATAGTGCAACTTAGCAAATTCGACGACTCTCTCCCACGCTTGAGAAACTATTTCATTAAAACGCTTAGCAAGATAATCAATATCATCTTTATCAGAAGGAAATCGTTCTGCAAGAAATCGCGCAGAAAAGTCCGTGAGTAAAATAGATGTTGCTTCTATCGGTTCTAAAAAACCTTGCGCTAAACCTAATGCGACGCAATTTTTTACCCAAAACTGTTGACGATAGCCAACTTTCATTGGGATTTTTCGAGGTGTAAGCTCTGCAAGTTTACCACCTAAGTACTGGTCAAATTTATCTTCAGCTTCAGCATTACTCATATGATCATTTGAGTAGACGAATCCAGTTCCGCGCCTTTGTGTAAGGGCGATATCCCAAATCCATCCCGCCTTATGGGCAGTTGCAATAGTAAATGGAGGAATTTTTTCGAAATCCTGTGTGGGCACTTGAGTAACTAACGCTGTATTAACGAAGAGTTGTTGTGACTTATCGATAAATGGTACATCAAACCTTTTTGCTAACAAAATAGATTCGAAACCACTGCAATCAATGTAAAAGTCAAAAATTAGCTCGCCTTTGTCAGTCAACAGTGAGCGAATTGAACCATCTATACCAAATGAAACATCATTCACAGTTGCGTGAACATGTTCAACGTTAAAGCGTTCAGTCGCATTCTTAGCTAATAGCATGGCAAACTTAGCGGCATTAAGGTGGTAAGCATAACCCGTAACTCCACTATACTCCGGAGTTGTTATGAATTTTGGAGCCTTATTTTCTTCACAAACGGCATGTTGTGACGAGACTAAATCTGCAAAGTGCTCCCTAGGATTAATTAACCAATATGGTGTTAAATCCTCACCAAATGGACTCGGCATATCAAAAAGGTGATGATAAAAATTATTGTTACCGTGTTTAGTTCTATCTAACCAATTTACAAATTTTATTGACTGTTTAAAAGTTACATCACAAGAATTTATAAATTCTGATTCACTTATTCCAAAACTAGATAATGATTTACGAATCGAGGGGACAGTCCCCTCACCTACACCAATAATAGGAATACCAGGTGATTCTATGAGCGTAATAGATAACTCTGGATTATCCTTTAAAAATCGACCTATATGATTAGCGGCTAACCAACCAGATGTCCCACCACCAACAATCGCTATCGTTTTTATTGTCATAGCATGATTCCAAAATTAAGCATGAATATATAAATTGATATCTTACATCACGAAAATTAACACACTTAATTTAATATTTTATAGAAAATAGTAAAGAATCCGCCTTCTTAGAAAGCGGCTTTGACTTGCCCCTGGAAGGGGCTATTCCAAGAACCTACATCATCAGCAACGACAATTGAGCCTCATGTTCCTGATCTTGTTTATCTTGATGGCGCACATATCGTCTAATGATTTCTTCATTAACCCCTACTGTATCTACAAAATAACCTCTGGCCCATAGCTTTTTACGTA
Organism: Shewanella baltica; assembly: GCF_900456975.1. Lineage (NCBI taxonomy): Bacteria > Pseudomonadati > Pseudomonadota > Gammaproteobacteria > Alteromonadales > Shewanellaceae > Shewanella > Shewanella baltica. The sequence continues at coordinate 3,469,589 of NZ_UGYM01000002.1, forward strand.
CATGAGGGAATTTATTGAATAGCCTTATCGCACTTCTTCCTTTCAATACTCCCATCAGCGTTGATACTGACAGCTTCGGCGGGATTATGACTACCAAGTGAACGTGGTCTATCTGAACGTTTAATTCTAAAACCTCACAACCCTTCATATTGCAAAGGATATAAATTGACCTATATAACTCCTTACCAAGGTTTCCTTTTAAAATTTTAAAACGGTACTTCGGAGTCCAAACAATATGATATTTGCAACGCCAATAAACATGTGATGAACTTCTATAATCGCCCATGCTTTTCGTTTCCTCTTACTTGTGGTGAATAAGAAGTCTCTTTTAGCATGGGCGTAATTCAGGCTATAGCCTCAAGGAACAATCACCACCGCCAGAGGCGGTGGTTTTGGGATGACAATAAAAAGCCTAGCAAATGCTAGGCTCTTATCAATCACAACATCTACATTAGAAGCGTAATGCTACACCCAGTTTATAACGGGCTTCACCATCGAAGCTCCATACTGGATAGTTATCTTTAAATTCACTGATAACACCTTCAGCATCTACAGGTGATACACCTTTTTGTACGCTATCTTCTTCAAGCAAGTTAACCACTTCAAAAGTTAACGACAGATAATCTGTTAGATTATAACTAGCACTTAAATCTAAGGTACCATACGCTTGATGTTCACGGTTACCATAGAACCCTGGTAATTCACGCATCATGTATTCAGAACGCCAGTTATAAGCTACGCGAGCAGAAAAATCATCCATTTCGTAGTAACCAACTAAGTTTACAGTATGTTTGGATGAGTCAGAGAATACTCCAACACGATCTGCATAATTTTCAGCTGGTGATGAAGCGTCTGCAAATGTGTAGTTAACTGAGTAACCTAAACCACTATCGAATGAATCTTGTAACTGAAGCTCGATACCGTCAATTGAACCACCGTTAGCGTTATAATTCTCACTCACAGTCCAACAATCGTAAATACCTGCACCACATGTACTACCGCCGGCAGCAATTAAGTTAGGATCTTCAATACCGATTTGTTGATTCAGTTTTTCTCTTGTAGAGATGAATGAACTCACATCTTTAATAAAATATGTTGCAGCAAATAAACCTTCACCACTGAAGTACCACTCCAAGCTTACATCCGCTTGTGAAGCTTTAAAAGGCTGTAAATTCACGCTACCTGTGACTTTCTTCTCATTGCCAGGAGTACCGTCATTGAAACCTGGTAACTTAGACGTAGCGAATAAATCAGCATAATTTGGACGTGAAATAACTTGAGCGGCAGAGGCTCTTAAAATTAAATCACTGGCAAGGTCAAATGCAATATTCACGCTTGGTAACACATCGTTATAACTGGCTTTATCAGTACTTAAGCCATCTGCGTAAGTACCTGTTTTACTAAATGCATAATAATCAGACTCAACATCAGTAGAAACATATCTTAAGCCAAAGTTACCGCGCACACCTTCACCAGCAAATGTAGCCATAGTATAGAGTGCTAAGTTCTTTTCTTGCAGAGTGCCATATCCAGACTTATCAAGAGTAAAACCATCAATAGCTGCATAAGCATCATTAATCATGTTATCAAAAATTGGTTTTGGTAACGTGAAGCCAGCACCTGATGACATAGTGCCAGAATAATAAGCCGAAGCATCTTTTGCCACTATATTGGATGATTGGGCAGCTTCTGTCGTCTGTGTAACATCATGATCAGCATAGCTAATCCCTGACTTAAATGATGTGATAGCGCCTAGTTCAACAGGAATGGTAATGTCAAATGTCGCAAATGACTCTTCATCTGTATTAGGTTGTTTTTTGAGCGCCCAACCCGCTGTTTCTAATTGCCCATTGAAATCTGAAGCATCAAATGAGTTATTAGCAATGTTGATTCCAATTACATCACCAGTAGCATCATAAGTACCCGCGAAATCTTCAGGCTTACCAATAGACTGACCATAGTTTGAAGTTATATCGGTACCGCCTTCAGCTTTAGTTTTACCGATACGCCCTTCTAATTTATAAGCATCTGCTTGATATGCAAAATCTAAATCAATAGTGTCAGATGACATGCTAGCTTTACGTGCCCAAGTTTGAGCCCAAGCAAAACCGCCTTTACCTGTGTGTTCAACTAATGTACAAACACCTGCAGCATTTTTCTTAAGGCAAGTATTTTCACCTTGTTGAGTAGGGAATAAGAAAATTGAAGTGTTAGCATTGTTTGCATCAAGTTGAAGGCTCATCAAATTCAAACCAAACTCAAGATTGTCAGTTGGTCTGTATTGGAATGCAGCATTTACAGCTGTTCGTTCACGATCTTGCTGGAATGTGGTCGGAACGATCTCTCCCCAACCAAGCAAAGACTCAATACCATTACGTTGATATTGAGTTTTATCCAAAGAACCTGCAACTAAGAAACCAAATTTTTCATCTTCCGTTTTCCAGCTATAAAGTCCTGAGGTTTGCGGGTCTATCTCTTCAGATACAGTGCCATAGTCCCCCTTAGCACTTAAGAATACTGAATTAGCATCTAAGTCTAATGGTTTGCGTGTTTTAACAATTACAGTACCGCCAATACCACCTTCAGCAATATCTGCTTGAGATGATTTAAATACTTGAATACCACCAACCATTTCTGGTGGTAATAAGCTGTAATTGAAACTACGGTCAATTGCTTGTTGGTCGAACCAACCCGTTGAAGCCACAGAATGACCATTTAGCAGAGTACTGGTTAATTGGCTAGAAGCACCACGGATCGATACTTGCTGACCTTGACCAAACTGACGGTTTACTGCGACACCAGGAATACGACCTAATGACTCACCCACGTCTCCATCAGGAAACTTACCAATATCTTCAGCAGTAACAGCATCTACTACAGCATCAGAAAAACGTTTATCGTTAACTGATGCCTTCATTGATGCTCTCATACCGCGAACTTCAATTTTTTCAATATTTTCTGGTGCTGCGGTGGTTGCCGCGGCATCTGCAGCGACAGCGCTGATGGATACAGCACTGCCGAGTAGGATAGCAATATTTGTTGCTAGTACAGTTTTCTTAAAGATTGATGGTCGCATCTCGTTTCCCTTCCATAACTTTATTATCGTTTTAGTATTCATAACCATTCCCTGCGGAATGACAACGCTGTCATGTCTAGTGCAAACATTACACAATAATTAACAGCCTTGCCACAACAAAATAACGATGGATGCAAAAAAATGTCATAAAGCAGAATTTTGAATCAGTAATTTTATTAAAAATCATTATAAAACATGAGCTTTAATATTATGACGTAAATTTACAACTCCAAGCATAATTGTAACAACGATAAATTAACGCCAATTTGTAACAATTCAGGATTGCTAAGCACATCAAAAGCTCGCACTATAAGACGCATAAGTAAGAAAATACTGATAAAAATGTAAGCTTGTAAATTGCTGGTAAAGAATTTACGTTCATAGAACAGTTAACCCTTCGCGACCTTAGACAAAGAGTTTTTACATCAATGAAAGTCACTATCAACGACGTAGCTAAATATGCTGGAGTGTCTATCAAGACAGTATCCCGTGTCACCAATAACGAACCTTCAGTAAAGCAGGCCACAGTTGACAAAGTGAACGAGGCGATAAAAGCGCTTAACTACCAACCGAATTTAGCGGCGAGAAACCTCGCGGGTACTAAATCCTATGCTATTGGTTTTATTTACGATAATCCAAACGCTTACTACATTATTGATATGCAAAATGGGATCTTGGCAGCCTGTAAAGACAAGGGCTATGAACTTGTCATCCATCCTTGCAATGCCAAATCAGAGACCATTTGTGATGAGCTTACTGCACTAGTCAAATATTCTAGGCTAGCGGGATTAGTACTGACGCCTCCCTTGTCAGAAGATCCGAAAGTACTCAAAGCGCTTACTGAGATTGATGCTAACTATGTGCGCATTATTGCAGGTGAAAAGGACAACGATCAGAATGGATTGACTATTTTAGTCAACGATAAATTTGGTGCAGTTGAAATCACCCAGCATCTGATTGACTTAGGCCACAAGCATATTGCGTTTTTAAGTGGGGATTTACACCATGAATCCACTAAAGAACGGTTACTTGGTTTTAAACAAGCATTAACAATAAATGGCCTGAAACTGAATGAAAACTACATAATTGAAGGGAAGTACTCATTTGAGTCTGGTGTTGACGGTGCGAATAAGCTTATTAAACTAAAACATCGTCCGACTGCGATTGTGGCTTGTAATGATGAAATTGCCGCTGGAGCACTTTTTGCTGCTCGTTTAGCGGGTTTAGATATCCCAGTAGACTTATCGATTGTCGGTTTCGAAGATAGCCCATTCTCACGTCAAACCTGGCCTAAACTCACCACAGTACATCAGCCAAACGCAGAAATAGCGCAAGTCGCAACAGAATTATTAATAGCAAAACGTCGCGAGCAGGATGCGATATATTCTAAGACCTTTACACCTGAACCTATCATTCGTGACTCGTCAGCAATTCCTAAACAATAAAAAAAGAGAGCATATTTGCTCTCTTTTTTGCCCTACATTACATAGAAATCAATGTAATTTGAGCTTTGGACGCTGCCACCTCAATAACTTTTGTGCCACTCGATACACTATTGCCGAAAACCAACCATAAAGGCTGGCTAAATGCCTCTGATACAAAGAGATATACATCAATCTTGCAATATGCCCTTCGACAAAGAAAGTGCCAGAGCGTAGGTTCCCCATCAAATTACCTACCGCAGAGAAGCGGCTTAAAGACACTAATGAACCGTAATCTTTGTAAACAAAGGCCTTTTCAGGCTTACCTTGTAATCGATTAACGATATTATCAAACAAAGTATCAGCCATCTGTGCCGCAGCTTGCGCCCTTGGTGGAACAGGCTGACCAGAACTTTGGATCAATAGAGCGCAATCGCCAAGGGCGTAAATATCTTGATGGCCCTTGACTCGCATGCAGTCATCAACTTCAACCTGATTTCGCGGCGTAATGGGCAATTTTGTAAAGTTCTGAAACGCTTTTGGCCCTTTTACACCTGCCGCCCAGACTTTTAAGCCCGCTTTAATCACATCCCCATCTTGGGTAATAAAACCATCACGAGTCACTTCTTTAACTTGAACACCGATATGTAAACGTATACCTATCTTATCAAGAACTGCCTGCGCCCTAGCGCTCACACGCTCAGGTAATTGGGGGAGAATTTTGGGTGATGCTTCAATCAAATGCACATCAAGATGATGTGTAGCAATATTCAGATAGCCATACTCTTTAACGGATTCAATCACATGATGAAGTTCTGCCGCCAATTCAACACCGGTCGCACCAGCACCAACAATGCCAATACTGACTCTTTCTTGTGTTTCGTTTAATTGGAGTAATGCGTCGAGTAATTTATGGTGGAATAGGTTGGCATTTTCGAGGCTATCTAAGAAGATGCAGTGTTCATCAGCTCCTAATGTATTGAAACTATTAGAAACACCACCAAGAGCAAGGACTAAAAAATCATAATCGATTTGTCGCTGCTCTAAGAGTAACTCGCCTTCGTCATTATAGACGGCGGCTAACTGAATCGATTTAGCATCAGGGTCGCACTGCTCTATCTCACCGCGAATATAGCGGTAACCATTTTTAAGCCCATGATCGCGGTAGAGTAAACCTTCAATAGATTGATCGATCACGCCAACAGCAACTTCGTGTAATTTAGGCTTCCAAATATGAATAGGACTTCGGTCAATTAAGCACACATCGACGACATCACTACCGCCCCATTTACGGCCCAACTTAGATGCAAGTGCTAAACCAGCTGCACCACCGCCCACGATCACTATTCTTTTTGTAGCCAAAATGACAACCTCATAAAACTCATTTGCGAGGCTCAGTTATACCATGTTACAGATAAGAGATAACTACATTAGTTCAGTAAAACTGACGATTTTGCATTAAAGATATTTCAGAAACTCAGCCGTACTTCCATCAGCTTAGCCAACAAAAAAGGGCAACTAAGCCCTTTAGAATCGTTCTTAAGCAGCTTATACCGCTTCTTCGTTTTCTTCACCGGTACGGATACGAATCACTCGCTCGACATCAGTAACAAAAATTTTACCATCGCCTATCTTTCCTGTGCGGGCAGTTTCAACGATCACATCAATTGCTTGGTCGAGCAGATCGTCCTGGATCACTAACTCTATTTTCACTTTTGGCAGAAAATCCACCATGTATTCAGCGCCACGATAGAGCTCTGTATGCCCTTTCTGACGGCCAAAACCCTTGACCTCAGAAACCGTCATACCTGTAATGCCAATCTCAGCAAGGGATTCTCTTACGTCGTCTAATTTAAATGGCTTAATAATGGCTTCAACTTTTTTCATTAAAAATTCCTCATCCCTTGCAATAACATAAACAAACAGAATAACACTAGCTTACACGGGGTTAGGTCAATATTGAAGTGAATGTAGTGCTTTACTCATAAAACACAGTTTCTACAAAATCGCTTTTAGCACATAAAAGTCTAAAAAAAGCACTATGAGTATAGCGCCAGACTTTATACTTACATTCTAGCCAAAACTAACTCGCTCGCGGGATGCAAGCGCAAAATAACAGGGATTTGTTATGAACACTCATCAAAAAGGCTTTAGCCTGATAGAACTTATGACTACGCTATCGATTTCAACCATCTTGTTTACTGTGGGTACGCCATCCTTTACGGATCTCAGCGATCAAATAAGAGCGGATTCCAATATCAGGACTATCCAACAAACACTCATGCTGGCTCGAAATACGGCGATTAATTATGGATATAGAGTTACTGTTTGCCCACTCGTGGATGGAAAATGTACTCAAAATTGGCAAAAAGGATTAACTGTATTCATTGATTCTGATACGGTAGAAACCTTAGATGTTAACGATAAAGTCATTCGTATTATTGATGAATTTGATACAAAAGACTTTTTAAAATACAACAAAAGCTCGATAAAGTTTCAACCCGATGGATTGGCTTCAGGAAGTAATGGTACTTTCAAATACTGCCCAAGGACCGTAGATAGCAAAAACTCCCGTGCAATTGTTGTTAATCAGGCAGGTAGAATTCGATTTTCTACAGCTAAAAATATCAGTTGTAATTAGATTAATATGTGTATTTCCGTATTCAAACAAATTCAATTATATAAAACCTTGAACAACAACTTATTGGTTATACTAAAAATATAGAATAGGTACTGACCATTAGTACTCTCCTCGCATATACTTAGTTAAGTTTTAACGAGGATATTTATATGTTAGTCATATCAAAAGGGTTCACATTAGTAGAACTGATGGTAACGATCGCTGTAGCGGCAATTTTGTTAGCAATAGGCGTTCCATCACTTACGTCACTATACGAAGGGACACGCAGCACTAATGAAATACGAAAAATTAGCGATGTGTTTGCCTTTGCAAGAAATCAAGCCGTCAACTATGGTGCCACGGTTACTGTTTGCCCATACGCAGCATCTCCATGCGGTACTGACTGGAATAAAGGATTCAGTGTTTATATTGATAATGGAGGAGCAAAAAATGTACTCAAAGTAATTGATAGTTTTAATGAGCATGATGTCATTTCACTATCGGGGCCAGCTGATAAAAAAGTGGACTTCACACCAGATGGCTTAGTATCAGTCGAAACATCAATAATTTATTGTTCAAACGGGAAAAGTGACGGTTCTAAAAGCCTTAAGATTAGTACTTCAGGTTTGATAAGAGAAGGCGCAGATGGGCAAAACTGCACATAAACTAAAGGAGATTAAATCTACCGTTCACTACCCTAAAATAATATGATCCTTAAATCGTTAGTTGTTAACATTTAAAAATATATGTCCATGTTTATCTCGGTGTTAACTTATCCAACACTTGCGCCTTCGTATTAGTAAATTCAGCGTTTAATGTGACACACTCTTCCGCACTATAGATGTAATATTTAGAGCCATCATTTGATTGATGAATCGTGCCAACAAGGCTCGCCATTCTTAAATTCATTTCACTACTCTTCCAACGATAAAAAGCGATCTCAGCACTTTTTTTCGAAGTAATATAGCATTTAAAGTCCTGTTCGCTGGCAGTAATGCTAGAGTCCGCCCAAACTAAGTTAGGCAATAAAACGACTGCGATAACGAGGTTAATTAATTTCATTTCCAACACTCCGCACTCGGACCTTTTGCCCCAGTATCTGATATTGTTAAAGGAGAGCAAGCAGCATCACGGCTAGCCTGAACGCCTTGAGCAACAGCCTTAATCGTAAAGCTTGACGTCCCACTTGATGACACAGAGTAGTGCTGATGCTCTGTTACATAGGGATTAGCACCAACTAACTTACTTAAATCAGTTGCATACACACGATTATCTAAGTAATACTGCTCTTGTAAATTTGCAATACGCATTAATGCAGCCAATCCTTCCGACCTAGCACTCAATGCTATGTATTGAGTATAGGACGGGTAAGCAATAGCAGCTAAGATTCCGATAATAACAACCGTTATCATAACTTCAATTAGTGTAAAACCTTTACATTGAACCTTCATAAATTAATAACTCATTCATTTATATGATAATAAATTTTATTCACACCTAAACCAGAGGCTACATTTATCGTTCCACTATATTCACCATCTTTGTTTTTCTCACCCTTACCCACTCCAATAATATAAATGTAAGGATCCTTCCCCGTTTCAGGTGCAGGGATAACAATCTGAGGCGTATCGGGTACTCGCTCACCAAGCTCAAAATACAACTGGGAGAAGGTTCTTGTTCCCTTATGAAGATCAAATACATAGAGCTTCCCAGACCCAGAAACTACACAGACGTTTTCGGCAACAGAATCTGCAGGTGGTGAGTAAGAGGTGAAATATACCTTCCCTTGCACAATTAAGGCGGCAGTTAAGCTCTTCTCTCCTAATCCAGAAAAATCATAAAACCAGCCTAGTTTTTTACCAAAGCTAATATTATCAGTCTCCGAAACTGGTGCGCTAGAAGACACGTCATAGAGATCATTGATGGTAATCACGCTTGGAATATCACTGCCAGTAAAACTCTTAGTCACCACATTCCTATCCTGCAACGTGAAAAACATGTCATTCACTGCAGTACTAGAAGGATGAGGTCTGGCGCCACTGCCTATCACGACGGCATCATAGGGAACATTTTGGTAGGTTTTGGTAGTTGTCGTTCCAGTACCAGTCGTCACTTTAACTTCAGCAATATTAGTAAACATCGTTTGTGCAACCACGGGCTCGGCAAAAAAGCGTCTATTATCGTTATTGCTTCCTCCCAGCGCTGCAAATTTAAATGCGGTCCAACTACTCTGGCTAGCACTGGGCAAATCCATACGCCAAACATTACCACCAACATCAGTTGCATAAATTCGATCTGTGTAACCATCATTATTACTATCAAGTACCGCGACTGAGTTTGGAATGCTATCCTGAATGCCAGAAAGTACTGTTGCACCCGAGGCCGAACCGCCAAAAGAATGAATCAAAGTCCCCTTCTCTGCATCGACAATATACACTGCACGACCAGCCGGCGAAGAAGAAGGAGTGGCATCAAAGCTTGTATCATAGCCACCACCAAAAATGAGTACAGGCTTTTCATAACCGACGATTTTTGTCACTATTGGTTCAGACCATGTTTGTCCGAGATCTGAAAAACCTTCGGTTGAAGGATTAATCGACCACATTAAAGTAGGACTGTCAGGATTTGTCACATTAAGGGCATAATAAGACGAACCACCTCGACGCATGCCGACATAAACCCATGCTTTAATTACTTTGCCTGTAGCATCCGTCTCAGTGTAAGCGACTGGTGATGAGTCTATTCCATATACTGTATGCACACCTGAAGGATCATTACTCCTTAGTTCTGTTAAATTAGGCAATAATTCATAGGGAATAAATCCCCAAGTTTCTGATACAGACTCTCCCGCATCTTTAAACATATGCAAAACACCTTGATTAGTGCCTAACATAATACGAATATCAGTTGCTGTAGATGAACCAAAATTAAGAGCTAGCGGCTTAGAGTGAAGTGGATCACCCATAACATCATTACGTTTATCAGTCGTACTACCATCTTTGTTATCGTCATCGACATCTATCCCTTTGAGCCAATCGAATGTATTTGTAAGCTCATCTACACTAGTTCTCATGTAACTAGCTAACGCTGTATCACCACCTGCTGCACTTTGTGCATTAGCAAGCGTTAATGGCGTTAAACTTGATCCCGCCCCTAAATCACTTACAATTTTTCTAACCGATTGTGTCCTTATTTGCGCTGCAACGCCTCCTACCTCAACTTTATTGCCGTCCTTTTGCGCATCACAGTTTGACCATATAGTACAGGCGCCGTCTTTAATATTCCCGTTATCGGCGATAGCGGCATTACCTTTGCTATCAACCAGTGTTCCATCTGCAGTCACTTTTAATTTCTTTAAATTACCACTCCAACGAGGCCCTTTGCCAGGTAAAAACATCGCGTAATAAGCTGCGTCAAATGTTTGAGTTCTATCAAAATTATTGCTGGCGATACTGGGGGAGGTAAAACTTGAATCAATGTTCAAAATATTCGATAAAGCATCATTCAGTGCATTCTGTAGTTCAAGACTGTTCTGAGCCGCAAAATATAAACCGCCACCTCTTTTTGCAGTTTCAGCAAGTAAAGGGGCGGCATCTTCAGCACCTTTACTAAAGCCAATAGTATAAGTTCGAACATTTTGCACCTGCTCAGTATTCGAGCTGTCCAGTTTATTGATTAAATCATTATTAAACATATAACTAGCTAAGGCGGGTAAATAACTTGCCGTATCTAAATTTTTAGAAAATGAGGAATAATTACCTTCTTTACTTCCTGAAGCCGTTAAACTAATAACATCATTATTTGCATTTTTATCAACAGTAGGAGTGCCATCAGTGACATAAATAACATAAGCAATATCCGTACATACTTTAAATGGACTTTCGTAGCTCCCCCCCTTCTCCACTAAACTATCATAAGGGGGTTTATTTCCTACATACGAGCCATAATCAGTATCACCATGACCATATTTAACTCCCTTTCCTGCAAAGTAACGGTAAGCTTCATACATAGTCTCACATAGTGGTGTATTTGTTTTTGCCAACAAATTATCAATAGTAGTTAGTAAACTCGCACGCGTACTATCCGTCATCTGAGTAATGCCAGAGACAATTCTCCCACCGTCTCGGTTACCTTCATTTGGATAATTATAGTTAAATACAGCAAGTCCAAAATCCACTGTTGGAGTTGAACTAATAATATTAGAAATCGCTTTCTTCGCAATTTCTAGTCTTGAAACTTTTACTGTTGGTAATTTCCCTGCTTTAGATAATCCGTACCATCTTAGATAATTATCAGTGTACAAGGTAACAGGTTGACCAACGCCAAAATCAGTATTATTTGCAGCGGCTAAAGCATCAGCCCAACTCGTCCCTGGAGATGAAGAAGTAAAATAGGGATAGGCTTTCTTTTTTTTACCAGACCCAGTTGTTAGGCCATTGGCAGGAAATCCATTAGAGTATGATGATGAATTGTTAGGATCTGTTTTTGAAATATCCTGCCAACAATCAACTACACTTATTGCAGTACCGTTAGTTTCAGGCAGTTCTTTCCAAATACCTGTAGTACCACTCGCTGTAAACTCTCGAATATAGCCAGTAAAACGTCCAAGCTCTGCTAATGCTGCTTTGCTTTGACTACATCCATTTAAACTTGCTTTAAAATAACGCTTGTCAGAACTGGTATCAGGAGTTGGTAATCCTCCACCGCCAACAGCATAATAAATAAGAGTATCACTATACCCAGAACCACTTACAGCTGGGTAGTTATAGTTAGGGTCATAATCTACAACCTGAGTGATTTCTTCTGTCGACATACTTCCCGAGTTATCAAATATGACAAGTACTTTCGGTCTTGCGCCTGTTCGAGTTGTCGACTCTTTTACATACAATTCAGTATCATCACCAAAGGAGTAAGCCGACACAAAAGTCAGCACAAGTAGTGTAGAACAAGCCAGCTTTTTAATAATCATATCTAACTCCCAGTTAAAACTTCTTGTTCCACACCTGCGACTACAGTGAGCTGACCTAAATCATCCCGACCAAAGGCGGCAGTACTACTAATTTCAATCCGCCGACAACTGATTAAATTACCACTATTCGCCCTTGCACTTCGCTGACAGCCGACATCTTTAGCACTAATGACGACATTACCGGCTCCATCAACTTCGTAAGGAATTGGCGTTAATGTTTGGTTAGAACCAAATTCAGCCACAGATGAAATCTCAGATAATTTGGCTAAGCTAGCGCCTTTATTTGCCTCAATTGCAGCTTCTAAACCGCCATCGGCAATAGACTTCGCTTCTATTCGTTCTGAGCCAGCTCCAGACATACGCATGGACTGGGTTGAATTAACAGCTAAAGCAACACCGATGATAGTCATAAGTAACAATACAATCAGAGCAAAAAATAACACTATTCCCTTTTGCTTTTTCATGTCACCAGCCTTCTAGTTTCTAATTAGTACAGGGTTAGCAAGTACCATAGTCGTCGAGACAATCTTGCGGCGATAATGATCATTCAAATTCTTAATTTCTTTATCGCCTAAAGTGTAAGTTGTTTCATTGGTATAACTTTTATCTTCATCGATAGCACGAACCAATAAAAAAACCCTTAATGCAACAAGCCGTTGAAATAATTCGTTATCCCACATTAATGTTGTTACATTTTCTGCTGGCATAAAACTATCGGCCGTATCATCTCCGTTACTATCAAAACCATAGAGAATACGTATATTCTCTATGCCTTCAACTAACTGCTCTTCGTTGTTCATGCCATTATTTTTAGTTAACGTTTTTCGACGTAAAACAGGTACGGAACCATCATTTTTAATAAAATAGACATGATGTTGATACTCCCAAAAACGTGCATTTTCGAGCACAGGATTAGGCGGATTACCACCTTTAAACATCACTGCTTCACTCGAGGTTGCTGCCATGTAAAAACGTTCACCATCTGGATTAGTGACCGGTGGCCCTACTAACCTTTTGATTTGAATTACGTCAGTATTCTGATTTACACCAGATAAGCAACTTAACGTATCTCCACTCTTACCTTCTTCGTATCCCCACAGACGTCTAAAATGTGCAGGTTCTGCATTAGGTAAAGTACCGTTATTTACGCCTGCACCAATGCAATCATTTGCAATACCATCCCTCAAGGTCATATTGGTCCCAAGTACAAAATCGGTTCCCGTTATGTCCCCCATGAAACCTAATTGGCTGATATCTCTTTCCATTAGTGATAAAGCAATTCGGCCATTTTCTTGTAATTGATTAAATTGGCTCGTCGTAATTACATTAGAAGAGGACATGCTAAACATGGCAAAAAGCCCAAGAGTGAGAAATAGGCCAATGACCATAGAGACCATTAACTCAACTAATGACATCCCTTTCTGGCTGTTTCTTGAATTGGCCATAATAATTAATTAACCTAAATAATCACTGTCGAAAGAATAAAAAGCCGTCTACGCGTACCAATATCTTTTCCGCATTCACTACCTGAATAACTTGTACCCGCGCCCTCTCGGATCCCTCTCCACGCAACAGCAACTGTTACAGTTGAACCATTTACACTAATACAAGCCGTTGGTGAATCTAATCCCCCAACATTCTGACTATCCACAACTTCAGCTGCCCCCATAAAACTCTGCTCCCACTGATATAGGTCCCAAGCTTCTGTCTCTTCTGGAGTACATATATTCAAGGCTCCAACTGCAACATCACAAACACTACCGGGTTTACCCAGAGAACCTGTGTACTCTCCATCGTAATTGCTCAGTTGTGTTCTATTCAGCTTCATTCGATTGATAATATCGTTCGCATAATAGGAGGCTTGGGTTTGCTGAAATGACTCGAAGCTGCCACGCTTTGCAACGATATGTAGATTAAAAATACCGATTAAGCCAATGACTAAGATCACCAATGCAACAAGCACTTCAATTAATGAGAAGCCCCGTTGAAAGTCACCTTGTGTCAATCGTTCGAATTTAGTCATATTTTTGACAAGCTTTTCAGCTATTTACCCTTTTAAAATCTTAGTCTTACGACAAAAAATTACCAACAGTTAATAATAGATGAGTAAAATGTAAGTAGCCAGTAACAATAGCGTATAAGCATTGATATCATTATGCCTTGAATGAATTTGAGGCAATAAAAAAGAGGCTTATCGCCTCTTTTTTATAAATAACTTAACATCACATATATTTAGCGCAGTTCGGCAGGCACCGCAAAGACAGTGTCTTCCTTACGGCCTTCGACTTCGGTCACCACGCTAGGAGCAAGTTTCGCAATTGCTTGGACAACTTGTTGAACTAAGACCTCAGGTGCAGAAGCGCCTGCGGTAACAGCAACACGCGAAACATTATCGAACCAGCTTGATTCAACATCGTCAGCAGTATCCACCAGATAAGACTGGGTTCCGGTCTTCAATGCGAGCTCGCGTAACCGATTAGAGTTAGAGCTGTTTTTTGAACCAACAACAATCAACAAATCCACATCTGCAGACAGATTACGTACCGCATCTTGACGATTCTGTGTTGCATAACAGATATCGTCTTTACGAGGTCCTTCAATTGAAGGAAACCTTTTTTGCAACGCGGCAATAATGTCTAACGTATCATCGACAGATAAAGTTGTTTGGGTCACGAAGCAGAGATTGTTAGGGTCGCGCACTTCTAGCGCATCCACATCAGCAGGCGATTCAATCAGATAAACGCCGCCGTTAGGATTATCATACTGACCCATAGTGCCTTCGACTTCAGGGTGCCCCTCGTGGCCAATCAAGATACATTCAATACCTTTACGGCTTGCACGCGTCACTTGAAGGTGCACTTTGGTCACTAAGGGACAAGTCGCATCAAAAACTCTCAACCCTCTCGTCTTTGCTTCTTGTCTCACCGCTTGGGATACACCATGAGCACTGAAGATAACAATGTTGTTATCCGGCACTTGATCTAACTCTTCAACAAAAACCGCACCGCGATCCTTCAGATTCTGCACGACATAGCGATTATGTACGACTTCATGGCGAACATAGATAGGCGGTGAAAACAATTCCAACGCCCGTTCGACAATACTGATAGCACGATCAACACCCGCACAAAAACCGCGTGGGTTTGCGAGCATAATATTCAAACTTGGGCTGGTAGGATCGAGTTTCATCTTAAAGTACCTTTACTACGTCCAGTTCAAAAGTGATCTTGTGCCCTGCCAGAGGATGATTCAGATCGACTGTGATGGAATCACCCGCGACATCACGGACAATACCCGGGATTTCACTGCCACCAGGGCCTGCAAAACTGACAATCACGCCAGCTTCTAAACTCATGTCTGCCGGAAAACGGCTTCTGTCTAGATAGTGAATAGCATCAGGATTCGATTCACCAAAGGCATCAATCGCTTCAAGGGTAAAACTGTGCTTATCGCCTTCAGCAAGTGTTGCCAATTGTGCCTCAAATGCAGGACTTAACGTACCATCACCCACATTTAATCGAGCTGGTTTACCCGAAGCTTTAGTGCTGTCTGCGGTTGAACCATCAGAAAGCACAATATTCATATGGCATAGTAAAGATCGCGTCACAGTCACTTCTTAACCCCTTCGGTGCTATCTGTTTCAGATTTACCGCTTAAAAATGCATCCCAAATAATCAACGCAGCACCAATACAAATCGCCGAATCAGCGATATTGAAAGCTGGGTAGTGGCTTTTACCCCAAAAAAAATCGATAAAATCAACCACAAAACCGTGCATTAATCTGTCAACTAAATTACCGAGAGCACCACCAATCACTAAGGTGTAAGCCAGATTCAGTTTCAACAAAGAAGCAGATTGCTTACGCAACCACACTGTTAATAAAGTACTGAATCCAACCGCTACAATCGTAAATAACCAACGTTGCCAACCACCGGCGTCACTTAAAAAACTAAAGGCCGCCCCGTAGTTACGTACATAAGTGAAATTAAAGAAAGGCAATAAATTCAGCGATTCATGCAAATCAAAATTGGCTAAGACCCATTGTTTAGATAGCTGATCGGCGAAAAACACCAATACAGCTACCCAATACCAACGTAAGCCACTGTCTTTCCAAGTTAATGGCATACAGATCCTTTACGCAAACAGACGAACTTCGCCGTCACCTTCAATGTTTGTTACGCAGCGAGTACAGAGTGTTGGGTGGGCCTCGATAGTGCCAACCTCTTCTCTGTGGTGCCAACAACGCTCACACTTCTCAGCAGTACTTGAAGCAACCACTAATTTCAGTGACGCCAGCTCAGTTTCAACCGCTTCTGATGTCGCATCCGCTAAAGGCAAGACTTTGGCTTCAGAGGTCAACAACACAAATCTTAGCTCATCGCCGATATGGGTTAATTGTTCAGTCAAAGCTGCATCAGCAAACAAGGTCACTTCCGCTTCTAATGAACCACCAATACGTTTATCACGGCGAGCTTGTTCAATCACTTTATTGACTTCGTTACGCACAGTTAGCAGTTGCTGCCAATAGTCGTCGCTCAAATCCGTCGCTAAGGTGACTGACTTTAAGCCTTGGTACCATTCTTGAGTAAAGACATAGGCATCACGCTCGCCAGGCAATAGTTGCCACACTTCGTCCGCTGTGAAGCTTAGAATTGGCGCAATCCAACGCACCATGGCCTCAGAGATCAAATACAGCGCCGATTGACAGCTGCGACGCGCATGACCTTCTTGCTTAGCCGTGTATTGGCGATCTTTGATGATATCCAGATAGAAACTGCCTAACTCAACCGAGCAGAACTGCATCAGTTTTTGAGTCACAATATGGAAGTTATATTGCTCATAGGCTTCAATAATTTCCTGTTGCAATGCAGCAGCGCGGCGAACAACCCAACGGTCTAACGCCACCATATCTTCAACAGCAACTAAATCCTTAGCAGGCTCGAAACCGTTTAAGTTGGCTAATAGGAAACGGGCAGTGTTACGAATACGACGATAGGCATCGGCGCTACGATTTAAGATTTCGTCAGAAACCGTCATCTCACCGCTGTAATCTGTTGCCGCAACCCATAAACGCAGAATATCGGCGCCTAATTTGTTGGTTACCGTTTGCGGCGCAATCACGTTACCGATAGATTTTGACATCTTGCGGCCTTTACCATCGACGGTAAAACCGTGAGTCAGTACTTGCTTATAAGGTGCTTTGCCATTCATAGCGGTTGAAATCATCAAAGATGACATAAACCAGCCGCGATGTTGGTCGCTACCTTCAAGATACAAGTCAACGCCGTGTCCGTGGAATTCAGGACGAGCCGCTACCACTGACGAGAAGGTTGAACCTGAGTCAAACCAAACGTCTAAGGTATCGGTTACTTTGCGGTATTGCTCTGCTTCGTCACCCAACAATTCGGCGGCATCGAGATCCCACCAAGCTTGAATGCCTTGCTGTTCAATACGGCAGGCTACACGTTCCATTAGCGACACGCTATCTGGATGCAACTCTTCTGTTTCACGATTCACAAACAGCGTGATAGGCACACCCCAAGTACGTTGGCGTGAAATACACCAATCAGGGCGGTTTTCAACCATTTTTTCGATACGACTTTGGCCCCAATCAGGGATCCACTGAGTCTGTTCGATTTCTTTCAATGCTTGCGTACGCAGGCCATGGTTATCCATAGAGATAAACCACTGCGGCGTCGCACGGAAGATGATCGGTGTTTTGTGGCGCCAGCAATGTGGATAGCTATGACGGTAAGCCACGTGATTCAGCAAGGCGCTCTTTTCTCTCAGTAAAGCAACAACGTTATCGTTGGCTTTAAAGACATGTTGTCCAGCAAAATACTCGGTATCAGGCTTGTACACACCGTTGTCGCCAACAGGGTTTGCCACTTCTAAACCGTACTTTTGACCAACCACAAAGTCGTCTTGACCGTGACCAGGGGCAGTGTGAACGATACCAGTACCCGCATCCGTCGTGACGTGATCGCCTAAAATTGCCGGAACATCAAAATCTAAGAACGGGTGATTAAAGCGGACAAGCTCAAACGCTGCGCCTTTGGCAGAGCCAAGCACGGTATGGCTTTCTACGTTATAGCGAGTCAGGCAAGACTCGACTAATACTTCAGCTAAAATAAGCGCTTGCGTAACACCGTCTTTTTCGAATTCAACTAAGCTGTAATCTAACTCAGGGCTTAAAGACAAGGCACGGTTCGCAGGCAGAGTCCATGGCGTGGTAGTCCAAATCACCATAGAAACAGGATGTGAGTAATCGCTTACCCCAAACTTAGCCGCAACGGCTTTACTATCGGCGGCCACAAATGCTACATCAATAGCAGGTGATGTTTTGTCTTCGTATTCCACTTCAGCTTCAGCTAAGGCAGAACCGCAATCAGTACACCAATGCACTGGCTTAACGCCTTTATGTAAGTGACCACTCTCAATCACTTTCGATAAAGAACGCACGATATTAGCTTCGGTTGAAAAATCCATCGTCAGGTACGGATTTTGCCAGTCGCCCAATACGCCTAAACGGATAAAGTCTTCACGTTGACCGTTAACTTGCTCGGCGGCGTATTTACGGCATTCTTCGCGGAATTCTGCCGCAGAGATTTTTTGACCTGGTTTACCCACTTTTTGCTCAACTTTCAGCTCGATAGGCAAACCGTGGCAATCCCAACCTGGCACATACGGTGCGTCAAAACCAGACATGGTTTTTGACTTAATAATAATGTCCTTGAGGATTTTATTAACTGAGTGACCAATATGAATACTGCCATTTGCATACGGTGGGCCGTCATGCAAAATGAAGGGAGTACGGCCAATTCGGCTATCACGGATCTGCTGATACAAACCGTCTTTTGTCCAGCGCTCTAACATCTCTGGCTCGCGATTTGCCAAATTACCACGCATCGGAAACTCTGTTTCCGGCAAATTCAAAGTAAATTTATAGTCGCTCATTGATCCTATACCGTTAATTAAACTGATAAATTTCAGCCTGCATCATTACCAAATAAAGCTCTGGCTTCATTTGCATCATTTAAAATCTGTTGTTTTAGCGCATCCAATGAGTCAAAAGGTTGCTCATCACGGAGTTTAGCCACCAACTCGACCTCAACATGTTTGCCGTAAATGTCACCTTCAAAATCAAAAAGATGCACCTCAAGCTGACACACTTGACCGTTCACTGTCGGACGAAACCCAATATTGGCTACGCCCTCATAAATATCGCTGTTATCCCAATAACATTTGACCGCAAACACACCGCGTACAGGCACAACATTGCGCTTTAAGGCGATATTGGCTGTGGGGAAACCAATGGTGCGGCCAATTTTTTGCCCATGCGCGACACGACCACTCAAGGTAAAAGGATGACCGAGCAAGCGTCTTGCTTGCTCAAGATTACCCTTAGCCAATTGTTCACGCACGGCGGTTGAGCTCACTCTTTGCGAGCCCAGCATAAAACTTTGGGTGCTAACCACAGTAAAGCCATATTGAATACCTGCCTGCACAAGCATCTCAAAATTGCCTTTACGGCCCTGACCAAAACAAAAATCATCGCCGACCACTAGGTATTTAACACCGAGTTTGCGGACCAACAATTCTTCAATAAAATGCTCAGCAGGTTGATTGGCAAAAGTGCGATTAAAGTTAACACACACTAACCGTTCAACCCCAAGTTCATCGAGCAACATGACTTTATCACGTAATAAACTTAAACGAGCTGGCGCATTGTCGCCGCTAAATAATTCCTGCGGCTGAGGTTCAAACGTCATCAACGTAGATGGCAGCGATAACTGCTTCGCCTTCTGCACTAAGTTCGCAATCACTTGTGCATGACCACGATGGACGCCGTCAAAATTACCTATAGTCAATACACACCCGTGGTGGGATGACAAAATGTTATGTATACCGCGGATTAATTCCATAACTTTAGACAACTGCCAAGCGCAAATCGGCTGATTATATAACAGCTAGCGATGAGAATCAGCAATCAAACTCCCCGTTTAATTGACCAAGGACGAATTCCGAGCAAAAGCAGTCCCAACAAGTAACTGACTGCCCCCGCTAAAATCAAGCCTATCAAGGCTTTTGCACGCTCGAACAAATGCCAATCTAACCAAATTTGTTGCGAAGGTAAAAAGTAATACAAGACTACCACCATCAAGGAGGTAGAGACCACGGCTTTAGCAAAAAACACCATAGTCGGCCTAGAAACGCGATAAACGCCGGCTAAATGCAATCCTCGATAAAGTAAAGTGGCGTTGAGCAATGCTGACATTGAAGTCGCAATCGCCAATCCAACATATCCAAAAGGAATAGCAAACAATAAGTTAAAGCCCATATTGGTGATCATGGCGATAATGCCATAACGCACGGGGGTTTTGGTATCTTGGCGGGAGTAATAACCTGGAGCGAGCACTTTAATCAGCATAAAACTGAGTAAACCGCTACCGTAAGCCATCAAACTATAAGAAGCCATTTCAACATCATGCATAGAAAAAGCGCCGCGCATAAATAACACCATCAGCATAGGTTTGGCGAGCACGATCAAACCCATCATGGCAGGAAGACCTAGCAGCAGAATCGCTTTAACTCCCCAATCCATCGTCAAGCCAAAGCCCGCACCTTCAGCATTGACATGGTTTCGTGACAGCGCAGGCAAAATAACAGTACCAATCGCGATCCCAAACAATCCTAGGGGAAACTCCAATAAACGGTCGGCATAGTAGAGCCAGCTTATCGAGCCCGTCATCAAAAAACTGGCGATAAAAGTATCAAATAACAGGTTAATCTGTGAAACCGATACGCCAAATAGCGCCGGGATCATCAAGGTTCTGATTTTCACCACTCCAGGGTGATGCCAACCCCACGAGGGTCTAACCAGTGCTTTTTCACGCAACAAAAAAGGAATTTGAAATAAGAACTGGATTAATCCGCCACAAAAAACGCCCCAAGCAAGGGTGATTTCGGGTTGAGTCGATGTTGGCGCATAAAATATGGCCGCGGTAATAATCGCCACATTGAGGAATACAGGGGTAAACGCCGAAACCGCAAATCGGCCTCGGGTGTTTAAAATCGATCCAGCCAGTGCGGTAAAGGTAATAAACCACAGGTAAGGGAAAGTAATCTTAAGCACAACGGTTGCGAGTTCAAATTTAGCACCATCTGGCTCGTTGTTAAGCCAAGCGATAAACCAACCACCACCGAATAAGGCTGATAACACGGGCGAAGCTACCACGCCCACAAGCGTCACAATCGTCACCAGCAAACCTAATGTGCCTGCGACTTTACTCAGCAGGTCACGGGTTTCTTCCGCGGTGTGTTTCTCTTGATACTCAGTTAAAACAGGCACAAAGGCTTGTGCAAATGCCCCTTCTGCAAACAAACGACGTAAAAAGTTAGGAATTTTATTGGCGAAGAAAAACACATCGGCACTTGTCCCGGCCCCCATCAAGTTAGCAACGACGACGTCCCGAACAAGACCTAACACACGGGATATCAATGTCATAGCACTAACAATCAGACCAGATTTTAATAATTTTCTACTCAAACGTCCCCCAGACCCATATCGAATTGATTAGGTGATACATCTCAAAAAATCGATTCAGGCTCTGTCACACTGCGGTAATAGCTGCTAGAATTGCGCCACATATTACACGAGTTGGGTCGAAGATAGCCAAGGCAGGTTGGATTAATTTATCTTTATGATGAATATTCAATCATAGTCATTGACAAAGTGACTAAATGCAGGCATATTCCTCGGCCTTTAAAAGTATCAAATCCAGTTTTTAGGAGTTGCACCTTGGCTAATAGCAAGTCTGCAAAGAAGCGCGCGCTTCAATCTGAAAAGCGTCGTCAGCATAACGCCAGCCGTCGCTCAATGTTACGTACATACGTTAAAAAAGTAATCGCTGCAATTAAAGCAGGCGATCACAAAACAGCAGCAGAAGCTTTTGCTGTTGCACAACCAATCGTTGACCGTATGGCGACTAAAGGTCTTATTCACAAGAATAAAGCCGCTCGTCAAAAGGCACGTTTGAACGCTAAGATCAAAGCAATCGCTGCTTAATCTATAAAATAGCAAATGAAAAAAACCGGCAATTGCCGGTTTTTTTATATCTGAAAAACACTATTAATGACAATAGATGTTGTTCAATAAGTGGATCATCTCCCGAACTTCATCACTCTTGAGTGAATAAAATACCGTTTGCGCTTCTTTGCGTGTGGTTACTAAATTATCTTTGCGTAACCAAGCAAGGTGTTGTGACAGTGCCGATTGACTTAAGCCTAATTTTTTATTCATTTCGCCAACGCACATTTCTCCTTCATTCAATAAATAACAAAGAATAAATAAACGGCGTTCGTTCGCAAGTGCCTTTAATAGCACTACGGCATGATCGGCTCGCTCCTGCATTAATTCAATATTCATTACGCACTTTCTCTCCTAAAACTAACCCCTGCGCTAATATAGCGTCGCCTTACGGATATAGTCGGGACATAAAGCACACTTTTTGCTAGATTGTTTTTAAAAATGGGACATGCTTAATAAAAATAAAGGAAATCTAATGAAGCCCTATCGAACTACACTTCTCTCGAGTCTTTTAATCGGGAGTTTAAGTGCGTGCCAAACCCAAGTAGAAACAGCCCCGACAAGTGAAGTCATTAAATTACAACAGACAGCATTAGCTTCACAATTAGGTTATGACATAGTCGAATCTCTCACGGTTGAAGTAGGTCCAAGACTAGCTGGAAGCCCAAAAGATATCATCGCCGTTAACTGGGCGATGAATAAACTGACCAGCCTTGGATTTGACCGCGTTTATAAAGAACCAGTACAAGTACCCATTTGGGAACGCGGTGAAGCCAAAGCCAAAATAACCTTCCCTGTCGAGCAGCCGCTGGTCATTACTGCGCTTGGTGGCAGCGTTGCGACACCAGCAGGTGGTTTACAGGCTAAAATCGCACGTTTTGATAGCCTAGAGGCACTACAACAAGCCAAGCCTGAAAACGTAAAAGGTAAGATTGCGTTTATTGACCAAAAAACCGAGCGCCACATTACTGGTGAAGGCTATGGCAAAAGCGTTGGCGGCCGCTCAAAAGGTGCCGTCGCAGCAGCGCAAAAAGGCGCAGTTGCTATCGTGATCCGCTCTATTGGCACAGATCATGACCGCATGGCCCATACAGGTGTTATGCGCTACCAAGATGACGTGCCTAAGATCCCTGCGGCAGCCATGTCAAACCCTGATGCCGATTTGGTCGATGCATTACTAAAACGCAATCCTGATGCTTTACTTGAGTTGCAGATGTCACCAAAAAACGCAGGCTTTAATACGTCTTACAATGTCATTGCCGAAGTAACTGGCAGCAGTAAGCCCAATGAAATCGTGCTCATTGGCGCTCATTTAGATTCTTGGGATGAAGGTACGGGGGCGATTGATGATGGGGCGGGTGTCGCGATAGTGACAGCTGCAGCTAAGCACATTCAAGATCTTCCAGTAAAACCCGCTCGTACTGTCAGAGTGGTGCTATATGCCGCTGAAGAAATAGGGCTTGTGGGCGGTAAAGCCTATGCTGAAGCTCATAAATCGGAATTATCACTGCACTACATAGCTGCGGAATCCGATTTTGGAGCAGGCCGAATTTATCAAATCGATACTAAGGTCAATGAGAGCGCATTTGCAGAGGTACAGCATGCACTTAGCCCTATGTCATTCAATGGTGTCGCACTCGGCAACAACCAAGCTTCTGGCGGGCCTGACGTGTCTATGCTGCCGGCTCTAGGCGTACCAGTTGCATCATTAAGGCAAGATGGTCACGATTACTTCGATTACCATCACACACCGAATGATACCTTAGATAAGATTGACCCCGCCGCATTGGCTCAAAACGTCGCAGCCTACGCACAATTTGCTTATATCATGGCAAATGCAAACACGGCATTAACACCTTTGGCCACTCAGTCTGAAAAATAGATAATCGATAAAATAATTGAGAGAACAGCATAAGCTGTTCTCTCTCAATTAACATCTTATCGATATTTCGCTATTGCTCTGCACGTAAAAATGTTGGATTTGTCGGTGAACTTTGCTCTTCACTATAGTAATAACCCGCGAGATTAAATGCTTTTAACTCAGCTAACGTATTCACTTTATTGGTGATGATATATCTCGCCATCATGCCCCTAGCACGCTTAGCAAAAAAACTGATCACTTTATATTGACCATTTTTACAATCTTTAAATACGGGTGAAATTAATTGCCCTTGCAGTTTTTTAGGCTTTATCGCTTTGAAATACTCATTAGAAGCAAGATTGACAATAATATCGCTACCACTTTCTGCAAGCGCTTCATTTACCGCTTGCGTTAAGGTATCACCCCAAAATTCATATAAATTTTTACCTTTTGGATTCGAAAGCGCCGTTCCCATTTCTAAACGGTAAGGCATGATTAAATCCAGCGGCCTTAGCAAACCATAAAGACCCGATAGAATACGCAGCTGCGACTGAGTCTGGGCGATTTCATCCTCAGATAAGGTGTCAGCATCAAAACCTGTGTACACATCCCCTCTAAAGGCAAAAATGGCCTGTTTAGCATTATCTAAACTAAAGTCTGGCTGCCACTGTCCGAAACGCGCCGCATTTAAACCCGCAATTTTATCGCTCACCTTCATCAAAGTCGCGATATCTGAAGGAGTTAATTGCCGACAAACTTGGATCAACTCCTGACTATGAGTTAAGAAATCAGGCTGTGAATACACCTGCGTCAGTGGCGGCTGTTCAAAATCTAAGGTCTTCGCCGGCGAAACCAATATCAACATCAAAAACTCCCAACAGAAACAAAAAGACATGTCTATGATACTGAACGAACATAAAAAAACCACGCTTTAACGGCGTGGTCTTTTCGATTACGACAATCAGTAATACTTGTCGTCGATAATTTCGGTTAACTAAGGCTTTTTAACCGGCTTGAGACTGGCATCTTGCCAAATGTCATCATCGAGTTGATCCAACAATTCTGGAAACTTACTGCGGTCAAACTCTGGCGTCTTACCCGCTTTAACCTGTTCGCGATAATCATTGATGACGCGAATGGCCAAACCTGACAACAGTAAGAGCGCAATAATGTTCACTGTCGCCATCAATCCCATAGAAACGTCGGCTAAGTTCCACACTAGACTTATCTTCGCCACGGCACCAAACATTACCATGCCCAATACACACAAACGGAACAAAGGCAGTAATTTGGTACTGTTACCCATTAAAAACATCACGTTTGTTTCAGCGTAAGAGTAATTGGCTATGATGGATGTAAAGCAGAATAAGAAAATCGCCACTGCAATAAACGCACCGCCCCAGTCTCCGACATGGGATGACATGGCATTGATAGTTAAACGAATGCCATCGTCACTCGAACCCACATCCCCTGATAGCAGGATAATTGCAGCCGTTGCAGTACAGATAACGATAGTATCCGCAAATACCCCCATCATCTGTACAAAACCTTGGGATGCCGGATGGTTCGGATTAGGCGATGCACTTGCCGCGACATTCGCCGCACTGCCCATACCCGCTTCATTTGAGAAGAGTCCGCGTGCAATACCCGCTTGCATAGCCTGCGCGACGGTATAAGCCACGCCGCCAGCAGCCGCCTCTTGCCAACCAAAAGCACTCTTCACAATTAAGCTAATAATTGCAGGCAGTTGATCTAGGTTGAAAATAACGATAATGAAGGCAACGAGAATATAGGCTAATGCCATGATAGGGACGATAAATTCAGAGACTCGTGCGACTTTACGCAGACCACCGACAATCACAAATCCACTGGCAATCACCAATCCAATCCCGACATAAGTAGGATTAAATCCAAATACTCGCTCCATCGCTCCGGTAATCGTATTCGCTTGTACCGCGTTGAATACCAGACCAAAGGCAATGATCAGAAAGACAGCAAACAAAATGCCCATCCATCGCTGACCCAAGCCTTTTTCCATATAATAGGAAGGACCGCCGCGGAACTGACCGTTATGATCTCGCACTTTGTAAACCTGCGCTAAGGTTGATTCAACCATAGCGGTAGCCATACCTAAGATAGCGATAAGCCACATCCAAAATACCGCACCAGGACCTGCAGCACCAATAGCGACTGCAACACCGGCCATATTACCGGCACCAACACGGGCCGCCATACTGGTACAAAAGACTTGAAATGATGAAAGACCGCTATCGCAACCTTGGCGACTCATGGTCATGACTTTGATGGAATGTTTAAAGTAGGTTAACTGGATAAAGGCAAGTCTAATGGTAAAATAAAGACCAGCTCCTACCAGTCCATATACTAACAACTTACCCCAAAGTAGCGCATTCAAAAAATTAACTATGGTTTCTAACATATTATTTTACTTCTTCCCGTAGCAAATGCTCCTCTAATTGAATGGCAATTAGAGGTACAACATCTGTGGTGAATGAATCCTTCCAAGTTAAAGGTAAGAATTTCGGTAGATTTATTTTTTCAAATTATCCTTCCGTGAATTTACAACATCACGGCTACCGAATTCAACGCAGCAAAATAGCACAGTATTCGAAATTGCTCATGTGATCAAGCTCGCGTTTGCACAGTTAAACGCCACCAACATCACGCCTCACAACATAAGCTAAGCCACTGTTAAAGCTACATTAACAAAATAGAGAAGTTGCCCCATTATTTTTAACAGTAAAAACAACTTTTAAAATTTGGATGTAGGGCACATTTTTGTAATAAAACTACAAATATAGTATCCACATAGAAACTTCAATCATCTCTTGTTTGTTTTAGTGAGGCTTTATATGACACAAATACATGAAATCAATGCTCTGAAAAAATATGTCAGAGCGACTAACTTTCTCGCGACCTCGCAGATTTATCTCAAACAAAACGTCTTACATAAACGTCCACTTGCCCATACAGATATCAAACCACGTTTACTTGGCCACTGGGGTACCTGCCCCGGCATTAACTTTGTTTATGCCAACATTAACCGATTGATAGTGAAACATAATCGCTCGTTCATCTATTTAGTTGGTCCAGGCCATGGTTTCCCAGCAGTACAAGCTAACTTATTCATGGAAGGTTCATTAAGCCATTTCTATCCAGAAACGATCCCCTACAATGAAACGGGTATCGAAGATATTTGTAAGAAGTTTTCCGCCGCTTATGGCTACCCTTCTCATGCAAACCCAGAAGCTCCAGGACAAATTCTTGAAGGTGGCGAACTAGGCTACTCACTTTCTGTAGGCTGGGGTGCAGTACTCGATAATCCAGATCTGATCGCCACTGTCTTAATTGGTGACGGTGAAGCAGAAACCGGACCATTAGCAGCATCTTGGTACGCAAACCGTCTAGTCTCTCCTGCGACAAGTGGTGCAGTATTACCGATTGTGCATATCAATGGCTATAAAATTTCAGGCCCTACCCGCATGGGACGCATGAGTCATGAAGAACTGGATCTTGAATTCCGTGGTCTTGGCTACTTCCCAATTATCGTTGATAACGAATTAGAAGAAGATATCTATGTGCAGATGACGAATGCCATGGATACCGCTTATGCCATGATCAATGAAATCCAACGTCGTGCCCGTAGCGGTGAAGATGTGGTTAAGCCTAAATGGCCAGTGATTTTAATGCGCACTGCCAAAGGTTGGACGGGTGTCAGTGAGTATAAAGGTAAGAAATTAGAAGGTAACTGCGAATCACACCAAGTGATCGTCAATAAATGTGCCACAGATAAAGGTCATCTGGATGCACTTGACAATTGGCTTGCCAGTTACCACTTCCAAGAACTTTACCAAATGAATGATAAAGGCGAGCTGATTTTTGATGCAGACATTTGCTCATTAATTCCACCTAAGCAACTTGCCTGTGGTCGTCAACATCTCACCTATGGTGGTGAAGTAGTTAGAGCGTTAACGAACCCTGATCTTGAAAAACTCAGCTACGGCCCAGAAGTACCACGTGGTCACCGTGGTTATTCCATGCTGAAAATGGGTGAATGGATGCGTGATGCATTCAAGTTAAACCGCGATCAACGCAATCTACGTATTTTCAGCCCTGACGAAACCTATTCAAATCAACTACAAGCCGTATTTGAAGAAACCGATCGTGCATGGCAATGGCCAATTGAGAGCTGGGATGAAGACATGTCCCGCGAAGGACGAGTGATTGAGCTCCTTTCTGAAAACTTGCTCTTTGGTATGTTGCACGGCTACACAGTAACAGGCCGCCACGGCATGTTCCCAACCTATGAGTCATTCTCACAAGTGATCTCATCGATGGCCGACCAATACTGTAAATACGTCTATGCAAGCCAAGGCGTGCATTTCCGTAAGCCACTGCCTTCATGTAACGTCGTATTATCTTCGCTGCTTGAACGCCAAGACCATAATGGCTACTCGCATCAAAACCCGTCTTTCCTTGGGGCTATGCTAGAGAAGCATCCAAAAATTATCTCTGCTTATTTACCAGCAGATGCTAACAGCACCTTGGTTTATACCGAACGGGCTTACGCCGACCGCGACAAACTCAATATTCTTGTTGCTGGTAAGAAAGAGTTACCACAATGGTTGAGCTTGGAAGAAGCGCGTAAACAAGCAAAAGATGGCGTGATGGTGTGGGATTTCGCCTCTGATGAGAATCCAGATATTGTGCTGGCAGGTTGTGGTGATTACGTCACTCAAGAGTGTATGGCTTCATTAGTATTGATCAGAGAACTCCTTCCAAGAGTCAAAATTCGCTTCGTTAGCGTCACCGAATTAAGCAGTGATGGCTTAGGAAGCCGCAAATTTAAAGAAAAACCTTGGTTAATGGACGAAATATTTACCCAAGATAAAGGCGTGGTATTCAACTACCATGGTTACCCAAATACGATTAAAAAGTTAATATTTGATTACAAAGGCAGCCGTCGCTTCAGAATTAAAGGCTATGAAGAAGAAGGTTCAACAACCACTCCATTCGATATGGGCGTTCGTAACGGCACATCACGTTATCACCTAGTGATTGATATGGCTTACAAACTGTTCCAACAGGGCGTTATTGATGAAACTATGCACGTTTCTATAACCACTGACATGCTGCAAAGACTAGTTGACCACCGCAACTACATTAAAGCGAATGGTGTCGACCCAATAGAAATTGAAAATTGGATATGGACACGTTAAAAGTCACAAAAAATTAACATAACAGTTCATTTTAAAGGCACTCCTCGGAGTGCCTTTTTTTGAATGAGAAACACACTTACAGAACGCGAGACCCTAAAAAGGAAATTCTTAGCACTAGTAAAATGTAACAAACCAAGTGATAATTAATCGCTGGCTACAATACCAAAGGATCCCCACATTAAGTGCTAGCAATGTTTTGCACATATACGGCAAGACATATTGGTGGAGAATCATAAATAATGGAATTGGAGAACATGATGAATCATAAATTAAAATTTGTACTGCTTGCATCGCTATTACCTTTCACTGTATCTGCGGCTCAAGAACTGACTCCTTGGTATGTTGGCGCAGGTTTAGGCGTTAACAACTATGAACATATCGCGACCCAGAATGGTCAAGATGACCCATATGCATGGGATGTATTCGCAGGCTATATGTTCAATGATTACTTCGGCGCTGAAATCGGCTTCCGTGATTTAGGTAATGCAGATTGGACTAATGGGGCCACCAGTAATGATGCTGGCGTTAAAGGTTCAACGCTAGGCTTAGTAGGTATTTGGCCTCTAGCTAATCGTTGGAGCTTATCAGCCGAAGCGGGTGCTATGTATTATTCACTTGAGAACAGCCAAAATAATGGCATTACATCAAGCAAATACAGTACAAACGACTTTGCTCCATACTTAGGTGCAGGTGTTGGTTACAACTTCACTGATAACCTGAAGTTACAAGCTAAATATCGTCGTTATGAAAACCTAAATGACGATTACAACATCGTTGAAGCTGATAGCAACTACTGGGGTCTTGAACTGAGCTACCGTTTCGGTTCACCAGCAGCTGCAGCACCTGTTGCAGCAGCGGTTATCGCAGCAGCACCTGTTGACTCAGACAACGATGGTGTTTATGACGACAAAGATCAATGTCCAGCCACACCAGTAACGCATAAAGTTGACTCTGTTGGCTGTACCATTTACGAAAACGTAAAAAATAAAGAAGACGTGGGTTCAATTCAGTTTGCTAACGATTCTGCTGTAGTTAAAAAAGTTTTCTACAAAGATATCGAAAGACTAGCTAACTACCTGAACAAGAACCCAGAGTTCACAGTTGAAATCGCTGGCCACGCCTCTAACGTAGGTAAACCAGAGTACAACATGGTGCTGTCTGACAAACGTGCTGACGCAGTTGCCCAAATTCTTGTTGAGAAATACGGTATCAGCCAAAGCCGCGTAACTTCTAACGGTTACGGTGTTACTCAGCCATTGGTTGCTGGTGACTCGAAAGAAGCTTACGCAGCGAACCGTCGTATCGAAGCCATTGTAACGACTACGACTAAACAACCTGTTCTTAAGTAATATTACTTACTGACGTAAAAAAGTCGCTGCTTGCAGCGACTTTTTGTTTTTATGGGGTATACACTAGGACAAGCGATGCCCTCTACCGCAGCCAAGATGAGAACCTGTATCTCAAGCCAAACCTAAATAGACATAAAATTGTCATTTTTGTAATTTTTTTACATTCAAGGTTGGAAAAGTTGGCAAAATCGCTTCTAATAGTCATCAGTGAATTCCGAGTTAAGACTGCTACCTGAGAAGGATGTTTTTCATGGCCAATACATTAGAGCAACTCAAGTTATATACCACTATCGTCGCTGACACAGGCGACATCGAAGCGATTAAACGCTACCAACCTGAAGATGCGACAACCAATCCATCGCTCATCTTGAAAGCGGCTCAAATTCCTGAATACGAATCCCTCATTGATAACGCTATCGACTGGGCAAAATCACAAAGTGACGATCTCGCGCAGCAACTTGATGATGCCAGCGACAAGCTCGCCGTTAATATCGGTGTAGAAATACTGAAACTCGTTCCTGGTCGTATCTCTACTGAAGTCGATGCCCGTTTATCATTCGATAAAGAACAATCAATCGCTAAAGCCCATAAGCTGGTTCGCCTCTACAAAGAAGCGGGCGTTGATAAGTCACGTATTCTGATCAAACTCGCTTCAACTTGGGAAGGCATTTGTGCAGCTAGAGAGCTGGAGAAAGAAGGCATCAACTGTAACTTAACCCTACTATTTAGCTTTGCCCAAGCACGTGCTTGTGCCGAAGCGGGTGCTTATCTGATTTCGCCTTTTGTTGGCCGCATTCTTGATTGGTACAAAAAAGATACAGGTAAAGACTACGATGCCGTAAATGACCCAGGTGTCATTTCTGTTACCGAAATCTATAATTATTACAAACAGCATGGTTTTAATACTGTCGTTATGGGTGCAAGTTTCCGTAATATCGGTGAAATCATCGAACTAGCAGGCTGCGATCGTCTCACAATTGGCCCTTCTCTGTTAGAAGAACTGGCTAATTCGCAAGTCGACATTACCCCTAAACTGGTTGCAGCAACCAGCACTGTTGCTGCCGAAGCCCCATTGACAGAAGCGCAATTCCGTTGGGACTTTAACCAAGATCCAATGGCTGTAGATAAGCTTGCGGAAGGTATTCGAAACTTTGCCATAGACCAAGGCAAACTCGAAGTGATGCTCACGGCTAAGCTCGCAAACTAAGCATTCTGGAGACAGTGAGATGACACTCTTGACCCAAAGCTCAACATGGCAAGCTTTATCAGCACACAGTAAAAATGTGCCGCATATGCGGGAATTGTTTGCCACTGACGCGGCACGTTTCAATAAAATGTCGCTATCTGCCTGTGGTTTATTACTGGATTACTCTAAAAACAGAGCAACGGCGGAAACGCTTGATCTGTTATTTACGTTGGCAAGCAATAGTCAACTTGAAGCAAAAATCAAAGCGATGTTTGCTGGTGAGATCATTAACACCACCGAGAAGCGCGCCGTTCTGCACACAGCGCTGCGTAGCACTGCGGAGCAGTCGATTATTGCCGAGGGTCAAGACATCGTTCCTGAAGTTCAACAAACTCTGAATAAAATGCAAGGGTTTGTGAGCTCAGTGACGTCGGGTCAATGGAAAGGTTACACAGGTAAAGCGATAACCGATATTGTCAGTATCGGTATCGGTGGATCTTTCCTTGGTCCAAAAATTGTCTCTCAGGCGCTGCGCCCGTATTGGAACCCAGAGTTGAAATGTCACTTTGTGGCAAACGTCGACGGTACTTCAATCAGTGAGAAGCTGAAATTACTGGATCCTGAAACGACTCTGTTCATCATGTCGTCCAAGTCTTTTGGAACACAGGAAACCTTAACCAATACACTCACTGCTAGAGAATGGTTCTTAGCAAAAGGCGGTTTGCAGTCGGATGTGGCAAAACACTTTGTCGCAGTGACGTCAAACGTCGCTAAAGCGACTGATTTTGGTATTGATGCAGACAACATTTTCCCAATGTGGGATTGGGTTGGCGGTCGTTACTCACTCTGGTCA
The DNA here is from genome assembly GCF_900456975.1 of Shewanella baltica. Taxonomy (NCBI): domain Bacteria; kingdom Pseudomonadati; phylum Pseudomonadota; class Gammaproteobacteria; order Alteromonadales; family Shewanellaceae; genus Shewanella; species Shewanella baltica. The sequence continues at coordinate 3,502,251 of NZ_UGYM01000002.1, forward strand.
GCGATTGGTTTACCGATAGCACTCTTGATTGGCATGGATAACTTCAGAGCCTTGCTCTCAGGTGCGCACCAAATGGATGAGCATTTCGCCAATGCGCCGCTGACAGAAAATATGCCAGTGATCATGGGCTTATTATCCCTATGGTACGGTAACTTCTTCAATGCTCAGTCCCATGTTGTACTGACATACGATCATTATCTGCGTGGTCTACCCGCTTACTTCCAGCAGCTCGATATGGAAAGTAACGGTAAGTCTGTCACCTTAAACGGGACGGATGTTGACTACAGTACAGGTCCGGTGATTTGGGGTGGCGAAGGTACTAATGGCCAACATGCCTACCACCAGCTGTTGCATCAAGGTACTGCACTGATCCCTGCCGATTTTATTATGCCACTGCAAAGTCATAATCCTATCGGTGAGCACCACGACCAATTAGCGTCAAACTGCTTTGGCCAGACTCAAGCCTTAATGCAAGGTCGTACTTTTGATGAAGCCTTAGCCGAACTCGCTAATAGCGCATTACCTGCGGCTGAAAAGCAGTTGATCGCAAAACATAAAGTGATGCCAGGTAACAAGCCGAGCAACACCTTACTCATGGATAAGCTCACGCCGAGTACCTTAGGTGCTTTGATTGCCCTGTATGAACACAGAACCTTCGTTCAAGGTGCAATTTGGGACATTAACTCCTTCGATCAATGGGGTGTAGAACTCGGTAAGGATCTGGGTAACGATGTGTTAACACGCATAGGTGCAAGCCAGGATTGTGATGCCTTAGATGCCTCAAGTAACGCATTGATTAACCTTTATCGACAAGGCAAAATCTAATCGAACAAAAAGCCAGCAATTGCTGGCTTTTTAATTTTATCCTTTTATTTTTATTAAAATTTTCGACTATTCCCCGCTCTAAATCCACACTTAAGATCAACGACATATCACTCAAAGTTCATTTCAACTTAACACAATTGAAACATAATTCTTGCACCCTGTTTTAAAAATATGTTATTTAATCGCTGACAAAACATACAACAACAGGAGGTTGCCATGGATCGTTTAGATTATGGTTGTGCGCTAGATGAAGTCGTTGAAAGACCCGATCGTTCGCGAGGCTCCAATAAAAAGCGTAAATGGCGTGAGATCGAAGCGTTGAAAGATAAGCATCGTTTGCTCAAAGAACTCCAAGAAATCGATAATAACTTTAACTACGACATTGATGCCATCCAGTTGTAATCACATGTTGAGATGATCTAAACCATCATCTTAAACATGAACAAGAAAAGCGCCTTAGGCGCTTTTTTTATTTGTGATATTGAATGTGGCGGGAAATAAGAGGGAATACTGTTAAGCGTGTGAAATGAAAAATGCGTCGATTACGGCTGCAAGCGCGAGCCCCCTAAACTCCCCATTACGACAATATGGCTATCGCTAAATGACTAGCGCTATATGGCTAATGCTAAGCTAAGCTTAGCTTAGCTCTAATCAACCAAGGCCAGCTCTCATAAATCGTGAGTGACTCGCGAGCAACAACAGCTAGCGCAAAAAACACGTCACTCTGTAGTATTAAACCCCACTCTCAAACCCGCAAAGTGAGCCCAATGAGTGAATCAATGCTAGTCAGCCATTGTTAGATAAGCCCGCAAATCCTCAAATTCTTTCTGCTCGCGATCTAAGAATAAAGGATCATCAATCAAGGATTTCTGACACTCAGACTCAATCAGTTGCCAATCTTGTTCAGTCAAGGTTTTGGCCAATAACGGGAATATTTCCCGCTCCTCCATTTGCATATGCCGCTCTTGTAATGCGACATAATCTGCAAAATCAACAATCAGTTTCTCACGGGCAACCACAATATCACTGAGGATCAGATTCAACGTCGTCATCAAAGCCGCTGAGGCTTGGATCACTAACTCGTGTTCGGCACTCAACTTATCGATACTGTCATTAGCTTTATGTGCAAGATAGTAGGCATAAATAATGTCTTCAACCGGATGATGGCAACGCTCAGCATATCCTTGCATATATTCAACGATATCGCGTACCACGATGAAGTTGATTGACTCACCTTCTGACAGCTTCATCTGCTTGTTTTTTAAAACATTTAGCAATACAGCTATATGTTTATGATCATGCATGAGTCTTTTAAGCATAATGCCTCCTGAATATGGATCTGACTATTGATACTAGTCAAGTCGTAGACTAACACCAATATAGCAGGCTAAATCCTGTTCACTTTATGACGTTGATCAAGTAAATCACATACCAAACAGTAAACAGACCACAAACACTAACACGTCTATCCAAATCTCAGGGGCATTTAGCGGTTTTCTCACCACGTTATGATTGATCATCACGCTTTTATTACTAAAACCACAACAACACACTTATTTAGCAAGCTGATGTAGCTGCTGTTGTAACTTTTTAAATTCGAGCTGTTGTTCGCTTAGCAGCGCTTTATCTGCAGCCTCAACGGCGAGTTGTGGATACTCCTTAAGCAGTTGTTGCTCAAGCACCAATGCTTGCTCAGTCTCCTTCGCTTCGATGAAGGCATGTAACTGATGCAAAGACTCTGCGAGTGGCACTTTATCTATGTCTGCAGACTCAGCCGCGCTGGGTGCATTCATCGACCTTGCAACTATGGCAGGGCTGCTTGCATCATGTTGTCGCTCAAGCGCACCCGCTGCGGCCTTCGCTTGCTGCATTTGAGTTTGTATTTCATGTTTAGCCACAGCTTCTGCTTGCATATTTGAGGATTGCAGCGCTTGCGTATCTGCTATTCTCGTCATGGCTTGTGGCGCCGGAGCACTCATTGCCATTGGACTTGGAGTCATAACATCTTCGATTTGCGGCCGATTCAGTACAAGTAAACCCACAACAAGCACCAAAGATGCCGCGCTCGATAACGCCCAAGGATGGCGTCGCCAGACGGAAGTTGGAGACTCAACAGCAGTTATTTTACTTTGATGCATTTCAGCTATGTGAGTTTGCGCCAGCTGCAAGATATCTTGATCGAGTTGCTGTGGTGGAACTTCTAAAGCCTGTTTGCGATACCAAGCTAATACCTGTTGTTGCAGCGCAATCTCATCGGCATTTGAAGATGAATTACTCATGACCCGCCTCCTGCCATTTCGCGCTGACGCAATCCTTTAGACTTTGGTAAGCGTAGCGAATACGGCTCTTAGTCGCTTCTAAAGTCACGCCCGCAATGTCGCTAATGATGGCAGCCGTAAAACCCATTTCAATGTTCAGGATAAATGCCTCTTTCTGGACTTGGGGTAACAGTGCGATGCAGGTCTTTAGCAATAAACTCTTTTGCGCTTCTTGCCACTGCACGTCGGGCTTATCTTGCTCACCTGCCACAAAAGTATCGAGTCCAGTTTCGTCCTCATCAGTGGCGACTAAATCGACGGGTTTTACCGCTCGCACATGATCAATCAATAAGTTATGGGCGATACGATATAGCCAAGTAGTAAACTTAGCACTGGCCTCGTAGTTAGCCGCTGCGCGGATCACCCGTCCCCATGTTTCTTGATATAAATCCTCAGCTAACTGCTTATCACCTAACTGGCGCACAAAGTAGCGATAAAGCGCGCCTTTGTGCTTCAGGTATAACTGCTCAAATGCTTTTGAATCGCCCTTGGCATAGCACAACATCAATTGCTCATCTGAGTGCTCATGGGTTGGTAATTGCGGTATTGCTAATGCCACGGGAAATTCCTCGTCATTTGGGTTAACCCCCTGTATTCACTTTTACTATTGTAATCTCTCATTACGCGGATTGCTCTTATCTCTCACTGGCTCGCCATGGAGTTTATCTTGGGGAGGAAAAGGTTTATCCGAGCCATCGAATGTGTCCTTAATTGGCATCTGATTAGATTGCTCTATCGCCGCTGCGGTTTCGATTAACCGCACAAACTCATGACGATAACCAAAGGGATCATCCCCTAATGCTGAACGTGCGAGTAAGCTTAACTTAGTATAATCAAATTGATGTAGATAGTGACTGCCATTCAGTAATTGCCCTAGCCCTGCAACCGCGGCGGCAAATCTAAAATCATCACTTGCTTGCTCGAGCTGTTTAACGCTTTGATCTAACCTGATGGGATAACTCAGTAATTGGCTCTGCGTTTGTGCTGGCAACTTGTATCTCAATTTAAGGAAAGCAATTTCTTCACGGCTGTATTTCTCTTGCCCCGTTTGAGCATCAACGCCATATCTGAGTTTATCATTCATCCTATTCCCGGCTTCAACGTACCTTAACTCATACAAGGCTGTTACTGTATGACCCGCGCCAATCTCGCCCGCATCCACCTTATCGTTATTAAAATCTTCCCGTGCTAAGGCGCGATTCTCATAGCCAATCAAACGGTATTCCGAGACTAAGGCCGGATTAAACTCCACCTGCACTTTCACATCTTTGGCGATAGTGAATAAGGTCGAACTCAACTCGTCCACCAGCACTTTACGCGCTTCATTCAGCGTATCGATATAGGCATAGTTGCCATTGCCCTTGTCCGCCAATTGCTCCATCAGTTGATCGTTGTAATTGCCCAAACCAAACCCTAAGGTCGTTAGCCCAATGCCATGCTCTTTTTCCTTTTCAATCAAGGCAATCAAATCATCAAAATCTGTCACGCCAACATTGAAATCACCATCGGTCGCGAGGATGACTCGATTTATGCCATTGGGGATAAAATGCTTTTTGGCCAATTGATAGGCTTGCGTGATCCCTTGCCCACCATTGGTTGAACCACCGGCACTTAATTGTTCTAACGCATAGGTCAAGGTTTGAGTGTCGTTCCCCGACGCGCCATCGAGCACCACACCAGCGGCCCCAGCATAAACCACAATAGAGACTTTATCCTGCGCGCTTAACTGCGCTGTTAGCAGCTTTAATGCCGTTTGCAGTAAAGGCAATTTATCCACTGACGCCATAGAGCCTGACACGTCGAGCAAAAAGACTAAGTTGCTGGCGCCTAACTGAGATTTAGGTAAGTCATAACCTTTAAGGCCAATCCGCAGCAGCATCATGTCATCATTATAGGGTGAGGGCGCAAACTCTGTCGTCACACTAAACGGCGCCGAGTTTTTAGCGGGTAAGGGATAATCGTAGGCAAAATAATTGAGCATTTCCTCAACTCTGACAGTGCCTTTCTCGGGTAATCGCCCTTCCCTCAACATCCGTCTTAAGGTGGCATAACTGCCAGTATCGACATCGATGGAAAACGTCGATACCGGGATCTCCCCTGCCACCATGATGCCATTTTGCACTTGCTGCTCGAATTTATTTTGCGCTAACGGAATCGCGGCATAGTCACGCGGCATTGGCGCTATGCTCATCCCCATCACTGCCCCATTGCTAGACATTTGCATCGGCGCCGCCACTCTCGCCATCTCAACCTTAGCGGCATCACGCATTTCTGCTTGGCGCTGCGACGCTTCTTGATGACGTTGCTCGGCTTGTCGATGTTCAACTTCGGCGCCTTTACCACCACAGGCCGTTAAACTCACTGCGACCAGTAATAGAGCAGCCGTATTGCTCACCGATGGGATACCGTTTCCCCGTTGCTGGTAGAGAGTTGGATCGGAAACTGAAACGGTTTTGGGGAAATATTTTGTTTTCATGTGGAATGCCTTTGATGTTGACCTAAAGCTGTAAACGGCCCGCATTAGCAAAAGGGTTAAAACATCTCGATATTTTGCAAAACATGCTTAAATGAGAATCAAACCGCCTCCAAGCACACTATTTATACAAAACAAAGTATTTTCAATCGCTTTTGCCGGCAAGATCACACTGCACATTCAATCTGGCCACTAAAATAGAAGCTTGTTGCTAGCCTCGCTATGGGACCCTCTTGTGTCACACTCAGCTCATTTATTTTCCCTAAGGATCGCCCACGCACTCACAGAAGCTTGCGTGAAGGATAAGTATTCGTTTAAACGTTTTGGGCAAGATCTTCTTGCCGGTCTCACTGTGGGTATTATTGCAATTCCATTAGCGATGGCATTAGCCATTGCCAGTGGTGTTGCGCCTCAATACGGCTTGTATACCGCCATTGTCGGCGGCTTTATTATCGCCATGTCTGGCGGCTCACGTTACAGCGTGTCCGGCCCGACAGCGGCATTTGTGGTATTGCTCTACCCCATAGCCCAACAGTTTGGTTTAGCAGGATTATTAATCGCGACTGTGATGTCGGGAATGATACTCGTCGGCATGGCGACGCTGCGCCTAGGTCGGTTGATTCTGTATATTCCCGAATCCGTCACCTTAGGTTTTACCGCAGGGATTGGCGTAGTGATTGCCACCTTGCAGCTAAAGGACTTTTTCGGGCTCGAAATTGCTCATATGCCGGAGCAATATCTGGCCAAGCTAATGGCATTAGCCCAAGCGCTACCTTCAATCCATTTACCTAGCTTACTGGTTGCAAGCGCCACCCTAGCGACTATGCTACTTTGGCCTAAACTCAAAACACCTGTTCCAGCGCACCTTCCGGCAATCATACTCGGCACTATCCTCGCCTTGGTGCTCAATGCCATGGGCGCTGATATAGAAACCATAGGAACCCGTTTTCACTATCAACTGAGTGATGGCACCACAGGCATGGGGATCCCTGCAGTATTGCCGAGTTTCGAGTGGCCTTGGCTGCAAGCTGGCGCCAATGGCCAAGCTTTTCAATTTAATCTCGCGACCTTTCAAGCCTTGTTACCTGCCGCCTTTGCCATTGCCATGTTAGGGGCGATTGAATCGCTACTATGTGCTGTGGTGCTCGATGGTATGACAGGCAAACGCCATAGTGCCAACAGTGAGTTACTGGGCCAAGGCATAGGTAATATCATCACGCCGTTTTTTGGCGGGATTCCAGCGACAGCGGCAATCGCCCGTAGCGCGGCGAACGTCAAAGCGGGCGCACAGAGTCCAATTGCGGCCATGATCCACGCCATAGTGGTATTGTTTGGTTTAGTCGCCTTAGCGGGCGTACTCGCCTACTTGCCGATGTCGGCCATGGCTGCCCTGCTACTCGTCGTAGCTTGGAACATGAGTGAGGCCCACAAAGCGCTGCATTTAGTTAAAACCGCGCCCACCAGCGATATCATGGTCTTTGTTAGCTGTTTTTCATTAACGGTTATATTCGACATGGTCATTGCCATCAGCGTGGGGATCATTCTCGCCGCCTTGCTGTTTATGAAGGAAATTGCCGAGATGACAAGGCTTTACGATATCAGCACCAACAAGCGTTATGTCGATCAAGAGTTACCCGCCGATTGGGCTGTTCTCAAAATTAACGGGCCGCTATTTTTCGCCGCTGCCGATCGCATTTTCTCCGAAATCGCCAGCCTCACCGAAGATAAACAAGTGATAGTGCTGTATCTCGATGGGGTCTCGATTTTGGATGCTGGAGGCTTAGCCGCGCTGACAAAACTGATTGAAAAATGTAAAGCAAATAAGACTAAGCTGATTATTGCCGATCTACAGTTCCAGCCCATTCGAACGCTAGCAAGAGCCAAGATCCAGCCGATTGAGGGCGTGTTGAAGTTTTACTCGACCCTACGAGAAGCCATGGCCGAAGCGCCAGTTATCACTCAGCAAACAGAAATCACTGCGGATAAGCAGACACAGTAAACCCGCAGCGCAATTTCAGCGGCTTAATGCTGCTGACTTAAATCAAAGGCCAATCTCAGGATTGGTCTTTTTTATGGCTCAATTACTCAAGCCATTCATCGCAGCAAAAGACGTTTTTTCGCTCGCAAAAACGGGCAGAAATGACGAGGATCATGGTATTATTCAGCGCCATGATGCTTGCTACCGGTGACGGCTAGACAAGCATCAACTGTACCTAGACCTGAAACAAGGTCAAAATATAATTAAAATTAGTGAGTTAAGGAGTTATCATGCAAGCCCTTGTTGCTGTTGTTATGGGTTCTAAAAGTGATTGGCCCACGATGGAAGCCGCCGCTGAGATAATGGATAAACTGCAAGTGCCTTATCATGTTGAAGTGGTTTCCGCCCATAGAACGCCAGATAAACTCATGGAGTTTGCAGCCTCTGCCGCCGATCGTGGTTTTAAAATCATCATTGGTGGCGCCGGTGGTGCAGCGCACTTACCCGGTATGATTGCCTCTAAAACTCGCTTACCCGTATTAGGTGTCCCAGTCCAAAGTAAAGCCCTGTCAGGTATGGATAGCTTATTGTCTATCGTTCAAATGCCAAAAGGCATCGCCGTTGGCACTTTAGCGATAGGCACAGCGGGCGCATTCAATGCGGGATTATTGGCCTGCCAAATCCTTGCGAATAACGATGCAGAATTAGCGGCTCGTGTTGACGCTTTCAGAGAAGAACAGACCCGTGCGGTACTGGACAATCCAGATCCGAGGGAAGTTTAATGACCCAGACAAACACTAAACCTAAAGTTTGGGTATTAGGTAATGGTCAGCTGGGCGCTATGTTGACCCACGCTGGCGAGCCATTGGCGATTGAAGTTAACGCCGTTGATATCATGACGCCTACGGATGACATCCTGCCACTCGCGCCACACGACATCATCACCGCCGAGCGCGAACAGTGGCCTGAATCCGCCCTTAGCTTACAACTCAGCTCACACCCCCATTTTGTTAATGGTCCGGTATTTAGCCGTTTAGCCGACCGTTTTAGCCAAAAAAGTCTACTCGACCAGCTCAGTGTTCCCACAGCGCCTTGGACCTTAGTTGACGATAACACCCAAGTCGATACCCTGTATCAGCACTATGGCCCAAGAGTCTTGATGAAACGCCGTACCGGTGGTTATGACGGTAAAGGTCAACACTGGCTTAAACAAGCCGAAGCGGGTGATATTCCAAACAATTGGCGTAACCTTGCAATTGCTGAGCAAGCGATTAATTTTGATGAAGAAGTATCATTAGTTGGCGTCCGTACTCGCGAAGGCGAATGCGTGTTTTATCCGCTGACGCTGAACTTACATCAAGATGGCATTTTAATGGCGTCGATTTCGCCACTGACACGCTTAAGCCCTTTGCAAGCCCAAGCCGAAGCTATGCTCAGCGCCATTATGCATGAGCTTGAATACGTTGGCGTGATGGCGATGGAATGCTTCCGTGTTGGCGATGAGTTATTGGTGAATGAACTGGCACCGCGAGTGCACAACTCAGGCCATTGGACTCAAGCCGGAACCCATATGGATCAATTCCAGCTGCATTTGCGTGCACTTTGCGGAATTGCGATCCCACAGCCACAAGTGAATTTTCAGTGTGTTATGGTCAATCTTATCGGGATTGATAATGATCCACGCTGGTTAAGTTTGCCCAATGCTGAGTTGTACTGGTACAACAAAGAAGTGCGCCCTGGTCGTAAAGTTGGCCATTTGAACCTATCAGTGCCAAATCAAGCTGTGCTCAACCAGAGCATAGCCGCACTGCAAACGTGGATGCCCATCCAATACCAAGCTCCTTTAGCCTGGATATTGGCCGAATACGCAGAAAATTCGCGTTAATTCAGTATTTAGTACCAAAATCACTGATATGAAATTGTTCGCAGTTTCATATCAGTTTATATTTCAATTTTCGTTATATACTTAACAGAACTCAGTGTAGATACGTTAGTGATGTATAGCATTCAATTGTGGCTAGCAATGACACGGATAAAGGAATACTCGAGTGAAATTAAGGGATAATTTCAAACGTAAGACCATAGATCGCTTAGATTATCGCTATCATCTGCTATTGCTCATCGTGCCGATATGTCTATTCGTCCTGCTATTTATCTTTAATGCACCCACAGAAGGTTGGACTATCCTGCCATTACTGTTTGTTTGCATCATTTACATTTTTGCCTACAGCCTGATTTACTATTTGCATCAAGGTCGTTTAACTCGACTGTGGGAGCATTTAGAGCAAGTCGTCACCATCAATGATGCCATTTACGAGCTCGCGCACCTCTCAAGCCATTATAAAAATGAGCATGCTTTTCTCGACGCCTTGCTCAACAAAGCCGTATACGTGATTAATGGTGCCGAAATGGGCAGCATCATTAAAGTCAACGAAGCCAATAACAAACTGCATTTCGAATCTGTCGTGGGGCTCGATTTAGCAAAACTCAGACAACTGGATTTTACCTTAGAGCAAACCTTTGAATATCGGCTCACTAAGGGGAGATGCGATCAGGTCGTGGTCATCAATGATATGAAAAATATCAATGCGGCCAGCACCTTAACGGAAGATGATCAAAGAGTGTTACTCACAGTGTCGAAGCAGCCGATACGCTCAACACTGTCTAGCCCTATCCGTATCGATGGCAAGCTCTATGGCATGCTCAATCTCGACAGCAGTAGCCTTGGTGCCTTTAGCGATTACGACCGCAACCTTGTCTCTATCCTGACCCACGAAGCCAGTAATGCCATTGCGCTCTATCAGAAGTCACAGCAGATCACTAAACTTGCGAATTTCGATCCCCTCACAGGGCTTTATAATCGAAAGAATTTTGAAGATGAACTGCACCACTGGCAGCACAAACCTCACCTTGGCAGCTTTTTGATTATTATCGATATGGATAATCTCAAGGCCATTAATGATGCCTATGGGCACCAGACAGGCGATGTTGCCATTAAGCGCACAGCCACAGCCATACTGACCTATTGGCAAAATAAGGGCATTATTTCCCGTTTTGGTGGCGATGAGTTTGTCGCTTTATGCCATGGACCGCTAACCCAAATCGAGCAGGACTTAGATAATATGCGCAAAACCTTGAATCAAGGCTCAGAGCTTAGCCTCGCTTTTAGTTTTGGGATTGCTCCGTTTGAAACCGATTGGTATCAATCCTTTAAGACTGCAGATCATGCCATGTATGAGCAAAAGCGCGCGAAGAAGAAAGCCATTAAAGCATTAGAAACTTTCGCGGTGAAAGCACAATAAGTTCGTTGAACTCAGGTACTACAGCCGCTATCAACTGTCCAATATCAAAAGTCAGTAAGTATTGAAGTTGAATATCAGAGTTGACTATCTCAACTGATTACTTCGATTAACTCTCTCAATTAAATATCTGAGTTAAACACCTAAAATCAGCCATAGACTCTCATTCAAATGGCTGACAATGGGATCAAACTAGACTCTAGCTAAGCTCTAGCCAAACCCTAACCCTAACCCTAACCCTAACCCTAACCCTAACCCTAACCCTAACCCTAACCAAAGAATAAACGCCACAGCCAAGATGAATCCAAATCTTTTTGGCAGGTTTTATATTGCGCCGCGTAACGTTTAGATCGCGCATCCACTTTGTTAGCTACTTTCACTAACCACGCCTTAGACTTGTAACTGCCACGGCGATAACCGCCCCAGCCTTCGTGATAATTAAGATACTGGGCCCGCGCATCCCATTTAGACACGCCATTAATCTTATGGGTTTTACTGATAAACCAGCCCATAAAATCCATAGCATCATCGAAATCACCGCGGCTCGACCAACTGTTGCCCGTCTCACGCACATAATCATCCCACGTCATGGTCTTAGCCTGCGCATAACCATAGGCATCGCTGGCACGGCCAATAGGGATAAATCCTAGAAAGTATTCCATCGGTGGCGCGGCATTGTGCTTGAATGAACTCTCTTGATACATCATCGCCAACGGCACATGCACTGGCACGCCCCATTTGTCACGGGCGTCTTTAGCGGCATCGTACCAATCTCGGTGTTCTTGAAATATCTCACACAAATTTTCAGGAGACTTAGGCGGAGACGTCGCGCAACCAGACAAGATGCCGAGACTTGCGCAGAGTAAGATAGCGGAGGGTTTATTCATTAATATCATATTCTTTGGAGAGTTAGCTGGCTCCATGATGTCATAGACTCAGTCTGAGGCAAGCATAAAAAGCTTTTTTGCGCTTAGAAGATCTAAGCGCAAGGGGTAAATCAATCTGACTTAAATCGGATGTTGCTGGCTTAGCACTTGAGCTTAACGCTTTGGCTATTTCGTTTCGGGACTCAGCTCAAATTGACACTCATGCTCTTCTTGCTGCCACACACCCGGTTCCCAATATCCCGTGTCTTTGCCCATATAACGCTTATCGGTGTGAAATAGCGCACCGATATGATAACGCTGATGGCTCTCAACATTGAGCTTAAATACCTTAGGCGTTCGTGCGGCAAGCGTGACCGACAAGCTAGGATCATCAATCAGTTCCGCGACAGTAAACTCATATTCGCCGGGCGATAGCTGATAATTAGGCTTAGAGACCACTGCCTGACCGTTTAAATGGGTCACGACGACGCGATACCAGTGAGTGCTGGCATCGGGCTGCAAATAACCCGACACAGTGCCACAGCCCAGTGGATCTTCTGGTGAAGCGGCGCAGCCTGATAATAAGGCACTGGCCCCAATCAAAGCTGCGCTGATACGCAAGCGAGTGAAAGAGAATAAGCCCCCTTTCACGACTGAGCTCCAAAGTAATCTTCCAGATAATCATCAAACGAAACTGAACGCTGCGCCGCTTCTAGCTCGGCCTGTTTGTTAAGCGAGCTAGATGCTTCGGCTTGATACTGCGCAACAGTCTCGCTCGACAAGGGATAATCGACAAAGAATTGATAGTATTGCTGCGCCAACGTCATCACCCACTGACCATGATCTTGGCCTTTGTTGATCACGTTTTGCAGCACTTGTCCCGACAGGGTCAAGTTAGGATCTTCAACCGCTTTACGCCAATGGGCTAACGCCACTTGATAATCCGTCGCCTCACCATCGAGCAATACCGCCAAAGGTTGCAGGGCATCAAACAACTCTTCTAACCAAGATTTAAGCGAACGTGAACCGTCTGCGGTTAATAACTCAAGCCCAGGTTTACGGCCTTCAAGCACTACAGCTTTAAGATTCGCGCTTAATCTCGCCTCTTCGCTGGCTTCAGACTTAGGCGACTGCGTTAATAAACAATAGAGCAGGAATAAATCGAGGAAGCGCACTTGGGTCGCCTCAATGCCAATCGGGCTAAATGGATTAACATCTAAAGCACGTACTTCAATGTATTCCACCCCGGCACGGGCTAAGGCTTCTGACGGCTTCTCGCCACTGCGCGTCACCCGTTTTGCACGTATTGGCGAGTAGAACTCGTTTTCAATCTGCAATACGTTAGCATTGAGCTGACGATACTCACCATCGACTTTAACGCCGATATTGGCAAAGTTTGCCGAAGGCATTTTGATGGCCGCATTCACGCCAGCCAGATACTCAGGCAAAGAGTTATAACTGATATTCAGCTCTTCTTGCTCTTTGTTGGTATAGCCTAAATCGCTCATACGCAACGAAGTCGCATAGGGTAGATACAAAGTACCGTGACCCGTTTTTTCAAACTTGAGATCGGTTTTTTGATCTTTAATGAAAGAGCTACATAACGCTGGTGAGGCACCAAATAAATAAGGTAGCACCCAGACTAAACGGCGGTAGTTACGGATCAAGCCAAAATAGGATTCAGAAATAAAATCATCGTAACTTAACTGCTTATCGCTCAATTCGTACAGGCTTTGCCATAACTCTTGCGATACCGAAAAGTTAAAGTGCACCCCAGAAATAATCTGCATCAAGGCGCCGTAACGATAGGTTAAGCCCTTACGATATAAGGTTTTCATCATACCGGTATTTGATGAACCATAACGGGCAACGGGGATCTGTTTCTCGTCCTTCACATAACAAGGCATGCTCACAGGCCACAGACGCTGACCATTTAAATGGCGCACGCTGAAGGCGTGAGTTTCAGTTAATCCGTTTAGCAATTGCTCAACATTATTATTTACCGGAGTAATAAACTCGAGCAAGGCCTCACTGTAATCCGTCGTAATACGCGAATGCATTAACGCTGAGCCTAAGGCTTCAGGATGCGAATCGGTGGCGAGATAACCCGACTCATCAATCCGCAACGCCTCACGTTCTATGCCACGTAACATACCCAAGAGTGCGGTGCGCCCATGGGCGTCCGAGAGATGTTGTACTAATTCATTGAATGACTTCAATTTGCGCTTCTCTAATTGGTGATTCGCTATCGCGACAAGGTTAACAGTCAGACCTTTATTTTGAGGCTTATCTTGCAAAATACGCCTCAAAATAAATCTAAACCTGTCTGTGGGGCAAGCCAAATTCACAACTTGTACTGTTAAAAGCAGACGGTGACAGCTAATGCTGTCACCGTCTTTCGATGTAAATCCGGTAAATATGTGACGAATAGTCGTTAATTAACGTACCCGCCTCTCACCTATATAAGGGCGAAATACCAATTTACAATACTAAAGTTTCAATTGGATAGCCCAATGCCGCTAAATCTGCTTCGATTTTCGCTTTATCTCCCACCACTAGAATCACCATTTTATTGATATCTAGCTCGGAAGCCGCGAGGGCATTGAGTTCATCTTTTGTTACAGTATTAATGATCTTATCCTGTTGAGTCGTAAAATCTTGGCTCAATTGGTAACGTTGGATCATTCGCATAAAGCCCGCTTTTTGATACGGCGTTTCATAATCAAGTGCTTGGCCTTGCGAGACTGAATTTCGCATAAAGGCAAGTTCAGTATCCGTCATACCCTTTTGCTGGTACGCACTGATTTCTTTTACAAACTCAGTGAGTGCTTTCGCCGTCACATCACTACGAACGTTACTTGATGCGACAAAATCACCGACTTCAGCACCGCCCGCAAAACTGGTGCGAGCGCCATAGGTATAACCTTTATTTTCACGTAAATTCAGGTTGATACGACTATTGAATGCGCCGCCGAGCGGATAATTCATCAGGTAAGATTTAAAGTAATCGCCTGTGGCATCATAGGGCAATGCGCGCTTGGCGATATTGATCACCGATTGCGCTGCGCCAGGTTTATCAATCAGATAAATCGTACCGCCTTTTAATGCTGGGAATGGCTTAAGTGGCGGCACCACAACTGCGGCCCCTTGCCACTGACTCAATCCCGCTAACTTAGGCAATAATACTGATTCAGGTAAATTGGCGACTGTGACGATTTTAGCGTTACCGCCTTGATACTGCTGGGCATAAAACGCTTTTACATCGGCTAACGTGAGCGCAGCGACTGAATCGAGCGTACCTATGTCATTCACGCCTAAGGCATTGTCTTTACCGTATAACAAAGACGACAACGCCGTATCAGCAAGGTAGCTAGGATCAGACTGCATATGCTGGATCTGCTGTAACTGCTGCTGTTTTACTCGGGTAAAGTCCGCTTCGTTGAAGGCTGGCTGGAAGAGCTTTTCTTCCATAATCGCCAGCGTCTCATCTAAATGCGCTGTCAGCGTCGATATTTTAATCGCACTTTGATATTCAGAGGCACTAAAGTCGACTGAACTGCCGAGCATTTCTAACGCTTGCGAAAGCGCTTCACTGCTGCGTTTCTGGCTCGACTCATTGAGCATTTCCGCAGTTAGCGTTGCTAAGCCCGCTTTTTCAACTGGTACCAGTCTATGGCCGCCATTAAGGTACACAATCAGCTCAACCGTTGGCGTTTCAGTGCTTTGTGTGCCCATGACTTCTATGCCATTGGCTAAGGTTTTTGTCCATATTGTCGGAACCTTTAACACAGGTGCGGCGCCTGATGCTGGCATCTTAGTTCGATCAAAACTTGAAACAAGTTCAGGCTTTGGCAAATCCCCTTCAACCGCCGTTTGCGCAATGGGCAAGGTCGCTGGCGTGAAGTTATCGGCATGGGCGATAAGTGACGTCATACCCTGCGGCACCACACTCATCACCACCATAGGCTTATTTTTAATGTATTGCTTGAACACGCGCATCACATCGTCTTTGGTCACATTAGCATAACGACTCAAATCTGAAGCTATCATGTTCGGATTGCCCGACAGCGTTTGGTTCATCGCTAAGGCAGACACTTTGCCAGAAACACTTTGCAGGCTGTAAATGGTATCGGCCTCAAACTGCACTTTAACTTTTTGCAAATCGTCATCGGTAACGCCACGTTGCTCAAACTCCTTAATAGAGTCGAGGATACGTTGTTCCAGATCCGCCAGTTTGCCACCCTTTTCAGGATTAGCTAAAGCATAAATCGACAGCTGACACGCCAGCTCTTGGCAAGGGTGGCTGACATTGGCCTGCACGGCATAACCATCCTTCACCAAGTTTTTATATAACAAGGATGTTTTGCCGCCGCCTAAAATATTGGCTAACAGATCGAGCGCAGCTTCATCAGGATGCCTTGCGTATACGGTTGGAAAACCAATACGGATCAAAGGCAAGTGCACTTGATCTTCCATGGAGATGTAACGCGTTTTATCTAAGTTAACCAGCGCCTTTTGCTCTAACGAGACTTCAGGGCCGCGGGGGATTTCACCAAAATATTTATTCACCCAGGCTAAGGTCTGCATTTCATCGAAATCGCCACCTATGGTCAGGGTTGCATTGTTAGGCCCATACCAACGTTGGAAAAAGTGTTTAACATCATCAACTGTGGCGCGATTAAGATCGTCCGGCCAGCCAATCACAGGCCAAGAATAAGGATGACCGACAGGATACATGGCTTGGCTAAAACGCTCACTCATGCGGCCATAGGGCTGATTATCGATACGCTGTGCACGCTCGTTTTTCACTGTCTCGCGCTGCACTTCAAATTTTTCACTGGTGAGCGCTGGCAATAAAAAGCCCATACGGTCCGACTCAAGCCACAGCATTTTCTCTAATTGATTGCTGGGTACGGTTTCAAAGTAGTTGGTTCTGTCGGTATTAGTCGTGCCGTTTAAGGTGCCGCCAGCTTCGGTAACCACTTCAAAATGTTGTTCATCGGCGACGTGCTGCGAGCCTTGGAACATCATGTGTTCAAATAAATGCGCAAAACCCGAACGGCCAGCCAATTCACGGGCAGAGCCCACATGATAAGTGACGTCGACATGCACTAAGGGATCGGAATCATCTTGATGCAAAATAACCGTTAACCCATTGGCTAATTGGTACTTTTTGTAGGGGATCCCTACTTGCGAATCGGCCAGTTGCACATTTTCAATAAGTTTAACGCCTGCGGGCAAGTTCGCCGTAGTCGTTTCAGATGCACAGCCCGCGAGTGCGGCAGAAATTGCGACCGCTAATATCCATTTCTTCAAAACATTCCCCTCATACATCAATGGGTCAAAAATACAGCTTCATAATCATAGTGCTGCGTATATTCATCGCTGTGTAGCGTCACAATGCGCTTAGTCATAGTACGCTTATTCACAGTCCGCTGAGTCAAAGTCCGTAGAATAAAGTGCGCTTAAATGATTAAGCATTGGGATTTATGACTCGCAAAATTGACACTAAGTTCCTATCTATACAGTAAATTCAGTCTAAACGGAAAAACACTCCCCGCCCTTAACCATTAAATGCATCCTAACGCCATCAAGCCATCCATTGCAGCACGGCAGCGGCAACAATTAAGTAACGAATTGTTTTACCGATTAAAATCATCAGTAAAGAGGAAATTAGCGGCAACCTCACCCAGCCCGCCAATAAACAGAGAATATCGCCAACAACCGGTGCCCATGAGAGTAACAGCGCCCACACGCCGTAGCGTTCAATCATGGCGAGCCCCTTTGCGTGTTTACCTGTCGCTAACGCTTCTGGTGATTTTGCGAGGCGACCTAAGCGGCCTAAATAGAAACTGGTCATCGCGCCCAACGTGTTGCCAATACTTGCCACCACGACCAGCGCAACCCAAGCCTCTGGGTTTTTGTTTAATAGCGCCACGAGTAAGACTTCAGATCCCCCCGGTAACAAAGTCGCCGCTAAAAAAGCGCCGGAGAACATAATACCTAACTCAGTCATAATGGCTTACTCAATGATAAATCTCTCTTTTTGTATTCAAGGCGATAAGGTTTGTCATGGGTTAATTGAATGTTTCACTTAATCTTTTTACAACAAACTCACTTATCACAATAAGTTATAAGAAAAACGGTTTGTTATAACCCTAGCTCTGTCGATACAATGGTTTAATTATGGCAATCAATGACCATGCGCATGACTGAGAGCGCGTTAACATCACGCTCAACTCGTTGAATACGAATCCTATCATCGCAGGTCTATTGGCTCACTCTTAATTTATTTTTCTGGAATATGCATGATCCTTCAAACCATTAGCCGCATTCCGTTTTGGCAAAAAGTCTTAGCAGGCTTTATCTTAGGTGCGCTCGTTGGCGTTATTTTAGGTGAAAGCGCCACAGTGCTAAAACCACTCGGTGATCTGTTCATTGGCGCCATTAAGATGTTGGTCGCGCCTTTGGTATTTTGTGCCATTGTCGTCAGTATCACGTCGCTAGGCTCGCAAACTAGCCTGAAACGCTTGAGCCTTAAAACCTTAGGCATGTTCATGCTGACAGGCACGATTGCCTCGCTGATTGGCTTAGCCGTAGGTTCAATGATCGACATGGGCGGCACTATGCAGCTCACGGCAACGGAAGTGCGCGAGCGTAATATTCCCGGTTTTGCACAAGTGTTGCTCGATATGATACCAGTCAATCCTTTCGCCTCACTGGCTGAAGGCAAGGTACTGCAAATTATCGTGTTTGCCGCGTTAGTGGGTATCGCTATCAATAAAGTCGGCGAGAAAGCTGAGCCGCTAAAACGCACCATAGAAGCGGGCGCAGAAGTCATGTTCCAACTGACTCGCATGGTCTTAAAACTAACCCCTATCGGTGTGTTTGGTTTAATGGCTTGGGTTGTCGGTGAATACGGTTTATCAACTCTACTGCCTTTAGGTAAGTTTATCGGGGCTATCTACATTGCCGCCTTTATCCACATCATCTTTGTCTACGGTGGCTTAGTGAAATTTGTCGGTGGTTTAAGCCCACTGCAATTTTTCCGCAAAGCTATGCCAGCGCAGTTAGTCGCCTTTAGTACTTCTTCAAGTTTCGGTACTTTACCTGCGAGTACACGTGCAGTCGAAACCATGGGCGTATCAAAGCGTTATAGCGCCTTTGTGATGCCATTAGGTGCGACGATGAACATGGACGGCTGTGGGGGTATTTATCCTGCGATTGCCGCTATCTTCATCGCGCAGATTTACAATATTCCGCTCGATACACTGGACTATGTGATGATTGCCGTGACTGCGACCGTCGCTTCTGTTGGTACCGCTGGCGTGCCGGGAAGTGCAATGGTGATGTTAACTGTGACCTTAGGTGTGATTGGTCTGCCACTTGAAGGCATTGCCTTTATCGCCGCGATTGACCGTATTATCGATATGATCCGCACGGCAACGAACGTGACGGGCGATATGATGACAGCAGTCGTGATTGGTAAATCAGAAAATGAACTCGATGAAGCGCAGTTCTATTCGAACGATACCCAAGACGTTACACCTGTGAGTTCGCAGCAATAACAATACTGGATCGAAGCCACTGCGCTAAACCATCAGTAACATTGCGTAAATTGCGTAAATTGCGCAGATGATGTAAATCAAGAGACCGCTTAGGCGGTCTTTTTTATTATTCAACAAACGGCCTTTAATCCGTCGGCTTTAAAGCCCCAATCAACTCCAACGGTCCTCATCAACTGCAAAATAGGTTACCCAAATAAGATCAAGCTGTTAGACTCTGAAGCCACTCTAACTCACATTTTAGCAGAACAGACAATGACGAGACTCTTCCTTATCCCGCTGATCCTATGTTTGTTTTGGGCGTTATTTTTAAAAGCCAACAAACTCACGCTAAAACAAGGCAGACGAGGTTTTATCTACATTATCGGCATAGGCGAAGGGATGATTTTAATCCTCATAACGTTAATGTGGTTAACGGCTTAGCAAAAGGCCAACTCAATACTGAGTTGGCCTTAGTGATAAAACTAAGCTAACGATTGGAATCATAGCGATTGAAATAAGTTCGAAGCTAAACCCGCTCCCTTACCGACTCGTGTTAACCCGATTCAGTTAACACGAGTCGGTTAACTCAGTGATTAGCCCAATCCGTTACCCAAGAACAGCAAGTAAAATCCCCGCCGCCACAGCAGAGCCTAACACCCCCGCCACATTAGGCCCCATTGCATGCATCAGCAGGAAGTTATGTTGATTCGCTTCCAACCCTACTTTGTTGACGACTCGCGCCGCCATAGGCACAGCCGACACCCCTGCCGCGCCAATCAGCGGATTCACTTTACCGCCCGACAGCTTACACATCAGCTTTGCCATCAACACCCCCGCGGCAGTACCAACACCGAAAGCCAAGGCACCCAAAACCAGAATCCCTAAGGTTTCCAGCCGCAGGAATTGATCCGCGGATAACTTAGAACCCACAGCTAACCCTAAGAAAATCGTGACGATATTAATAAGCTCGTTCTGCGCCGTTTTCGATAATCTATCCACTACGCCCGATTCGCGCATCAAGTTACCAAGGCAAAACATGCCCACTAACGGAGTGGCCGCGGGTAAGAAGAGGATCGTTAATCCCAGCACCATCAAAGGGAAAATGATCTTTTCTTTCTTGCTGACTTCGCGCAGCTGCTCCATTTTAATTTCGCGCTCAGCTTGGGTTGTCAGTAAGCGCATGATCGGCGGTTGAATAATAGGGACTAACGCCATATAGGAATAAGCCGCGACCGCAATCGCCCCCAATAACTCAGGCGCCAGTTTGGAGGCGAGGAAAATCGCCGTAGGTCCATCAGCACCGCCAATAATCGCAATGGCCGCCGCGTCCTTCATGGTGAACTCAAAGCCCGGCACTAAGTTCAGCGCTATCGCACCAATCAATGTCGCGAAAATCCCAAACTGCGCCGCCGCCCCTAACAACAGGGTTTTAGGATTGGCAATCAAGGCACTAAAGTCGGTCAGCGCGCCGACGCCCATAAAGATCAACAGTGGGAACACCCCAGTCTCAATCCCCACATGATAGGCGTAATACAGCATGCCACCTTCTTCGGTAAATCCCGCATGGGGAATGTTCGCCAGTACTGCACCAAAACCAATGGGCAGCAACAACAAAGGCTCAAATCCACGCACAATGGCGAGATACAAGAGCAAAGCGCCCACTGCCATCATCAACACTTGCCCGCCAGTAAAATGGGCAATACCAGTCTCGGCCCAAAAAGCCATTAAACCTTCCATAATGACTCCTACGCCAAGGCCAGTAATTGAGAACCCACAGACACTGAGTCGCCTTCTTTCACCCAGAGCTTAGCGATAATGCCATCGCCCTGAGCACGAATTTCAGTTTCCATCTTCATCGCCTCAAGGATGATCACGACATCGCCTTCACACACTCTATCGCCTGGAGAAACATGAACTTTGAAGATGTTGCCCGACAGCGGCGCGCTCATTTCAAGCCTGATCTCTCCATGGCACGCAGTTGGCGTAGTGCTCGCCGTAGCAGTTTGCACGGCATGAACACTTTGGCCCTGTGGCTGGATTTGCGAGATCTCCCCGCCTGTGGCGACTTCAACTACGTACTCTTTCCCTTCGACTGTTACCGTGTAGGTTTCAGGGCCACGATCCGCAGCATTAGTAGCAAGTGCTGAAGTCAATTCAGGTTTAGGCTCAAAGGCGCTTGGATCGTCACGATTCTTTAAGAGCTGCAATCCTATTTGTGGGAAGAGTGCATAGGTCAGCACATCATCGTCATGCTCTGAAGATAGGCGAATGCCTTGTTCCTGTGCTTTATCAGCTAACTCAAGCCGTAACTTAGCCAGCTCTGGCGTTAATAAATCCGCAGGGCGACATGTAATAGCTTCAGCCCCTTGCAACACTCTGGCTTGCAATGCGGCATCTACTGGCGCAGGCGTCGCGCCATATTCGCCCTTAAGCACGCCTTCAGTCTCTTTCGTCAGTGACTTATAACGCTCACCCATTAACACATTAATGACCGCCTGCGAGCCGACAATTTGCGATGTGGGCGTCACTAACGGCAAGAAACCTAAATCAGCACGAACGCGGGGGATTTCTTCCAATACCAAGTCCATCTTATCGGCCGCGCCTTGCTCCTTTAATTGGCTCTCCATATTGGTCAGCATGCCACCAGGCACTTGGGCACGTAAGATCCGCGAATCGATGCCTTTCAGCGCTCCTTCAAACTTAGCGTACTTCTTGCGCACTTCACGAAAATAAGCGGCAATCTCTTCAAGCAACACCATATCGTAACCAGTAGCGCGCTCAGTATCTTCCACCATAGCGATAACAGTTTCAGTTGCAGTATGTCCATAGGTTTGACTCATCGACGAAATTGCCGTATCGAGCACATCGATGCCCGCTTCAATGGCTTTCTGATAAGTGGCCGTACTCAACCCTGTCGTCGCATGACAATGCATAGATAACACGAGTTGCGTCTGAGATTTGAGTCGGCTAATAAGCTCAAACGCTTCCATCGGCTTAAGTAAGCCCGCCATATCTTTGATGCACAAAGAATCGCATCCCATATCTTCGAGACGTTTTGCCATATCAACCCACGTCTCTATGGTATGCACTGGACTCGTGGTATACGAAATCGTCCCCTGCGCATGGCCGCCAACTTGGCGCACTGCTTTCACCGCAGTCTCGAGGTTTCGAACATCGTTCATCGCATCGAAAATACGAAATACATCGACGCCATTGGTATGGGCGCGCTCAACAAAACGCGTGACTAAATCATCGGCATAATGGCGATAACCTAAGAGGTTTTGGCCACGCAGTAACATTTGCTGCGGCGTATTCGGCATGGCCTTTTTCAGCTCACGAATTCGATCCCAAGGATCTTCACCAAGATAACGAATGCAGGCATCAAAAGTTGCACCGCCCCAAGATTCCAGTGACCAGAAGCCGATCTTATCGAGTAGTGGCGCTATCGGTAACATGTCATCAATGCGTAAGCGCGTCGCTAAAATGGATTGATGCGCGTCCCGCAAAACGACATCAGTTAAAAATAATGGCTTAGCCACTGCCGTCGTAGAATTAGATACAAAAGTCATACTGCTCCCCATTACTTAATCTGTGAACGATACTGCTTTACCGCCAATGAAATCGCAGCGACCACATTTGGATCTAAAGGCTTAGCATCAGATTGCGATACCCTCTGCTGACTTTTAGCATGATTTTTAGCAAAACGTGCAGAGGCAGCATCGACTGCACACCAACGCGCAACTAAATGGATCCCAAGGATTAGTACACCTAAAAATAAATACACTAAGCCCATCCCCAAAAACATAATGCCAACGGCATCCAATAAAGATTGCGTTACATCCTCCATAGCTCCCCTACCCCTTACTCTCTCAATCCCTATCAAAAGTACGATTGCCCCAAACCATCGCTATCGCATCACAAGTTCAACATTCAATCGGTTGAGCGGTTTACAAACTATGGGTCTCTCGTAGACAGACCCATAGCGACCACCAAACCAAAGAATTTTTGAATAAAAAATCACATTTAAAAATTAATAACTCACGCAACAAGAAAATCAGCTTGAACTTAACCCGCTACAAACATAACCAATTGATAACAAAAACACCATGTGAATGTAAATTGGTCTTACCAATATTGAATAAATCCAAAGGCGGCCAGTCATTAATCCTCATAAATCGGGCAATTAATTCAATATTCCATAATGAAATACCCACTATGCTGGATTTAAGTCGAAATGATGTCCTAGGCTAAAAAATGATTCCTAAATTGAAGACAACGGACATAGGAATAAACCAAGTGAAAAAGTATGCAGATTTCACAATCCAAGTCACTGCTATTTGATTCTGAATGAATATAGAAAGGCATGTCGTTCTGAAGGAATTGATTGAAGAAGAGGAATGGGGTCAATCTAACAAATTAAATCATCCATTTTGACAACTTAAATGTCCCCTTGATACCAACACAAAGCGGTGCTAGAGGCTCAATACGGTTTGTTGTGGAGCGGCTATCTCGAAAGATAAACCACAGTGCTACCCGAGGTAGACCTTAGGCTCTTAGCTATTCGCAGGATTAATACCAATCGTATTAAATATCTGTTCATTCAGCGGGAGTTCAACGCGCTTTAGACAAGGCGAAGTGAAGGCATAGTGGTGCTCTGTCGAAAACCTTAAACGCAGTATAAAGCGCGTTGCCATGCCGTTAACAGTTAGCCGCCCTTCGGCATCCCACTCCGGTGTTGCATTGACTTAAAAGGGAATAACTATTTCCGCGTCAATGCGCCTTGGATTGAGATGACTGTGAGGCTGTGAACTGATTAGATATTTAATGTGATTGGTATAAGTAATAGGACAAGAACGAAATAAGGAAGCCTAGGATCGACAAGGAACTCAACAATTAAAAAATGAGCTGGTGAGCTGGTGAGCTGGTGAGCTGGTGAGCTGGTGAGCTGGTGAGCTGGTGAGCTGGTGAGCTGGTGAGCTGGTGAGCTGGTGAGCTGGTGAGTAAAAATAGTGGGGAAACATGCAAGTTGGAAGAAAAATATATCAATTTCTGCAAATTGCAGACGCAAAAAAGCCAGCTTATTCAGCTGGCTTCGTTACATCTCAATGAGATAATTAGGTGCTTGGCGATGACCTAATTTCTTTTATCCCCGAAGGGGATGCATGGGGGCGAGTCATCATTGCCTAAAATACGCAGCATTTTGATGATGCGTCGCGCGGAGCAATGTATTGCGCAGCTGGGGATCCCGCTCAGCGGCGGGTTGACATCGAGATAAGTTTTCGCGAAGCGTATAAACAGAAAAGCCCTAGCGGTTTAGGCTAGGGCTTTTCTGTTTATTTGGATGCTTGGCGATGACCTACTCTCACATGGGGAGACCCCACACTACCATCGGCGCGTTTGCGTTTCACTTCTGAGTTCGGGATGGGATCAGGTGGTTCCACAAGGCTATTGTCACCAAGCAAATTCTGTTTATTACCGTGTCCATCTCTGGACCACGTTAATAATAATTCGGAAAGCTGATTTGCTTTGTTTGAGTTCGCACTTCATCAAGTGTCGATATTCTGTCTAAGGCTTTCAGTAAAACCCATCTGGGTTGTATGGTTAAGCCTCTCGAGTCATTAGTACATGTTAGCTCAACGCCTCACAACGCTTACACACCATGCCTATCAACGTCCTAGTCTCGAACGGCTCTTTAGAGGAATTAAATTCCTAGGGATGACTCATCTTAGGGCTCGCTTCCCGCTTAGATGCTTTCAGCGGTTATCGATTCCGAACGTAGCTACCGGGCAATGCCATTGGCATGACAACCCGAACACCAGCGGTTCGTCCACTCCGGTCCTCTCGTACTAGGAGCAGCTCCCTTCAATCATCCAACGCCCACGGCAGATAGGGACCGAACTGTCTCACGACGTTCTGAACCCAGCTCGCGTACCACTTTAAATGGCGAACAGCCATACCCTTGGGACCGACTTCAGCCCCAGGATGTGATGAGCCGACATCGAGGTGCCAAACACCGCCGTCGATATGAACTCTTGGGCGGTATCAGCCTGTTATCCCCGGAGTACCTTTTATCCGTTGAGCGATGGCCCTTCCATTCAGAACCACCGGATCACTATGACCTACTTTCGTACCTGCTCGACGTGTATGTCTCGCAGTTAAGCTGGCTTATGCCATTGCACTAACCGTACGATGTCCGACCGTACTTAGCCAACCTTCGTGCTCCTCCGTTACTCTTTGGGAGGAGACCGCCCCAGTCAAACTACCCACCAGGCACTGTCCCTAATCCCGATAAGGGACCTAGGTTAGAACATCAAAACTACAAGGGTGGTATTTCAAGGACGACTCCATCATGACTAGCGTCACAACTTCAAAGTCTCCCACCTATCCTACACATGTAGGTTCAATGTTCAGTGCCAAGCTATAGTAAAGGTTCACGGGGTCTTTCCGTCTAGCCGCGGGTATACGGCATCTTCACCGCAATTTCAACTTCACTGAGTCTCGGCTGGAGACAGCGTGGCCATCATTACGCCATTCGTGCAGGTCGGAACTTACCCGACAAGGAATTTCGCTACCTTAGGACCGTTATAGTTACGGCCGCCGTTTACCGGGGCTTCGATCATGAGCTTCTCTTGCGATAACCCAATCAATTAACCTTCCGGCACCGGGCAGGCGTCACACCGTATACTTCCTCTTGCGAGTTTGCACAGTGCTGTGTTTTTGATAAACAGTTGCAGCCACCTGGTATCTGCGACTCCCGTCAGCTTAGAGAGCAAGTCTCATCACCAACAGGAGCGTACCTTCTCCCGAAGTTACGGTACCATTTTGCCTAGTTCCTTCAGCCGAGTTCTCTCAAGCGCCTTGGTATTCTCTACCCGACCACCTGTGTCGGTTTGGGGTACGATTCCCACTAACCTGAAGCTTAGAAGATTTTCCTGGAAGCATGGCATCAACTACTTCAGTCCCTTAGGACCTCGTCATCAGCTCTCAGTCTGCACACTAAAGTGCGATTCCCCGGATTTGCCTAAGAAATCAACCTACCACCTTAAACGCGGACTACCAACGCCGCGCTAGCCTAGCCTTCTCCGTCTCTCCATCGCAGTTAGCGGAAGTACAGAAATATTAATCTGTTTCCCATCGATTACGCCTTTCGGCCTCACCTTAGGGGTCGACTCACCCTGCCCCGATTAACGTTGGACAGGAACCCTTGGTCTTTCGGCGAGGGGGTTTTTCACCCCCTTTATCGTTACTCATGTCAGCATTCGCACTTCTGATACCTCCAGCGTGGGTTACCCCTTCACCTTCAACGGCTTACAGAACGCTCCTCTACCGCGCATCTCTAATGAAATGCACCCGTAGCTTCGGTGACTAGCTTAGCCCCGTTACATCTTCCGCGCAGGCCGACTCGACTAGTGAGCTATTACGCTTTCTTTAAATGATGGCTGCTTCTAAGCCAACATCCTAGCTGTCTAAGCCTTCCCACATCGTTTCCCACTTAGCTAGTACTTTGGGACCTTAGCTGACGGTCTGGGTTGTTTCCCTTTTGACGACGGACGTTAGCACCCGCCGTCTGTCTCCCGAGTAGTACTCATTGGTATTCGGAGTTTGCAAAGGGTTGGTAAGTCGGGATGACCCCCTAGCCTTAACAGTGCTCTACCCCCAATGGTATTCGCTCGAGGCGCTACCTAAATAGCTTTCGAGGAGAACCAGATATCTCCCGGTTTGATTGGCCTTTCACCCCCAGCCACAAGTCATCCGCTAATTTTTCAACATTAGTCGGTTCGGTCCTCCAGTTGATGTTACTCAACCTTCAACCTGCCCATGGCTAGATCACCGGGTTTCGGGTCTACACCTTGCAACTAAACGCGCAGTTAACACTCGGTTTCCCTACGGCTCCGCTATTCGCTTAACCTCGCTACAAAATGTAAGTCGCTGACCCATTATACAAAAGGTACGCAGTCACGGTCTCAAGAACCGCTCCCACTGCTTGTACGTATACGGTTTCAGGTTCTATTTCACTCCCCTCACAGGGGTTCTTTTCGCCTTTCCCTCACGGTACTGGTTCACTATCGGTCAGTCAGGAGTATTTAGCCTTGGAGGATGGTCCCCCCATATTCAAACAGGATGTCACGTGTCCCGCCTTACTCGTTTTCATCAATGGTTAGTTTTCATGTACGGGGCTATCACCCTGTGCCGCTGTGCTTTCCAACACATTCCACTAACACCCCACTGACTTAAGGGCTAATCCCCGTTCGCTCGCCGCTACTAGGGGAATCTCGGTTGATTTCTTTTCCTCCGGGTACTTAGATGTTTCAGTTCCCCGGGTTCGCCTCGCAACACTATGTATTCATGTTGCGATAACAGCTTATGCTGCTGGGTTCCCCCATTCGGACATCGTTAGCTCAAATGCTTGTTACTAGCTCGCCAACGCTTTTCGCAAGTTACTACGTCCTTCATCGCCTCTGACTGCCAAGGCATCCACCGTATACGCTTAGTCGCTTAACCATACAACCCAAATGAGTTTCACTTGAATTGTTGCGACCAGCTGGTTTTACTTGTCTCACTTCTGACCAAAGAAGTGGACGCGCCTTAGACGTAAACTATCCAATAAAGAATAATTTACTTTTGAATATTCAAGACACTTAATAAAGTGTTTGAGAACTCATGATGCAAACGTTTCCACGTTTACATCGGTTTGTAAGTAACATGACGACAGACATCATCACGTTACATACTATCAGCTTTCCAAATTGTTAAAGAACAATGCGTACCGGCTAGCGGCGCATTCAGCTCTGACTTCTCCTAAGAGAAGATAAACAAGCAATCTGTGTGAACACTCAACAAACATTAAGTTAGTCGTATAGGTAAGGAGGTGATCCAGCCCCAGGTTCCCCTAGGGCTACCTTGTTACGACTTCACCCCAGTCATGAACCACAAAGTGGTGAGCGCCCCCCCGAAGGTTAAGCTACCCACTTCTTTTGCAGCCCACTCCCATGGTGTGACGGGCGGTGTGTACAAGGCCCGGGAACGTATTCACCGTGGCATTCTGATCCACGATTACTAGCGATTCCGACTTCATGGAGTCGAGTTGCAGACTCCAATCCGGACTACGACGAGCTTTGTGAGATTAGCTCCACCTCGCGGCTTTGCAACCCTCTGTACTCGCCATTGTAGCACGTGTGTAGCCCTACTCGTAAGGGCCATGATGACTTGACGTCGTCCCCACCTTCCTCCGGTTTATCACCGGCAGTCTCCCTAGAGTTCCCACCATTACGTGCTGGCAAATAAGGATAGGGGTTGCGCTCGTTGCGGGACTTAACCCAACATTTCACAACACGAGCTGACGACAGCCATGCAGCACCTGTCTCACAGTTCCCGAAGGCACACCTGTATCTCTACTGGCTTCTGTGGATGTCAAGAGTAGGTAAGGTTCTTCGCGTTGCATCGAATTAAACCACATGCTCCACCGCTTGTGCGGGCCCCCGTCAATTCATTTGAGTTTTAACCTTGCGGCCGTACTCCCCAGGCGGTCTACTTAATGCGTTAGCTTGAGAGCCCAGTGTTCAAGACACCAAACTCCGAGTAGACATCGTTTACGGCGTGGACTACCAGGGTATCTAATCCTGTTTGCTCCCCACGCTTTCGTGCCTGAGCGTCAGTCTTTGTCCAGGGGGCCGCCTTCGCCACCGGTATTCCTCCAGATCTCTACGCATTTCACCGCTACACCTGGAATTCTACCCCCCTCTACAAGACTCTAGTTCGCCAGTTCGAAATGCAATTCCCAGGTTGAGCCCGGGGCTTTCACATCTCGCTTAACAAACCGCCTGCGCACGCTTTACGCCCAGTAATTCCGATTAACGCTCGGACCCTCCGTATTACCGCGGCTGCTGGCACGGAGTTAGCCGGTCCTTCTTCTGTAGGTAACGTCACAGCAACAGCGTATTAAACTATTACCTTTCCTCCCTACTGAAAGTGCTTTACAACCCGAAGGCCTTCTTCACACACGCGGCATGGCTGCATCAGGGTTTCCCCCATTGTGCAATATTCCCCACTGCTGCCTCCCGTAGGAGTCTGGGCCGTGTCTCAGTCCCAGTGTGGCTGATCATCCTCTCAGAACAGCTAGGGATCGTCGCCTTGGTGAGCCATTACCTCACCAACTAGCTAATCCCACCTAGGTTCATCCAATCGCGGAAGGCCCGAAGGTCCCCTCCTTTCCCCCGTAGGGCGTATGCGGTATTAGCAGTCGTTTCCAACTGTTATCCCCCTCGACTGGGCAGATCCCTAGGCATTACTCACCCGTCCGCCGCTCGCCGGCAAAGATAGTAAACTACCTTCCCGCTGCCGCTCGACTTGCATGTGTTAGGCCTGCCGCCAGCGTTCAATCTGAGCCATGATCAAACTCTTCAATTAAAGTTTTGTTGTTTGACTTACGTCAAACGGCTCAACGAATTCTGTTCGACTCCTATTTATTCGAAAATAAGTAGTAAGTCTTTGTACATATTGCTATGAACACTCATCACTCTCGTGAAAGAATTGGTTGATTTAAATTTTTGACTGCCAACCCGAAGGTTAAGCAGTTTCGATTAACTCAACACCTGTGAGTGTTCACACAGATTTCTTGTTTTATCTTGTTAAAGAGCAACTCAATATCCGTAAGAGAACTTGAGTACCACACTGAGCGTCGAACGCTTCCAGTTGGCTAGGGCTGCGTATTCTACGCATTTCCCGTTTCGCGTCAAGGAGTTTTTGCAAACTTTCTCAACACTCATCAATTAGTAAACTCATTGATGAACTGTCACATCAGGCTGCTTAACGCTGTCTGCCGTGTCAGTGGATGCGCATTATAGGGAGCAGGAGATTTTGTGCAAGGGCTTTTTTAACAATCAGCGCCAAGCGAATAAATAACCACCAAACTGCAGAAATATACTGCAATATTGAGCAATATCGCTGTTTGGGTTGATAAGTCTGGCAGAAGAAATTACCTATTGCAGAGGTTTTAATAGATTGAATGGGCATAAACAGAAGTTGATAGCTATTTTTCGCTATATCTATCAGTAAACCTCTAAAAACGTTATGCCTAGTGTGATGCCTTACTCTTGTTTGCACCTAGCTAATGATAAGCAATGATCAAATGCACGAGCCCTAAGGTTTATGCTCTTCTTGTTTCTCTTTCTCGAGATCTGTAACGACTTGAGTTTGTGCAGCGACTTGGACTGAGGAGTTCGTTTCGACACTCGCCGTGACATTATCTCCTACAACGTGAGCGACTTTGAGCTTTCTCACCGTTCTGATAGTAATGATCGGGCCTGAAATCGCATATAAGTAGAAGCCGACACATAAAATCAATGCAGGTTGCACCGACACCACCACAAACACACCGACGACCAGTAAGATCACGATGAAGTTAACCTTGCCGCGCCAATCAATTTCTTTAAAGGAGTGATAGCGGAAATTGCTGACCATCAGTAAACCGGTTGCTGCCGTAACAAGGGCCGCAATCCAACTGATATTTCTTCCATCGAGACTGTATTGATTACCAAGCCAAATACTGCCAGCAATAACAGCGGCGGCAGCCGGGCTGGCGAGACCTTGAAAGTAACGCTTATCAGCGACGCCAACTTGCGTATTAAATCGAGCAAGCCTGAGTGCTGCACCTGCGCAATAGATAAATGCGGCCAGCCAACCAATTTTACCTAAGTCCGCTAATGCCCAATTGTAGGCGAGTAGTGCTGGCGCCATTCCGAAGGACACCATATCGGCCATACTGTCGTACTCAGCACCAAAATCACTTTGGGTATTAGTCAGTCTTGCCACTCGTCCATCGAGCCCATCACAAATCATGGCAATAAAAATGGCTATCGCTGCGGCTTCAAAGTTAGCATTCATGGAAGCAATTACGGCATAAAAACCAGAAAACAAACCCGCTGTGGTAAAAAGGTTCGGTAATAAATAGATACCTTTATTCTTTACTGTTTGATTTGAAGAATTTTGCATACACTTATTACGCTAGTTCAGTGAAGAGAAGTTAGCTTTCAAGATAACATATTTTATTATCATGTCGATGAGAGACCAGTTAGGGATGATTTCGATGTTAAAAGTGAACACGTTCAGCACTATGCTATGCCGCTGGTTTTGGCTCGGCCTTTTCATTGGCCCCGTTTCTGCGGGCGTTATCTATACTTGGGTCGACGAAAATGGGGTGACGCATTACAGCCAACAAGCCCCGCAACAAGAAAACATCAAAGCAGAAAAGCTCTACAGTGAAGATTTAGAGCAGGCGAAAGTGGGTTTTATCGCGCCGGTAAAGAAAGCGGAAGCCACTTCTGAAGCCAATGAATTAGAAAAGTCAGCGGCGCTGATCAAAGAGAAAGATGCTAAACAGGCTCAATCCATTTGTGAGAGTGCTAAACACAATTTAGATATTCTCACAACGCACACTAAGCTTATCCGTCAAACTTCCGATTCGGGTGAATCTGTCGCTATGACAGAGGAAGACCGCCAAGCCTCGATTGCTCAGCAACAGGAAAGAATCAAACTCTTCTGTGATAAGAAGTAGCCAAATTCACTATGCCACTACATTAACGAACAACGATTAAGCTGATGCAATAAAAAAGGAGCCGAGTTAAAAACTCGGCTCCTTTCGTTTTAGTGCTTGAAGCGGGAGCGATACTGACTAAGAAAGCACTATCTCTTATTGCAAGATAGTTTATTTCAAGCTCGTTCATTCAAGAACGCTTATTTCAGTTCGCCTATTTCAATCTATCCAACTTCAAGCTTGCGATTAACGTATCGCATTCAAACAACACACTAAGTGACTAGCTACTGGTTATTGCTCGAACACTAACTCGCCACCCGCACAGCTGACTTTGATCGGTTTACCCGGTAACAAGTCGCCACGCAGTAATTTCTGCGCCAGCGGGTTTTCGACTTCTTGCTGCAATGCCCGTTTCAACGGTCTTGCGCCATACACAGGATCGAAACCAATTTCCGCAATCAATGATAATGCGTCGTCGGTGATCTCCAATGTATAGTCCTTTTCCGCCAAACGTTGGCGTAAGGAAGCAATCTGTATCGAAGCAATACGCTTGATATTGGCAGCATCCAATGGATGGAACACCACAGATTCATCGATACGGTTTAAAAACTCGGGTCTGAAACTGTGAGTAACCACATTCATTACCGCCGCTTTCATCTCTGCATAGGTCACTTGACCAAATCCTTCTTGGATAATGTCGGAGCCTAAGTTCGAGGTCATGATAATCACTGTATTTCTAAAATCTACAGTACGACCTTGACCATCGGTTAAGCGTCCATCATCAAGCACTTGCAGTAGGATGTTAAACACATCGGGATGCGCTTTCTCGACTTCGTCGAGCAATATCACCGAATACGGTTTACGACGAACGGCTTCCGTTAAGTAACCGCCCTCTTCATAACCCACGTATCCAGGAGGCGCACCCACTAAACGCGATACTGAGTGTTTCTCCATAAACTCAGACATATCAATGCGCACTAAGGCCGATTCGGTATCGAATAAGAACCTCGCCAATGATTTACACAGCTCAGTTTTACCCACACCCGTTGGGCCTAAGAACAGGAACGAGCCTATCGGGCGATTTGGATCCGCCAGACCTGCGCGGCTACGACGAATCGCATTCGCGACCGCATCGACGGCTTCGTTTTGGCCAATCACCCGCTCGTGCAGCGCCACTTCCATTTGCAGTAATTTTTCGCGCTCGCCTTCAAGCATTTTCGATACGGGTATTCCCGTCGCTTTCGACAAGACTTCGGCGATTTCGAACTCAGTGACCTTGTTACGCAATAACGTCATGTCCTGCATTTCGGCTTGCGATGCCAAATCGAGCTGTTTTTCAAGCTCAGGAATACGACCGTATTGCAGCTCAGACATCCGAGTTAAATCACCCGCACGACGCGCCACTTCTAAATCCATTCGAGCCTGTTCAAGATCAGCTTTAATGTGCTGAGTTCCCGCTAATGCGGCTTTTTCAGTACGCCAGATTTCGTTCAACTCTGAAGCTTTAGCTTCAACGTCACGTAATTCCTCTTGCAGATGGTCAAGCCTGCGACGACTCGCCTCATCATTTTCTTTGGCTAACGCTTGCTCCTCCAGTTTGAGCTGGATAGCACGACGTTCAAGCCGGTCGAGTGACTCAGGTTTTGAGTCCATCTGCATGCGAATGCTCGATGCCGCTTCGTCGATCAAATCGATCGCTTTATCGGGCAACTTACGGTCCGACACATAACGGTGCGACATAGTCGCCGCCGCCACAATCGCCGGATCGGTAATTTCCACATGGTGATGCAGCTCGTAACGTTCTTTCAGTCCACGCAAAATGGCGATGGTGTCTTCAACGCTTGGCTCATCCACCAGCACTTTTTGGAAACGACGTTCAAGCGCCGCATCTTTTTCAATGTACTGACGATACTCATCGAGCGTGGTAGCGCCCACACAGTGCAAATCACCACGCGCTAACGCAGGTTTGAGCATGTTACCCGCATCCATTGCGCCTTCACCTTTACCGGCGCCGACCATAGTATGCAGCTCGTCGATGAAGAGGATCACTTGACCTTCTTCCTGCGCCAACTCATTAAGTACCGCTTTTAAACGTTCTTCGAACTCACCGCGATATTTAGCGCCCGCAATCAATGAGCCCATATCGAGGGATAAGACGCGCTTATTTTTAATCCCCTCAGGGACTTCACCATTAACGATACGCTGGGCAAGTCCTTCAACAATCGCAGTTTTACCTACACCCGGTTCACCGATAAGGACGGGGTTATTTTTACTGCGACGTTGTAACACTTGGATCGTGCGGCGAATTTCATCGTCACGGCCGATCACAGGATCTAACTTGCCTTGCTCGGCTCGCTCGGTCAGATCGATAGTAAACTTCTTCAACGCTTGGCGTTGATCTTCAGCGTTCGGATCATCCACTTTTTGGCCGCCGCGCATTTGTTCAATGGTTTGCTCCATCAACTCTTTGGTCGCGCCGGCTTTTTTCAACGCTTGCGCGAGGGCATCGCCTCCTTCTAACGCGGCTAATACAAATAACTCGCTAGAGATATATTTGTCTTTACGCTTTTGCGCCAATTTATCGCACAGGTTTAATAAACGTATTAAACCTTGGGATAATTGCACATCGCCGCCCGTACCTTCGACTTGAGGTAAGCGTTCCAGCTCTTGACTCAAAAGCGAGCGCAGCGCACTCACGCGAATGCCAGCTTGGGTCAATAAGGGATGGATTGAACCTGAATCTTGGTTCAACAATGCCATCATCAAATGCAGCGGTTCAATAAACTGATGATCACGCCCGAGTGCGAGAGACTGGGCATCTGAGATGGCAAGCTGAAATTTATTGGTCATACGATCGAGTCGCATACAGCCTCCTAAAACTCACAAAGTAGAGATATGCCAATCCACAAGATATCTTGCCAATTTAGTGGCGTTAAATCAGTACCGCTAATGGAGAGATCTCAATAGGATTGGTATTACATTTCGTTAGTTAAAAGATGGGGGCTATTTAGCCAAATTCAAGCGGATAACGCGGAAATAAATATAAATTGTAGGGGAATTAACTTAAGACTTAAGCCAGATCAACGATGCCATGCGCCCCGTCACCTTATCGCGACGATATGAGAAGTAATCAGTGTCACTGACAGTGCAGATATCGGCGCTATAAATATGCTTGATGCCGAGTAAACTCAAGCGTAATTTAGCCAAGCCAATAATATCGGTCAGATACTTGTCGCCACTGGGAATAAAACACGCTGCCGCCTGTGGATGTAACCCACAAAATGCGTGCTTCACTTCGACGCCGACTTCAAACTTTTGTGGACCAATCGCCGGGCCTAGGTAAGCAATCAACTCATCCATAGGAGAACTAAACTGCGCCGCGGTGGCCTCAATCACGCCATCACATAAACCGCGCCAACCGGCATGGGCCGCAGCAACTTCGGTTCCCGCTTGATTACACAGCAATACAGGTAAACAATCGGCGGTCATTACAGCGCAAACTTGGCTCGCAGTTCGGCTATAACTGGCATCGGCAATCGGCGTACCCGCTGCGTGAGCTAAGCTCAGCGTGTCTAAATTGAGCACATGGGTACCATGGACTTGCTCAAGCCAAACAGGAGCGGCAGTTAACGCTAATTGTTTGCAGAGTAATTCACGATTAGCCATCACCAGATCTTTAGCATCACCGACATGCAGTCCAAGATTCAAACTGTCATAGGGATGCACGCTCACACCGCCATGACGATTTGTCATAGCGATGCCAACATTAGCAGGAACAGGCCAATCGTGATCAAACACTTAGAGATACTCGATCGGATGCTCTACCGTGTCTTGACGCAGTGCTTTAGTCAAAATCACCATGTCTTCAGGAATTGGCGCTTGCCAGCTCATGATTTCACAACTCACTGGGTGAGCCAATTCTAGACGAACTGCGTGCAGCGCTTGGCGCTTGAAGTTTTTCAGGATATCGAAAAACTCAGGGCTCGCCGCTTTAGGCGGTTTTGGACGACCACCATACACAGGATCGCCCACTAACACGTGGCCTATGTATTCCATGTGCACACGGATCTGGTGAGTACGGCCAGATTCTAGACGTAATCTCAAACGCGTGTGGTTACGGAATTTTTCCGCGACACGGTAATGCGTCACAGCAGGTTTACCTGAGTGCAGCACGGCCATGTGAGTACGTTTAGTAAGATGACGACCAATAGGCTCATCCACTGTACCGCCACCTGTCATAGTCCCCATAACAATCGCTTCGTATTCACGAGTGATTTCACGGGCCTGCAAAGCGGCAACTAAATGCGTTTGCGCTTCAACGGTTTTGGCAACGACCATCAAACCTGTTGTATCTTTGTCCAGACGATGCACAATACCTGCACGTGGCACATGCTCAATATCAGGACAATGGTGCAATAGTGCATTCATCAAAGTGCCATCGGCATTGCCAGCACCTGGGTGAACCACCAATCCAGCTTGCTTGTTGATCACGATAATGTCGTCATCTTCATAGACGATATCCAGATCAATGGCCTGCGCCGCGGCATGGACTTCTTCTTCGAGAGTGGCGTCTATGAGTATCTGTTGCAGCTCATAAACTTTCTCGCGGGGCTTATTAACGACAACGCCGTCAACATAAACTGCATCAGATAGGATCCATTCCTTGATGCGCGTGCGCGAGTAATCTGGGAACAACTCTGCTAGGGCCTGATCTAATCTCAGTCCAGTTTGTGTTGCCGAAATCTCGCTTTTTAGATTAATCTCTTGTGTCATAGGAACCGTATCCCCATTTAGGGGTCAAAAAATGTGTGCTATCTGTTACAATCGGATGTTTTCTATTTTATAGTGAAATGGAAAAATTCTTAACTACAACTTAAAAAGAATTGAATTCAAGTATGTATAAATTTTCCAAAGGCGTTACCTTAGTCCTATTTTCACTAGCGTTATCAGCCTGTAGCAGCAGCCCTGATGATAACGATATTGCCGCCAAAACGTCACCTGATGTGCTTTACACTCAGGCAAGAACCTCTATGGAACTTGGCAATTACTCTAAAGCTGTCCGTTCTTTGGAGGCGTTAGACTCACGCTTCCCCTTCGGACCTCACAAAACTCAAGTCCAGTTAGACCTGATTTATGCTTACTACAAAATGGACGATGTCGCTTCGGGGATTGCGAACATAGACAGATTTATCCGTCTTAATCCTACCCACCCTGATATTGACTATGTGTTCTATATGCGCGGTTTAGTGAACATGCAAGCCGACAACTATTTGTTCCACGATATGCTTAATATCGACCGAACCGATCGTGACCCTAAAAATGCTCAAGATGCTTTCAAAGATTTTGATCGTCTTATCAAAACTTACCCTAACAGCAAATATGCCGCCGATGCGCAAAAACGCATGTTAGCGTTGAAGAATCGCTTAGCAAGATATTCAATCCAAGTTGCCGAATATTATCTCAAGATGAATGCATGGAGCGCCGCAGCAATCCGAGCACAATCTGTAATGGAAACATATCCTGGCACCCCTTCAAATGAACGGGCATTAGAGATAATGATAGAAGCTTATGGCGAATTAGGTCAGAGCAAGCTGAAGCAAAACGTGCTCATGGTAATGCAAGCTAACTATCCAAACAATGAAATCTTATCAAACTAGCCGAGAATGCCCCTTTAATAGGGGCATTTTTTTGCTTTGTTACCCAAGTTAACCCATCACTGGATATTGCTAAGTCCCCAGCGTAGATAGTGGTTTGACTATTTTTAGCTCGCCACTTGCAGCGTAAATGACACTTTCGTGTAAATCTTATCCAACCGAGTCACTTTTTACGTTATTTAGTAAAAATCTATTGACTCAAAACCCGAAAAGCCTTTAAATTGCGCCCGTCGCCCGAATAGCTCAGTCGGTAGAGCAGAGGATTGAAAATCCTCGTGTCCCTGGTTCGATTCCGGGTTCGGGCACCATCTTTAAATTGGTTGCTTCAGCGACTAATGTTAGAGAATTGCAATAGGTACAGTGCAGGTGTGGTGGAATTGGTAGACACGCCAGCTTCAGGTGCTGGTGCTCGCAAGGGCGTGGAGGTTCAAGTCCTCTCACCTGTACCAAATTGCAGTTCAACGAATGAAACAAAGCATTAAGATTGTTTCTTCGGTTTTGAGATTACTCATTCGATGAAATTTCGGATAGCCATGCAGATGTGGTGGAATTGGTAGACACGCCAGCTTCAGGTGCTGGTGCTCGCAAGGGCGTGGAGGTTCAAGTCCTCTCATCTGTACCAACATTTAAACCTCGCTAAGCGAGGTTTTTTTGTATCTAAAAAAAAATAAATCCTCTGTTACTCTCCCCTCTTTCCGCTGATTTGCTATACCTAATGTTACAGACTCATCATAGGGATAGCTCGAGCTCTGCCTAAAGGACTCTTTAGTTCACTGAGGCTATCCCATATGAACGGTCTACAAATAAAACAAAAAATGTTTATCGGCATTTTGGTCCCCCTTGCAATGTTACTGACGATTGGTTTTCTCGCCATTAATATGATGGGCAACATTGAGTCGGGTGTTGAACGCATCTATAACGACAGAGTGGTGCCGCTGGATGACTTAAAAGTGATTGCCGATAAGTATGCGGTCGATGTTATCGATGCGGTCAATAAGGCGAACGCGGGTGGTTTCACCGCCTCGCAAGCGGCTGAAGCGCTAGACAGTGCCAAATCGACTATTACTCAACATTGGCAAAAATACCTATCTACCGAGCTTACCTCAGAAGAATCCCGACTCGTAAAACAAGCCGAAGTGCTGTTCTCCTCCGCGAATCAACAGATTGATACCCTGATATCGCGCTTAAGAGGATTAAACGGCGATGTTTCAAGCCAACTCTCAGCCAATATCCTGCCGCTGTACCAAGCAATTGATCCTATCAGTAACCAAATATCTGAACTGATTGCACTGCAAATCCGCGTGGCGGGCGAAGAAAAAGATAGTGTAAATGCCATTTACCAATCATCAATCACTATTTTTGCGGCATTAGCCTGTGCCGCCATGATCATCAGTATTGTGATTGGACTCTGGGTCAATCGCAGCGTGATGAATCCCATTAATGACATCCTCGGTAAACTGAAAAGGATCCATCAAGACTCAGATCTCACAGTCAGATTCACCACTTTTAATCACGATGAGCTAGGGCAAATATCCACGAGCCTCACCCAAGTAATTGAACACTTACGGGGGATTCTTCATTCCATTGCCGAGGCAGCAACTACGGTCAACAGTTCGGCAAATGAGTTAAGTAGCTTCACCCAAGACACCAATAAACGAATGCAACAGCAACAAGCCGAAACGGAGCAGACTGCAACGGCCATGAATGAGATGACGGCCACCGTTGCCGAAGTCGCCCAAAGCGCATCTGCCGCGGCGGATTCAGCCAAAGATGCCGATACCTATGCCGCCAACGGCAATAATATTGTGATGCAATCGATTAGCAGTATGTCGCAGCTTTCTGATCAAATTCAAAAAACGGCGCAGGTCATTGGATTTTTATCTAATGAAAGTCAAAATATCGGCCGCGTACTCGATGTGATTAAGAGCATTGCTGAACAAACCAATTTACTGGCACTCAATGCCGCCATTGAAGCCGCACGGGCGGGAGAGCAAGGTCGCGGCTTTGCGGTCGTGGCCGATGAAGTGCGCACCCTAGCGCAACGCACTCAAAAATCGACTCAAGAAATTGAGGCCATGATTGCCACCCTACAACAAGGGGTTAAAGAAGCCGTCAGCGCAATGGAAATCGGTATCAATCAAGTAGATGATGCCAACGATAAAGCCAATCAGGCGGGTCAAGCGCTGAAAGAAATTGTCACCTCAGTAGACAGCATCACCGAGCTGAATACCCACATTGCGACCGCAGCTGAAGAGCAAAGTAGCGTTGCCGAGAGTATTAATCGCAGTATTATTGCCATCAGCGATATCGCCGAGCATTCCACAGCTTCGGCGGCTGAATTAAGTGAATCTGTGATTAATTTGACTAAGCTCGCCAGCAGCATGCGCAATCAAGTGAGCGCATTTAAGCTCTAATTTAACTCAATCAACCACAAAACGACTGCAACCATTTTTGCTGTTGCAGTCAAACTCCCCTCTATTTACATCATCTGTAACCCATTGAAATAGAATATCCGTTTCATTATTTCTCGATTTAATTTCTCCTTCTATTGAACACTTCAAATGATCTCAGCCTTGTTATCGATAGCACGGATAGCGATAATCTCTATTGATCCAAATCAAATAGATCTTTAAACTCAATAAACATTCATAAAATTTACACGTTAAGGATTTTCGATGTTGGACAGCCGTACTATCCAAGTTATCAAGAGCACCATTCCCTTACTCGAATCAGCAGGTCCTGCGCTGACGACCCATTTTTATCAACGTATGTTCAAACATAATCCTGAACTAAAAGATGTATTTAATTTGGCGCACCAACATTCTGGTGGTCAGCCTGTAGCCCTGTTCAATGCCGTCGCAGCCTATGCGAAAAATATCGAAAACTTAGCGGTACTGAGTTCAACCGTCGAGCGCATTGCCCAAAAACATACGGGGTTTCTGATCAAACCTGAGCAATATGCGATCGTCGGCAGCCATTTATTGGCAACGCTTAAAGAATTAGGGGGCGATGCGGTAACAGAAGAAGTGTTAGAAGCTTGGGCACAGGCCTATGGATTTTTAGCCAATATTTTTATTCAGCGAGAAGCACAAATTTATCAAGCGCATGCAGAGCAAGATGGTGGCTGGTTAGGTGAGCGTCAGTTTATCATTAGTGCGAAAAATACCGAGTCAGCAGTCATCACCTCCTTCATATTGACGCCCGAAGATGGCAAGCCAGTTAAAGATTTTATCCCTGGTCAGTATTTAAGTTTGAAGCTAACACACCCGAATTTGGCATATGAAGAAATCCGCCAATATTCCTTATCCGATGCGCCCAATGGCACCAGCTACCGCATCAGTGTGAAACGCGAACTCGGCGGACAAGTGTCGAACCTGCTGCATGATGCGATACACGTCGGCGACAAAATCGCGGTGATGCCACCCGCGGGAGACTTTACCCTAGAAGTCGCGGCGGACACCCCCGTAGTGCTCATTTCGGCTGGTGTAGGCCAAACACCGATGAAAAGTATGCTCAATCAATTACTCAAGCTGCAGCATCCCAGCACTATCACTTGGCTGCATGCCTGTGAGCAAGGCGCCGTACACGGGTTCAAACAGGCTATCTACGCCAAGCGCCAGCAACATCATAATCTGACAAGTCATGTTTGGTATCGTGAGCCAGCCCCAACCGATAAGTTGGGTGATGATTATGATTTCGAAGGGCAAATGGAGTTAAGTAAAGTCGCCGAACAGTTGCTTCCCCACGCACGTTATTATTTCTGCGGCCCCATTGGATTCATGTCAGCCATCAAGCAACAACTACTCGCTCTGGGTGTCGCGGCTGAAAGCATGCACTATGAAGTGTTCGGCCCTCACGCCGATCTTTAATGGCATGACACGGACTTGAGGGAATTCACGCTCAGGTCCGTTTGAATGCTTAGCTTTCATTGTTAGCATGGCAAACGATAGCGACAAGCATGATGAATGCTTGATGTACTTTTCTATTCATCATTTTTAACGGATAGAGGCAACTTCAGCCGCAGTGAGCGCGCGACTTTCACCCGGTGCCAACTTTTCATCAAGCACAATATCGCCTATCGATAATCGATGCAGGCCAACAACCGGATTGCGGAACCGACCAAACATCCGTTTGATTTGATGATACTTACCTTCATGTAAAGTCACTTCAGCCACGTTATCAGCGAGGATAACCAGCTTAGCGGGTTGGGTTGTAATATCTTCAAAGCCAAAATACATCCCTTCGGCAAATGCAGCGATGTATTCTTCGGTTATGGGATTAGCTAAGGTAACCCGATACACTTTGTCGACCTTGTGTGTAGGTGACATCAGCGCATCAGACCAGCGGCTGTCATTGGTCAATAACAACAAACCCGAAGAGTTTAAATCTAATCTGCCAGTAATATGCAACTCATCACGGGCTTCGCAATCAAGCAAATCAATCACTGTTTTATGCTGAATATCTTTGGTAGCACTCACCACACCAATCGGCTTGTGAAGCATCA
The DNA here is from genome assembly GCF_900456975.1 of Shewanella baltica. Taxonomy (NCBI): domain Bacteria; kingdom Pseudomonadati; phylum Pseudomonadota; class Gammaproteobacteria; order Alteromonadales; family Shewanellaceae; genus Shewanella; species Shewanella baltica. Next base: position 3,544,247 of record NZ_UGYM01000002.1, read on the forward strand.
CATAGACGGGCGCATTGGCCTGCAGTATTTGCTCATCGAGTTGGATGTGGGAAAACTCATCCACTTGCCTATCCATATCCTTCACTATCAATCCATCGACGCACACTCGGCCCGATAATAGCAGTTCACGCACCGCTTTACGGTGAGTGTGTAACTGGGTACAAAGATAACGATCGAGTCGGCCGCGCTTAGATTGCATAACACCACAAATGACGAAATATGAATGAGATAGCCATTCTAGCAGGATGCAAGTTCGGCTCATAGCAAGCCGAACTAAAGGAGCATCACAAAGGCTATTCTGGGCTAAATTGGATCGAACGAGGTAAAATTTGTTAAGCTAGGCGCTCAATTAATCTTACTGTGAGTGGTTACCGCATCAAAAACTTATCCGCAAGTCCCGTTTTAATACGTTCGAACCTGCTATTTTTAGCCTTGTTTTTAGTGACGCTTGCGAGCTCTTTTTTCGCCCAAGCGAGTGATGCAGTTAATCCTCCTGAAGCGGCTCGCCCCTCCGCTATCCATGATAAACCGCTGGTCGAGCGTTACGTCCTCGATGAACTTAAATCCCTCAGACACGATCAACAGGATCTCGAGCGTCGTCTCACCATCGACATCACCGACCGCGAACTCGCCGTAGCTGACAAATCGATGAACTACGCCAATGTCACTGTGACTTACTTCTTCTATATCATCGCGGGTGTCGCCTCGTTAGTCGCCTTTATCGGTTGGCAATCCCTGCGGGAAATCAAAACGCACACAGCCAAACTGGCTGCTAACCAGCTGCAAAGTATTGCCGAACAATACGAAGAAAAGTTCAAAGTACTTGAGCAAGAACTCAAGCGTAAGAGCCGTACTATCACGGACAATAATCGCGAGATTGAGATTATCAATGAGATCCATAACCTCTGGCTACGGGCGCAAAGTGCGCAAACGCCAGAGCAAAAGATTGAAGTCTATGATGAGATTCTCACGATTCGACCAGGGGATTTAGAAGCCCTGACCTACAAGGCCGACGCCGCAATGGAAATGCGTGAATTTAACTGGGCACAAAGCCTGTGTAATCGCGTTCTGGAAGTGGACCCAACTAACGCCCACGCTTTTTATCAAAGAGCCTGCGCCTTTGCGTGCTTAGGGGTTGAAGATAGAGCAATTTCTGATTTAGAGCGCGCCATTCATAACAGTGCATCCTTCAAGGAACTGGCCTTAGAAGAGGCGGATTTCTCACAACTTAAAGGACATGCTCGTTTCGAAACCTTATTGGCCTATCACGAACCTGAAAAGCCCTAAGCTACTAAGTTATAAGCTTTAATTTTTAAGCTCCGCACTAACGCTTGATATATGGCGTTGGCGCTCAGTGGCGTTTTATCCTAAAGATAAAGCGCCATAATTGAGCGACTTAAGTCCCACTAGTGAGGAATAGCCTCAATCTTATATGCACAGCGGCGTGCACCTTCGATGATATGTTCTTCGCGGCTCACCACCGCGATATCGGCGAATAATTGCTGGAAAAGTTGTAACTCTGAGCGGCAAAAGTTTAAACACTTAGTCGCTGCGGCGCAGATAGGACAATGATTTTCGAGTAAAAAATACACGCCATCTACCTGTTCCATCGTCGCCATATAACCTTCGTTCGAGCGTAATTTCGCAAGGATAGCCAAACGTGTCGGAATATCTGTCGCCCCTTCCATAGCGGCACGATACTGAACTAACGCACTTTGCTCCCTGTGGTCGATAAGCTTATCTAAACCTTGGTCACCAAAGATCATTTTCACCGAATCAATTAGCTGTACCGTCAATTCCTCATGACGATCGGCAAAGTGACTGCGGCTCTGTTCAGTTAATCTCCAGTAACGCGTTGGGCGACCACGACCTTCAACTCTATCTTCGATGTCCACATCGCCTGCGTCTTCCAATGCCTGAAGATGTTGACGCACGCCCATCGTCGTTAACGCCAATTCCTCCGCTAAGGTTTTAGCGGTAAGCGGGCCATGTAACTTGAGCAATTGAATAATCTTATCAGTGGTTTTCATCTGAACTCTCCGATGTTAGCCAGCGCATTATCTCCGATCCAGTACCGCTTTAACAGATTAAATAAACTTTTTTATTTACTTTATCCTTTACAAGATTAAATAAAGTAATTACCTTATAAATAATTTATAAACAAATAGGTTTACTTAATGAAGTTACTCATCATCAGCACCAGCCAAAGACCCGACTCCCAAAGTGCTAAAGTCGGTCGCTACATTGCAGAAAGCAGTTTCTCATCTCCCCATGCTATGGGTTACGCCAGCATACATCACTTAGAGTTATGCCAATTTAACCTGCCATTTTGGGATGGAGAGGAAGACAACAAGGGGGAACACTGGCCCGAAATAGAGCAAAGCGTCGACGAAGCCGATGCGCTGGTACTTATCACCCCAGAATGGGGCGGCATGGCATCGCCACTACTGAAGAACTTTTTATTGATGTGTACTCGCGAAGAAACAGCCCATAAACCGGCACTATTAATCTCAGTATCGAACGGGATTGGCGGTACCTATCCCATCGTTGAAGTGAAGATGAATGCACTCAAAAACAATAAATTAGTGCCTATTCCCGATCACTTGATCATCCGCAATGTCAGCCATGTACTCAATGCCATTCCCGAGGGTGCCCGGGATATCGCACTCAGGGAAAGAGTGCAGTACAGCTTGTATATGCTGCATCAATACGCCCAAGCATTAGCACCCATTCGTCAACAACATGCCGGACAAGCGTACCCAAAGCAGCAGGAATACTGTTACGGTATGTAAGCGGCTTGAGATTTTAACCACCAGCAACAGACTAAAATCATTACAAGGAACGCATTATGATTCATTTAGAGCATATCAACTTAGTGGTAGACGACATCCCCGCAGCACTGCGCTTTTATCAGGCGGCTTTTCCCCACTGGCGTGTTCGCGGTGGCGATAAGGGCACTTGGTACGGCAAACCTCGTAATTGGATTCATTTTGGCGATGATTATCAATACATTGCTTTTAGTGATAATGGTGAGGGAGAAAACCGAGATTTAACTGGCCATCAAATTGGACTGGCGCATTTTGCCTTTGTGACCGACAACTTAGATGCTGTGATAGCAAGATTGACCCAAGCAGGCTTCCCTATTGCCAAAGATGGCATGGAAGACCCCTATCGACGCAATATTTACTTCTTCGACGCCCATGGTTTTGAAGTGGAATTTGTCGAGTATTTAACTGATATTCCAGCGGAGCGAAATCGCTATTAGCGGTATTAGCGTAAGTCGTTATTAAAAAAAGTGGTCAACTGCAGCCGTGAACCGCGCGAATTGGACTGAGTGTTAGTTGCTAGGAGCTAGATGTTAGGTGCTAAGCACTATTCACTTCGCTCGGATTGTTGCTGCGCCACTATGGCGGAATCTTTATGGGCATAAAAGTGGAGTCTGAACTGGGTATCTTCTGTCAGTAGCTCCACTTTGTGCCAATACTCGGGATGAGAAATGGCCGTTTCATCGGCGCGAATGATGATTTCTTTATCTAACTCGCCTCTGCTGCCCGTAAAGCCATAGAACTTTAAGCTGCCCGTTAGCACTTGGATCTGCCCATACACGCCAGCCTTCGTATTGTGCATGTGCAGCAACATGTTAGGGACGTTGTCACGGCAGAAAACCGGCGTTGATTTGTAATTTACAAAATCTTTAGGGACTAAGGCCATTATGCTTTCGCACTCCTTGAGGGACTCATGGGATCGAATAACGCTGACGACAAGACTAATATAGCCGTTGCAGCATTTCTGTCCAACTCCCAGAGTTAGTTTCATCAAGGAGATCCTTCCAACATTGGCCTAGGACGCGACGCCGCACTTACCCATACTCACGCGAGCGACCATAGCACTTTAGATATTAGCTACTTTATACGTAGCGACTTAATACACTAGCAACTTTATGCATTCGTTACTTTAGTTACTTTTATCACTGTAATCGCTACACTAGCCCGCATTAAGCAGCACCTAAAATAGATGACATTATGCCGACGCCCTATTCTTACTCAACGACCTATATTTTAGATAAAGCCCATTTCGATGAGTGCTATACCCAATCTGTCGTGCCTGATCCCACGCTCAAACCTTACTACAAAGCCATAGGGTTGGCCCTGATAGGTATCGCGCTGATCTTCGCCGACATTAGCCTGTATTTAGCTTACTTCTTCGTTGGACTCGGCGTTATCGAGGCGCTCAATGTGAAGTATCACAAGGCATGGTGGTTGATGCGTCAAATGATGAGTAAAGCGGCCAGCAATGAGGTCACGCTCACCATTGATGAGCAAGGGATTCACACTCAATCTATGTCAGTGACCAGCCAAATTTTATGGACCGACATTTACCGGATTAAAGAAACTGAAAAAGGTTTCTTGATCACCCACAAGGCAGGCACGAGTTATGTATCCTTGCGTAGCTTAGATGAGGCGGCTGCGGCCTATATTAAAACTAAAATCTAGTCCCGCTAAAAAATACCCATAAAAAAGGCTGATTTTTATCAGCCTTTTCACCAGTCTTCATCACTGCAGCATTACTTTTTCAATTCACCAACCGGTAAAATCGTGCGGCCATACTCATTATTGAGCACCTGCGCCATCGCAAAATAAATCGCACTCGCACCACAGATGATCCCTTCAAAGCCAGCAATAGTGCCAATCAAGGCGCTGCCCGTGAAATCACGCGCCGCTAATAGGAAAAATAAGACAGTCAAAGAAGCAAACACAAATTGCTTAGCTCGTGGATAACGTAAAGAACCCACAAACATAAATGCGGTGAATATGCCCCAAAGTGTTAAATACCAGCCCATAAAATACGTTGGACTCGCCGCAATGCCCGCATTAGGCATTAAGATTAATCCCACTAATGTTAACCAAAACAACCCGTAAGAGGTAAATGCCGTCGTACCGAAAGTATCGCCGCGCATAAAACACATAATACCCACAATCACTTGACCAATGCCGCCGTAAAAAATCCCCATGGCTAAGATCATAGAATCAATAGGGAAATATCCCGCGTTATGGATGTTTAACAAAATCGTTGTCATACCAAAGCCCATTAAACCTAATGGCGCTGGATTAGCCAGTTTTGTAGACACAGAGTTCCCCTAGAGAAAAATCAATAATTCAATAAAAATCAACGGCATTAACCGTAAACCTTATGTTCTCGCACCTGCGAGAGCCGCGCATTCTAGAGGATAGCTACAACCTTGGCAACGAAATCATTAAAAATGAATAAGTAGCAATAAATACAAAATAAAAACATACACTTAAAATTAAACATACTGAAAATAAACCAAGTCCTAATTTTGATTAAAAATTAATTCTTTTCAATTCATTATTCTAGGAAGAAAGCCGACTACAACCTGCGTCATATCGCATTTTATGCGACTTTTTATAACTGCCGCATAGTTTAGTATTAAGCGTCCTTAAAACCTTAATCAAAATTAGGGCTAAAATAGCAATAATACTGCACTTAATCGCAAATAAGTGGTTAAGGTGATGTAAGTGGCACTTTTGGAAAAAACCAACTCTGTGATGCCAGATTTAGCCTATTTTAGCCTACGAAGCTAATGCAGGAGTTAAGCACGACTCACTCTGCATATAACCTTTGCACAAAGCCCTTTGCGCTAAAGCCAAACTCAACAGGTTTATCTGTTGGGATAATGACTAAAGCTAAGTCTATTGAACAGCACTTAAGCATCAGATTTGCTTAAAGCGAATCAAGGGAAAACAAGCTAAAAACCTTAACTCCAAAAGGTAAAAATTATTTATATCTAAAACAGAATAGCAGTGATAAATTGCAGATGTTGGCGCAGTGGTATTAAGAGAATGCTTCTTAATCTGTAGTTAACAATACATAACTAAAGGAAATAAAATGAATAAGTTATCAGCTGTTTTCACCCTGTTGGCATTAGTGAGCTTCACGACCCTTGCTGACGACTCATCTTTACCGCCTGCACCAGCAGCCGATATCGCTCAGCTGAAAGAAGTGTGCCAGCAGATGGCCTCTGAAGATCAAGTCGAGAATGCAGAGCTAAAACAATATGTGCTTGATTGTGTAAACGATCAACTGACAGAAATGGGCTACAAGTCGGTTACTGAGGTTAATTAATCTTCATTCTAATCCCAACGTTAATACCGCAAAAGCGCGTTCTTCAGCTTCATTCAATGCCATTCACATCTGCGAATGGCATTATTGTTTTCAAGTAACACAGCTATTCAGCTCACAATTAATATCATTTCAGTTACAGACGAAACGTATCGAATACAAAATTTAACATCCACAATTAACCGTATGAAAGCCACCAAAATAGGCTTTTAGCATGACTATCAAGGTATTGTGCGATCTACAAATTTACTATTTAATTGATAGCTGTATCATTTTGCATCCCTGCGAATGAAACCACTGTTGAATTGGGCATAAAATGCTAATCTATTTTCCTGTATTATTAACCTCAGCCCTTAATCGTTAAATCATGTATCGCATCCTTTTTGTCCTCATTACAAGTTTAAGTATTTTGCCTTCTGTCGGAATGGCGAAAGAAACCTGCGCATCAGAAAATCAGTGTATTGAGATGAACAACTGGGATCTCGGCGTCGCCATTGGCTGGGGACAAAAAAGCAATCCACTCAAGGATTTTGACGATATTCCACTGTTCTTTATCCCTACAGTGGCCTATTACGGCGAACACTGGTTCTTCGATAATGGTAATTTAGGCTACACCTTAGCCGAGCAAGAAAGCTTCACGTTCAATCTCGTCACCAGTTATAGCTTAGATAGAGCCTATTTCTATCGATGGGACCCATCGAATATCTTTTTGAACCGCGGCACACAAGTCGAAGCCAAAGCCATAAATAACATGTCTTTGTCGACAGAACCCGAACGTGAATTTAATTCTTTAGAGACGCGGAACTTCACCCTACTTGGCGGTGCCGAAGCATTCATCTATACCCGACTCGGCATTATTCGATTGGCGTACACCCATGATATGTTTAATGTTCATCAAGGTTCAGAAGCACAAATAAAATGGACCTATGGCTGGGATTACGATCGTTTCATTTTTGAATTCGCACTGGTGTTTGATTGGAAGAGCCAAGCAGTGGTCGATTATTATTATGGCGTTAGACCGAGTGAAAACGCCTATTGGAGTGAACAATATCAAGCAAAATCAGGTTGGGATAAAGGTGCGGAAATGACGGCCCGTTATATATTAACTGACAATTGGGATCTACTCTTGGCAGTTCGTTACACTCTAATTGCCGATGAGATTGCCGCCAGTCCCTTGTTAGACCAAGACTATAGCAGCACCTACTTTATCGGCGCAGCCTATAGGTTCTAACGTTAGTGACGCTGCCTCAGTTAAGCTTGCTTTGCTTTCTTGGTCTAAGCCTCGGCTTGATGGGCCCAAGTTCTGCACAAGCTAAAACTCGCGACTCGTCACTTAAACTCACACCCGAAATTTGTATTACCAGTTCAGAAACTCAGGCCTGCGACGTCTATATTGAACTGCAGTGGGAGCTCGCCAAAGATGAGCTTATCTGTATTTTGTCCGACAATGCCGCCTATCCCAAATGGTGCAGTGATTCAGTTTCAACCCATACGTTAAGCATGAAAATCCATACCATGACGGATATTCAATTTGTCATGGTGAGTAAAAACAGTAACCAAACTTTGGCTGGTGCCAAACTTAAAATCACTTCTGCATCACAACCTCAGGTTCGCAGACGTTACCGCAACCCTTGGAGTTTATTTTAATGACAAGCCCACAATCGAACCACAGAGTATTATTGGTTGAAGACGACGTTCGCTTAGCAAACTTGATTGTAGATTACCTAAAATCCCATGGTATGCATGTTGAAGTTGAACGCCGTGGCGACACAGTATTAACGCGATTAATCAATTACAAGCCAGATATCATACTGTTAGACATTATGCTGCCGGGCATGGATGGCCTCACCCTGTGTGAGAAACTGCCCGACTATTTTGCAGGCCCAATCCTGCTAATGAGCGCACTTGGCTCAAGCGAAGATCAAATCAAAGGCTTAGAACTCGGTGCCGATGACTATGTGGTTAAGCCCGTCGATCCTGCTCTGTTAGTCGCGCGGATCAACAACTTACTTCGTCGTCAGAATCAGCCACCTCAGGCGGAATCCCACTGTTTGACCTTTGGTAAACTGAGTATCGACCCGCATACCCACGCGATTCGCCTCAATGAAACTGAAATCGATCTCACCAGCCACGAATTCGAGTTGCTGTGGTTACTGGCCTCACAAGCTGGCCAAGTACTCAGCCGTCAGTATATCTATCAGCTGTTACTCAATATTGATTTCGATGGTAAAGATCGAAAAATTGACGTGCGTATCTCTAGATTACGTAAAAAACTCAACGATAATATCGAGACACCTTTCAGAATTAAAACCGTTTGGGGACAAGGTTACCTCTTTGCTCCTGAAGCCTAGAATAACTAAGCACAGATACAGTGAAACGTCTCTTTATCAGTTTATATCTGCTACTCAGTCTCAGCGTGCTTGGGATTGGCTGGACACTCGACAGCCTGTGGCAGAAAAATGTGGATGACAATAACGCCCTCGATGCGCCATTAGTGGCCTTGGCGCAATTGTTAGCGGAACTGCCTCCCGATACCCGCCAAAGGTATCTGGAGGCGATCCCAGCCAATCCTGTGATGCCGTTGCAATTGCTCAGTGCCGGTCAAGTCGCGCTAGCAGACAATCAAGCCATCAGTACCAGTACTGTGTTCACCACCACGACCAATGACGATAACCTGCTGCAATTTATCCGAGTCGGCGATCAAGTCTTAATGGCGGGGCCGCTGGACATCGATCCCAGAGCTAACCTTCGTAGCCTGTTCACCCTGTTCTTCTATTTATCACTCGCCCTGGTCGCGCTGATCTGGGTTGGCCCGCTTTCTCGGGATTTGAGCATACTGCGTAAGGCCACTAAAGAGTTTGGCGAAGCCAAATGGGACACGCGGATTACCCTGTCAAATCGCTCTCAGGTCAAACCCTTAGCCAATACCTTTAACGAAATGGCGCGACATATCAGCGCCTTGATTGAGAACCAGAAACACCTGTCTAATGCGGTCTCCCATGAGATCCGCACGCCGCTGGCGAGACTCAAATTCGCCCTTGCACTTATGCCCATGTATTGTCAGCCCGATTCGGACGAACAAAAGCGCCAAGATTTTCTCGATGAGATGCAGCTCGATATCAAAGAAATGGAAGACTTACTCCAAGAACTACTGACCTACGCCAGCTTAGAGTCCCAGCGAGAAGGTATCCAGTTGGATGAATACGATTTAATTAATCTCATCAATCAAAGCATTAAGCGCCTAGAAACCTTAAGTCCAACGCCTATTACCTTAAAGACAGAAGTCGAAAAACTGCCCTTGTTTGGGGAACCTGCATTGATTGAACGTGCGCTGCAAAATTTACTGACCAATGCCCAACGCTTTGCCCGTACTGAAATCATTATTGAGGTTAAGCAAACGCAGCACAGGGTGAATTTAAGTGTGAGTAACGACGGCGAAGCTATCCCCGCGGTGGATTTACCCAAAGTGTTCGAGCCTTTTTATCGCAGCCAATCGGTGCAAAATGGCAATAAAGGGCATGGTTTGGGACTTGCGATCATCAAACGGATTATGCAGCGACACCAGGGGAATGTCAGCGTCACCAGTAATGCGCAACATACCCGATTTAATTTAATCTGGCCGAAGAAACGCAAGCTGTAATAGGGATTAGGATAGGGATTAAACGGCTGCGGATCTGTTATTCATCTAACGCGCTAATTCTACAAGCCAGTAAAACTGGTCAGTTAAACAAGCTAGTTAAACAAGACTATTTCACAAATTATTCAACACATTAGTCTAGATCGAAGCCACCAAAATCCAGATCGGCTTCGGGCTCAGGCTCAAAATTCAACTGCGGATTTAACGCCGCCCTTTCTTGCTCAATTTGCGCTTGCCTTGCTTTCATCATCGCCAACTGGCGACGGCGTTTACGTTGAGTGCACAGCCGAATGACATCGTACTTTTGCGCATCTGAAAACGTTAACCAATTGAATCTTTCGTCACGGCTTCGCAGGCAACCATTACAGTAACCGCGCGCATCGGTGGCACACACACCGATACAGGGACTGGGGATATCAAAAAAGGCTAACTGTTCCATAACCCGCCGCTATTCCTCTGTCAAAATGAGCTGTTCTCAAATGAAGCATGCTCAGATGAACCATGGTTAAACGCCCCATGCCCAAAAAGAAGCTGCCGAATGGCGTTTAAAGCAATTCAAATACAACACACTTATCTAAAGTACTTGCAGAAACAACCTTAATCAAGGCACATTGAACAGTGTTTGTACAACTTGGAGCACTATCATGGGATACCGTCACTTTGCCAGTCTGCTCGTCGCCGTTGCCTTATTAAGCGCTTGTAGCAGTAAACCGAAAAACGATTACGATCTCAATTACGACTTCAGCACACTGCACAGCTTTACCCAGCTAACACCACAGCCAACGGACGACCCACTCAGCGCCCAACGCATTCAAGTAGAAATCAACAATCAGTTGGCTCAAAAAGGCTTTGTCGAGAATACCCAAGCCCCCGACTTTAACGTCGCCTACGCCCTACTGACCCAAGATAAACCTAAAGATTCAGGGCTATCTATTGGATTAGGTACTGGCACATTTGGGAGTTCAGGTGGGATAGGAATAGGTACCAGCGTTGGGGTACCACTGGGCAGTAATACCGCTAAAATTCAAACTATTCATATAGATATTGTCGACCCAAAGACCAAAGCGCTCATTTGGCGTGGTAGCGACAGTTATGATTTCGATGCAGGCGGCAATGAGAAAGCCCAAGATACCGCCAAAGCCGTCAGTCGGATTTTGGCGCAGTTCCCACCGAAAAAATGATCATGAAGAGTCAATAAAAATGGGCGAATTCCGCCCATTTTTATTAATGAAGAATGCTTGTCGTCAAATAACTTAGGCGAAATATCTTGGACTCAGGAAAAAAGCCCTGATGAAAGGTAACGATCGCCCCTATCACAAACAATCGCCACGACCACTGAATCTGGATATCGTCTCGCTATCTCCAGCGCAGCAAACACTGCACCACCAGAGCTAACGCCAGCACAAATCCCTTCTTCGCGCGCTAAGGCTCTCGCCATGGTTTTTGCATCTTGCTCTTCAACATCCATGACTAAATCTACACGGGATGCATCGAAAATCCCCGGCAAGTAGGCCTGCGGCCAACGGCGGATCCCAGGAATGCTACTGCCATCGGCGGGCTGAAGGCCGACAATCGTGATGTCAGGATTACAGCTTTTAAGGTATTTAGACACACCCATTATGGTGCCAGTTGTCCCCATGCTAGAGACAAAGTGAGTGATTTTACCTTGACTCTGTTGCCAGATTTCCGGACCTGTGGTGAGGAAATGCGCATTCGCATTATCTTGATTATTAAACTGATCCAGCACCTTACCTTTGCCTTCGGTTTGTAACTGCAGTGCCAAATCCCGCGCCGTTTCCATGTTATCCACCAGCATGAGTTCTGCGCCATAAGCTTGCATCGCATCCTTACGCTCTTGGGTCGAGTTTTCGGGCATAATCAGGATCATCTTGTATCCTTTGATCGCCGCCGCCATCGCTAACGCAATCCCAGTATTGCCACTCGTCGCCTCGATAAGCGTATCACCCGGGCGGATCTCTTGACGCAGTTCGGCCTGAATGATCATATTGAGTGCTGCACGATCCTTCACTGAACCCGCTGGGTTATTACCTTCCAACTTTAACAGTACAGTTGAGGTGCCACAGTTAAGCCGCTGCAAGCGAACCAGCGGAGTTTGCCCAATACAGGCTTCAATTGTCGGAAAGTCAGACACTAGGATTATCCTTTACTTGATAAAAACAACTAAGCGTTAGCCTATTCTAAGTGGGTTAGCATGCACAAACACAGTGAAAATGATCTATGGCATACAATAAATCGCTCATACTTATTCAAAAAAGTTCTATTTAACTGACTTCTTATAAATAATTACTTCAACTACTCTATATGTCATAACGCTGACAAAGTTGCCAGTTTAAGGAGTAGCAAATGCAAATAAAAGTGATAAAGGCCCTACTGGGAACGCTCTTTCTGGGAACGTCACTCAATGTGGCTGCCGCAGATCAAACCCTGCTGAATTCTTCTTACGATATCGCGCGGGAATTATTCAGTGCCTACAACCCCGTTTTCGCCAAACATTGGCAAGAGAAAACAGGTAAAACTGTCGAGATTAAACAATCCCATGCTGGATCATCGGCACAGGCACGCTCAATTCTGCAAGGATTGCCAGCAGATGTGGTGACGTTTAACCAAGTGACAGACGTACAGGTACTCCATGACCGCGGTAAATTGATCCCAGAAAATTGGCAACAATTACTGCCTAACGCCAGTTCACCTTACTATTCCACCATCGCATTTTTGGTACGCAAAGGTAACCCAAAACAGATCAGCGACTGGGGCGATTTAGCAAGAGATGACGTTAAACTGGTCTTTCCTAACCCAAAAACCTCTGGTAATGCGCGCTACACCTATTTAGCCGCATTAGGTTATGCCCAAAAAAGCTTTGGTAAGGATAATCAGGCTTCACTGGATCAATTTCTGAAAAAATTCCTCGGCAACGTAGCCGTGTTTGATACTGGCGGTCGTGGTGCAACCACCTCGTTTGTAGAACGCGGTATCGGTGATGTGCTGATTACGTTTGAATCGGAAGTGAACAATATCCGTCAGCAATATGGTGCCGACGATTACCAAGTCATAGTGCCAAAAACATCTATTCTGGCTGAGTTTCCCGTCGCTGTGGTAGAGAAAAACGCTAAACGCAACGGCACACAGGAGCTAGCGACTGAGTATTTGAATTATCTCTACAGCGAAGAATCACAACGACTATTGGCCGGCTTCAACTATCGTGTAAACAACGAAAAGGTTCAGGCTGAGTTTGCTAAACAGTTTCCTACGGTTGACCTGCTGACTGTTGAGCAAATCATCGGTGGTTGGGATAATGCCATGAAAACGCAGTTTGCTAACGGTGCAAAACTCGATGAGTTACTCAAGCGCTAATTTCAGCTTGATGCTATAACAGGTTAATATTGCAACCCGGGCTCAGTCCCGGGTTAAGCAATTTTAGCGCATTGACGAGTGATGATTTTCAAGCAGCGAAGACGAATTCAATAGTCTTTAACTAAGACAGCCGATCGCTGACGGCAAATACAGCGTATTGGATTAACTCAATTAACCTGACCGGGTGATTATTCTGTGATTTTTAATAACGGGCGTTTACGCCATAAGCGGGTTCTTCCAGGTTTTACCATCAGCTTAGGTGTGTCCCTACTGTTTGTCAGCCTGATCCTATTATTGCCAACCACTGGACTGATTATGCAGACCAGTTCAATGAGCTTGTCTGAATACTGGGGCGTCATCACAGATCCTCGGGTGTTGGCGAGTTACCGAGTTACCATTCTATCAGCACTCACAGCATCGCTATTTAACTGCCTTTTCGGATTATTACTCGCATGGGTGCTGGTACGTTATGAATTCCCCGGCAAACGTATCTTAGATGCATTGGTGGATTTACCCTTTGCGTTGCCGACCGCCGTTGCAGGTATCACCTTAGCAACCCTGTATGCCGAAAATGGCCAAATCGGTAGTGTACTGGCAGAACTGGGCATAAAAGTCGCCTATACCCCGCTAGGCATAGTGGTCGCGATGATTTTCACCAGTATTCCCTTTGTGGTGCGTACCGTGCAACCGGTTCTTGAAGAGTTATCCCACGATGAAGAAGAAGCGGGCATGACCCTTGGCGCCTCGGATCGCGCGGTATTCTGGCGGATCATTTTGCCGTCATTGTGGCCAGCCTTGATGGTCGGGACAGCACTGTCTTTTACCCGCAGCCTAGGTGAATTTGGTGCCGTTATCTTTATCGCGGGCAACATGCCCTATATCAGCGAAATCACATCGTTAATGATCTTTGTCCGCCTGCAGGAGTTTGATTTTGCCGGCGCCAGTGCCATTGCCTCAGTGGTGCTGATGACCTCGCTACTGCTATTACTGTTAATAAACCTGTGGCAGGCGCGTTATTTACGCCGCATTCATGGACGATAAGGAGCAAACATGAACTCATTTAAGCCCTTAAGAGTCGGTGAAGCCCCTCTTATCAAATGGAGCCTGATTACACTCGCCGTGTTCTTAGGTTTGCTCTTGTTGCTATTGCCACTGGTGAGTATTTTTCAGCAAGCGTTTGTCGGAGGTTGGGAGCGTTATATCGGCCACTTAAGTCAGCCAGATTCGCTGCATGCGATTGGTTTGACGCTGATGGTTGCGGCGCTCACAGTCCCGATCAATTTAGTGTTCGGAATTATGCTGGCGTGGAGTGTCACTCGGTTTGAATACCCGGGTCGCAAGTTGTTGATCACGCTAATTGATATTCCATTTGCGGTCTCCCCCGTCGTCGCAGGTTTGCTCTATTTACTGCTCTATGGCAACAGTGGTTGGCTGGGTGAATGGCTATATGAGCACGATCTGCAGATCATGTTTGCTTGGCCGGGAATACTGTTAGTCACCATTTTTGTCACTTGTCCCTTTGTCGCCAGAGAACTCATTCCATTAATGCAACAACAGGGTGCTTCAGAAGAGGAAGCCGCAGTGATCCTCGGCGCCTCATGGTGGCAACTCTTCCGCCGAGTAACGCTCCCTAATATCAAGTGGGCACTGATTTACGGTGTGATCCTCACCAATGCCAGAGCCGTGGGCGAATTTGGTGCTGTCGCGGTTGTCTCTGGCAACATTCGTGGCGAAACCAACACCTTACCTTTACACGTGCAGTTATTGTACGAAGATTATCAGGCCGAAGCCGCCTTCGCGAGCGCGTCATTACTGGCCTTGATCGCCCTATTTACCCTAATGTTAAAAGCCGTAGTGGAATGGCGACAACAACGCAGTTTATCCGCCAATGACAATAAAGAGCAGAGCCCATTATGAGTATTCGTCTTACTAATATTTCCAAGAAATTTGGCAAGTTTCAGGCGCTTTCCCCGCTGGATCTTGATATTCAAGAAGGGGAAATGATTGGTCTGTTGGGACCTTCAGGTTCGGGTAAAACCACGTTACTGCGGATTATTGCTGGGCTCGAGGGAGCCGATAGCGGCAACATTTATTTCGGTGACCGAGATGTCACCCAAGTGCATGTGCGTGAAAGACGAGTGGGCTTTGTGTTTCAAAACTATGCGCTGTTTCGTCATATGACGGTCGCCGATAACGTCGCCTTTGGACTCGAAGTTATGCCTAAAAAGCAAAAACCTTCAGCGGCAGAAATACGTAAACGCGTGACCCAACTACTTGAAATAGTACAACTAGGCCATCTCGCACAGCGCTATCCTGAACAGCTCTCGGGTGGACAAAAACAGCGAATTGCCTTGGCCCGTGCACTCGCGACGCAACCCGAAGTCTTGCTACTCGACGAACCCTTTGGTGCCTTGGATGCCAAAGTGCGTAAAGAACTACGCCGCTGGCTACGCAGCCTACATGAAGAATTGAAATTCACCAGCGTGTTTGTGACCCATGATCAAGATGAAGCGCTTGAACTCTCTGATAGAGTGGTGGTGATGAGCAATGGTCATATCGAGCAGATCAATACGCCTGCTGAGTTATACTCGCATCCCAATAGTCGCTTTGTGTTTGATTTTCTCGGTAACGTCAATGTCTTTGAAGCCAGTTGGCAACAAAAGCGTTGGGAAAATGGCCAAGCATTTTTAACGCCTCCTGAACAACAAACATTACAGCAAGATGGTGTGCTCTATGTACGCAGTCACGAATTAGCGCTGTCAAACAAGCCTAATAGTCAGGCAAATTTGCCGTTCGATATTGTCGCCATGACCCCCATTGGCGCCGAAGTCAGAGTGGAATTAGCTCCACACGGCTGGCATAGCGAAGAGCTGTGGGAAGCCAAGTTCACCCACCATAATCTGCATGAACTCGGGTTACAAAAAGGCAGCATGGTTTACGCCACCCCAAGAACCGGTTACTTCTTTGGAGCGCAAGGTGAAAGCTCACCAACGCGTCTAAGCTGGCCATTCCTGGCACCTGGCAGTCTCGCCTTCGACATCTAAATTTCATTCTGATAGAAATCAGCAGCATTGGCGGTATCACTGGGCAGTGATACCGCTAAAGCCGTCAGCCGGATCTAGCTAGCACTCATGGCATGAAGCAGAAATCTTACTCATGGGCATTCACGGTTCGGCTTGCGGCCCATTGTCGTAGCGCATTGATTTTATCGCTCATGACCACAGATAAAGGCCGAGTTTTACTGAGTTCTTCGAGTAGTAACACTTGATCGACACTGCGCTCAACGCTTCTTGCGGTATACATGGCAGCAATAACCGCTTGTTCGATTTCGGCGCCAGAAAATCCTTGGCTGCGGGCCGATAATTGGGCGAGATCTAAGCTCGCCACATCGATTCCACGGCGCTGACAATGGATTAAGAAGATGGCTTTACGTATGGCTTCGTCGGGTAAATCGACAAAAAAGATTTCATCCATCCTGCCCTTTCGCATCAATTCTGGCGGCAAGGCTTGAATGTCATTCGCGGTCGCCACCACAAACACTTCAGATTTACGCTCCGCCATCCAAGTGAGTAAGGTGCCGAGAATACGCGTCGAGGTGCCCTCATCGCTGCTATTGCCGCTTAAGCCTTTTTCAATTTCATCTATCCAAAGCACGCAGGGCGACATCATGTCGGCGAGCTCCAGTGCATTTCGCAGGTTCTTCTCGGTTTCACCTATGTATTTGTTATATAAGGCAGCCATATCGAGTCTGAGCAAAGGTCGTTGCCAGACGCCCGCAACAGCCTTAGCCGCGAGGCTCTTACCACTGCCCTGAACACCGAGCAGCAAAATCCCCTTAGGCGCATCGAGCGCTTTAGCCTGCTGAACTGGAGTCGGCTTATCGCCTTGGTCAAGGGTGCTGACAGCCGCTATGGGTGCGCGCTGCTTGAGCCATTTTTTAAGATTATGCAGCCCAGCGACCTGCGAGAAATCACTGGTGTCGTATTCAAATTGCAGCACGCCATTTAAGTCGAGTAACTGAAACTTAGCTTTATTGATGGCATCAATATCAGACAAGGTAATAGCACCATCATCGACTATGGCTTTGCGCACCAGACGACGAGCATCGTCTAAGGTCACACCCCGCAGATTCTCTGCCAATTTAACCACAGCGGTATCATCGACCAATAACGGCGTGCCTTGGTGACGAATTTTATCGACCTCAAGGTAAATCAGGTTTTGCAATTGCACTGTGCTTGGCAAGGTTAATTGAAAATAGGCGCAATAACGTTTGATTTCGGGCGGGATATCAAAGGCATGACTCACTAGCACTAATGTGTGTTGCAGTGTCTCGTATTCGAGGGCGATTTCTTTGAGTAAACGGACATTCTTTGGCGCATCAATCACAAAGGGATGAAAGTCGCACAGCACATAAATCCCCTGCTGCGAGGTTGATTTAATTTGTCCAAGCAAATCTGTGGGTTCGCTATTAAACTTTTGCGCCGCCATAGGTTTATCGACCCGTGCTAAACCTTGGGTAATGCTCCAAGTAAACACAGGTTGATAAAGCACACTGGCGACCCGTTTAAGTAACTCGACCACGCGATATTCTTCATAGGTTTCAATCACTACGATTGGCGTATTGGAGCGCAGCACTGAGGTTAAATCGCGAATATCTTGCATGTCTTTCACATCCCTTTTAACTAACCTAAAAATTGCCACAAAAAAGTCCAGCGAACTGGACTTTATACCAACCTTTGCACAGAACTGAACAAAGTACTCAACAAACAAGATTTAACGGTTTAGGTACTAATGTCCATCAAAAAATAAGTAATTCAACCACCCTTGCATCCTGAGTAATACCTTACGCATTACAGCTACATGATGAAAGTGCTCAGTGTAAATAGCAACTTGACCTGACACTCCAGCAGGGAACTCTTTACGAATAGCATCGTCATCTATATCGATAAGAACAACCACTCGACCATTTTGAAACAGACGACTGGAGGACGCTAATACGCCACCCATTTGGATCTCACCTTCAGCCATTGCGGGTAGCACTTTCGCCACTTTGCCTTTAAACACTTTCCCTGGCGCGGCATCGAGAATAATCTCGGCCTCATCGCCTTCTTTCAGGCGCAGTAGGGAATTCTGCCAAAAGGCTCCGGCAAAATAACGTTGCTCGTCAGGGATAAAGCTCATCACGGGACGTAATGGTAAAGGCACAGCCATAGCCCCCGGACGGAGTGCCATTTGTGTGACGATACCGTCAGCGGGTGCTCGCACGACGGTCTGCTCTAAATCATAGAGTGCGCTCGCTAAATCTCCCTGTAAGCCAGCCACTTTGGTATTAACTCCATCAATATTAGACTCATAGGCGAGCCTCATCCGTAACTCTTCTGATCTAGCGGCAGTTAACTGCGCTTCAGAGGCAAGATACAGTTGGCGTTTATTATCCAATTCTAATGCGGTAAAGGGAGAGTTAGCGCCTCCTTTTCGATGACCGCTTTCATAGCGTTCATAGGCGGATTTATTGCGATCTTTATCAGCATTGACTCGCTCAACATTAGCTTTAGCCGATTCCAATGCGGCGGCGAGCTGTGGCACTTCTAACTCGGCAGCGACTAACGCGGCACGCTTACGCTTTACTACGGCCTCAAAGGGGATGGGATCAATCCGAAAAAGTACATCCCCTTGTTTAACCGGAGTATTTGGCTGCACTTCAACACGACTAACTAACCCTTTTACTGCGGGTGTAATCGGAATGGTGACAAAATATTCCCGAGCAAAACGTGAATAGGGATGGTTATAGTTCATTAGCAGTATCAAGGCACCGATGAGCACCACGCCCCCCAAAACGGCAGTAGGAACCGTCCATTTGGTCAGAGGGATTTTAAAGACTTTAAAAATAACAATACAGATAGCGGCGTAGGTCAATATCAGCAATAGATCCATTTTAGACCTCGACTTTATTGATAATGTTCGGCTCAATAACAGTTGCGCTTGCTTGCTCTAATTGCTCAAGTCTCGCTTGTAACGCTATTACCGTCTGACGCAAAGTGCCCACATCCTCCTCTAACGCCTGCTCTCGTTTCATCACAGTACCAAATCCCCAGCCACGATCTTCTCGATATAAGGTGGCCCAGATCCATAAAAATGGCCAAATAGCATGTAACGTAAATAAACTCACCCACCCAGCAATATGAAGGGCATCTTGTTGTGGGTGATTACGCTTTTTGGCAATTTCGTATGGAATATCATGGATAGCAATCACACCATAAAAAATAACGACAACCACAAAAAATAAAATCCCTAACGCAAAGTAATCTAAAAACATTTGAATCCCCTTAATCAGCATGCTCACTTATCAAACAGACAAAGTTGAATATATCAAGACCAAAATTAACAACCAAACAACATTATGGAACAACAAAAACATTATAGGACAACAAAAAAACAATCACTTCCAACAAGGTCAAATTGAATCGTGTTCACACCAAACCCAGTGATCTAAAGCACACTTGTTTATTTACACCATGCTCTAATGTGCCGTTCGCGTTAAACTCATGGCTAAATTGCGCGCCATGACGCAATACCTACAACTGCTAATAAAGGAATCACACATGATAGGCACTCCCTACACTGAGGGCGCACGACGCGCCATGTTGCTCGGCTGCGGTGAACTTGGCAAAGAAGTGGCCATTGAACTGCAACGCTTAGGCGTTGAAGTGATTGGCGTTGACCGTTACGCCAACGCCCCCGCCATGCAAGTCGCGCATCGCTCCCATGTGATCAATATGCTCGATGCCAACGCCCTGCGTGCAGTTATCGAGTTAGAAAAACCGCACTTAGTTATCCCAGAGATTGAAGCCATCGCTACCCAAACCTTAGTGGACATGGAAGCCGAAGGGGTGAATATCATCCCAACAGCTCGGGCAACTAAGCTCACGATGGACAGAGAAGGGATTCGTCGCCTCGCCGCTGAGACCTTAGGTTTACCGACTTCTCCGTATTTTTTCTGCGATACTGAAACCGAATTTAATCAAGCAATTAGCGAAATCGGTGTGCCCTGTGTGGTTAAGCCAGTCATGAGCTCATCGGGCAAAGGTCAGAGCGTTATTCGCGATATCGCCCTCAGCCATAAAGCATGGCAATACGCTCAAGAAGGTGGCCGCGCCGGCGGCGGTCGAGTGATAGTCGAAGGTTTTATTCCCTTTGATTATGAAATCACCCTGTTAACCATTAGCGCAGTCAATGGCATTCATTTTTGTGCGCCAATTGGCCACAGACAAGAAGATGGCGATTACCGTGAGTCATGGCAGCCACAAGCCATGTCCGATGAAGTGTTAGCAAAATCCCAAGCGATTGCGAGCAAAGTCGTCGAAGCCCTTGGCGGTTATGGATTATTTGGCGTAGAGCTGTTTGTTAAAGGCCATGAAGTGTATTTCTCTGAGGTCTCACCAAGGCCACATGACACAGGTCTAGTGACACTCATCAGCCAAGACTTATCGGAATTTGCCCTGCATGTTAGAGCCATTCTGGGTCTGCCAATCCCCAATATCCATCAGCATGGGCCAAGCGCCTCGGCGGTGATTTTGGCCGAAGGCACCTCAAGCAATATTCGCTACCAAGGTATTGCCGCTGCATTAGAGGCGGTCAACACTCAACTCAGATTATTTGCCAAACCCGACATTGATGGCCGCCGCCGCTTAGGTGTCGCGCTTGCCCGTGATATCGATATCGACAGCGCAGTCAGCAAAGCACTCGATAGCGCCAGTAAAGTGAAGGTCATCTTTTAAGCGGGTTTAGCTGCTTAAAATTGGCTTCAAGCACAAGCTACAAATCAAAGGGAAATGCGCTTCAACGCCATTTCCCTTTTTCAATGCACACAGTACAGCATCCAGAACCTTTACCAATAAAAAGTGACCCACCCAAACCGACAGAGTAAACTAGCACCCTTGTCTTGTGGCCTAAGATTGCACGCTAAGCAGAACAAGCCCTGTGGTACGAGTTTAATTTCGGGCGAGTTGTTCAGAGTAATTTATTGCGAGCGCTGATTAAGACGATTGATTTCGAGCTGTGGCTTAATTCGAGCGTGATCTAAGTAAACTCCAGCAGCAAAAAAACCATTAGTAATAGAAACCAATAGTAGTAGAAATCCATATGCAGCTTCAGCCTTCTTGCTTTACCTCTTTCACACAAGCCATTGATGCCTATGCCCTGCCGCAACGTTTTACTTTTCCTTTCTATTACGAACCGCATCCATTATGCGTGCTTGCAGCCAACGAATTACAATACCACCTCGAGACTCAGCACGACTGGCAACATAACTTTGGCCTAACGGGTGAGTTAACTGGCGCCATTGGCAAGATGTTCGGCGTATTGCTGGTACAAAATCCGCAAGGTGAAGTCGGCTATTTATCTGCATTTTCGGGCAAATTAGCCGAGCAAAACCATTGGCCACGCTTTGTTCCACCTGTGTTTGATATGCTGGCTAAGGACAATTTTTTCCACGCCGAAAATCTGCAAATCAACCAAATTAACGAGCAGCTGTTTGCAGTAGAAAACCATCCCGACATTCCGAGGCTATCAACCGAGCTAGAAACTGAACAAGCTCAAGCGCAAGCCGAACTTGACGCCCACAGACAAGTGATGATCGATAGCCGCCAATCTCGCAAGGCGCAGCGTAATCAACTCGCAGCCCAATTGGCTGCCAATCCGACTGATGAGACCTTGCGTGAAAACGCAATAACTGAAGCAAAGCTCAGCCAGGAAAGCATCAGTGAAAAGAATCAGTTAAGAGATATTAAACGCTATTGGGATGAACGTATTCATACCATCAGCCAAGCGCTAAGCCAACTGACAGATGAGCGCGATGCGTTACGACAACAGCGTAAGCGGCTCTCGGCGGCGCTGCAGCAAAAGCTGTTTGAGCAGTATCGATTTCTCAATATTAAAGGCACAGAAAAGAGTCTGAACGGCATATTTAATGGCACGGTTGAGTTAACCCCGCCCGCAGGCTCGGGCGAATGTGCCGCGCCTAAGTTGTTACATTACGCCTTTAAACATGACCTTAAACCATTGGCGATTGCCGAGTTTTGGTGGGGCGCGCCGCCAAAATCAGAAATCCGCCAGCATAAGCAGTTTTATCCCGCCTGCCTGCGAAAATGCCAACCTATTCTTGGACATATGCTCGAAGGACTCGTGGTTGATGAGAATCCTCTGCTTACCAACCCCGCCGAAGGCAAAACCTTAGCCATCCTCTACCAAGACGATGCGATGGCGATTGTGAATAAACCCGCCGAGTTTTTATCCGTGCCCGGCAAAGAAATTGAAGACTCAGTGTATTCGCGTATGCGCCAAACCTTCCCCCATACCACAGGGCCACTTATCGTCCATCGACTCGATATGTCGACCTCGGGATTAATGGTGATCGCGCTGACAAAAGAGGCCCATAAACAGCTGCAAAAACAATTTATCCAGCGCACTGTGACTAAACGTTATGTAGCACTTTTAGCGGGAATGCCTGCGGTAATGGCAAATAAGCAGGCGACGGGTCACATCTCTTTACCCTTGCGTGGCGATTTAGACGATAGACCGAGACAACTCGTTTGCCACGAGTTTGGTAAAGCAGCCGAAACCCATTGGGAATTGAGCCAACTTGATGAAATGGCACGTACAGCCCGCGTATATCTGTATCCAAAAACAGGCAGAACCCATCAACTCAGGGTTCACTGCGCCCACTCAGAGGGGCTAAATACACCGATTGTCGGTGACGACCTCTACGGCACTCGCGCCAATCGCCTGCATCTGCATGCGGATTTATTGATGCTTCAGCATCCCGTTACCCGTGAACGGATGCGCTTTCAGGTCGATCCTGATTTTTGAGACCTGAGTTCTATATTGATTAACAAGGCACCAAAGGAAGAACCAAGCTTAGGGCGTGATATCTGTGCTTGAAGACTAAGATTTGATGCAGGCTCTTTGACCGCAATGTAAAAGCGGGCTTTTTCGGGCATAGTAATGCCTCACTCAAAAACGGAACCGATAGCAATACTATGGGCATAGGCAATCTGGTTAAAAACATTAGCCGAAATCAATGGCTGTTATTCGCTTTGCTGAGCACCACTCTATTCGTAAGCGCCTGTCAGCCCGCATCGGAACCGAGTGAACTCAAGACAACCCCAGATGCCAGTCATACAGCAGAAGTCACCTCAGCAACCGCAATGCCTCGTGCTCCGCTCACCCAGGAAGTCTATATCTGGCAGCGCCAATGGCGCCCCGCCAATCAAACGGCATTAGTGCAAAGCCAAGGAGCATTCCAAGGATTGCGCATTTTAGCGCTGCAAGCACATCCAAAACCCAATGGCGCAGACATTTGGTTTGAAGTCGCGGTCAATCATGCTTGGCTACAGGCAGATCCTAGACCCAAAATCGCCGTGATTCGCTTAGATGGTCAGTTCGTGCATTTAAATGATGAACAAGTGATCCGTAAAATCAGCCAAGTACTGACAGATTGGCAGGCAAAAGGCACGCACATAGCCGGAGTTGAAATCGATCACGACAGCGCTAGCAGCAAACTGCCCGCCTATCGGGATTTTCTTAAAAAGCTTAAAGCGCAGTTACCTGCTGACCTTAAACTCAGCATTACCGCCCTGCCCGCTTGGCTCAATAGCGCCAATTTCCCCGCATTACTCACCAATATCGATGAACTCGTGCTGCAAATTCACAGCGTGAGCGACCCACGCCTCGGACTATTCGATGCCGATCAAGGTTGGCAATGGGTGCAGCAACTCTCAAAAATCAGTACTGTACCTTATCTTATTGCGCTTCCCGCTTACGGCTCGGCGGTCATCAGCACAGCTTCAGGTTATAAAGTTGAAAGTGAAACACCGCTTCGAGGTCAACTCAATGATACCCATGCAGTACAGGAACTGATGGCCGATCCGCAAGTGTTGCAAGCTTTTGTGCACAAACTGCAAAGCCACGCGGATGCCAAGCTCAAAGGCATTATCTGGTTCAGGCTGCCGCTGGAAGGGGATAAAAGAGTCTGGCCACTCGACACCTTAATCGCCGTTGCGCAGCAAGGTAAACTTGCCGCCAAGATTGAATTAGTGATCTCAAGCGATAACGATACCCAAACGACATTAGCCACTGAAAATAAGACTAAAAACCAAGAAATCCTCAAGCCACAGCTATTCCAACTGAGCTTAATTAATCGCGGTAATATTGCTGGCGAGATTCCCACGACTTTGTCCCTAGCGGGACAAGCTTGCAGCGGGTATGATGCGCAAAATGGCTATCGCGTAATACAAAAAAATGGCCTGTTAGTCTGGCAGTGGCGAGCTGACAATACCGCCGCGTTGGCGCCGACTGACACTGCTCCAAGCGCGACGAACATGCCAATGCCGCAAGCAAACAAACAAACTCAAAAACACATGCTCAACCCTGGCGGCCAGAAAGTGATAGGCTGGGCACGTTGTGAGTCATTATATTTACAGGGAATTTATGCGCCATAAGCCAACATCATCATCCACAATGGCAACATCCAATCAGGCTTTTATGCTTAAAAAAACCACGCTTATCTGTTTAAGCCTATTTTCGCCAATGCTCTTGGCCTGCGGCCCCGACTTCCCTTTGCAATTGACTCAGGACAGGCAGAGTAATCTCAGTTATTTACCGCAAACCTCTTTCAGCCAGCAGCTAACCGCCCTCGCAAAACCTTTGCCTTGGCAGTATCAAGATGCGCCAGCCGCGCAGGAATATCTGTGGGATGAAGTGCATAGCCGTTATCTGTCACAAACTCGCGCCTTTGAAAACAGCGAGTTAAGTGAAGCCCATTTAATCTTAGTGAACACACTACGGGATGCGACAGGTCCAATCGAGGCCGAACAAATGGCCGCTAAGTTGGATAAGGATTTGCCCCAAGCGCTGACCTGGTACACCTTAGGCGCCGTGGCGTTTGAGGCAAAAGATTATGATAGAGCGAGTAACTATTTCAGTAAAATCATTAAATTACCAGAAAATGAACGCGCATCTCGCAGTCTGTGGGCACTCTATTCGCTGTCGCGTATTGAGCTTATCTTAAGTAAAACCTCAGCGGATCCTGAGCACTTTAATCGTGCCAACGCTTACCTGGCTCAATTGCAAAACGAAGTCACCCAAGGCGTCGCCGATCCCCTGCGTTTGAGCTTAGCTAGCCTAGGTGAGCAAGCCTATATTCTGCTGCACCAAGGCCAGCCGCTCCCGCAAGTGACCAATCAAAGTGCAGATGATACTGAGCTACAAATGACGCTTACCCCTGATGCACTGAATAAGGCAATTGAGCTCTATGCCACCCAATCGGTGCAAGGCGATAGCGGCGGTTATGATTCTTTATTGATGTTAAGCCGCACCTTGATGGGGAAAGACATTGCTGAACTAAAACCGCTACTGCAACAGGCGAGCGTGCAGCAGTTATTGATTGCCTATTGGCAAAGCAGCACCAATGAATTTGCCTACGATGGCCAGCTTTCGGAAATGGGCTCAAAGGTAGCTGACATCCTCAAAGTGTTTCCAACCGATGGTTTACAACTCAACCATGGCGATAAGTTAGCCGCGATTTATTACCAGCTTGGGGATTATGCCAGTGCTGAGCGCCTATTGACGCTAGCGAAACCCAGCGGCCTCACTTGGTGGCTCAACGCAAAATTACTGCTACAAAAGGGCGATCAAGCAGAAGCGGCCAAGGCCTATGCTCAGGCAGCGCGTCACTTCCCCAAACAGTCTAATGAAGCATTGGCCACAGTTGATGCTAAAGAGACTCAACAGCAAGCCATTAATGCCGATGAAGATATAGCCACTTACTGTCGTATTCGCGCAGAGCAAGGCGTGTTATCACTAGAGCGCGGCGAATATGTCGATGCGCTCAATCACTTACTCGCCAGCGGCGACGAGTACTGGCAAGACATCGCCTATGTGGCGGAGCGCGTTCTCACCACGGCTGAACTTAAGTTATTTATCGATGAGCATGTGCCGCTTATCGCCTTCGAATATCCTAAAGATAGCGACTGGTACGATAACATTGAGCCGATTAACAATCGCTTACGCTATTTACTAGGCCGCAGATTATTACGTGAAGGCGCAATTGCCGAAGCGCCTGCTTATTTCCCTAATCCTAATCTTAATGCCAGCGCCCTCACCTATGGCACTGAGCTGAAAGCGGCGAAAAATGCAACAGGCATTGATAGCGCTAAGGCCTATTGGGCTGCAGCAGAACTTGCCCGCCATCAAGGTATGGAAATCTTAGGGTTTGAATTAGCCCCGGATTACTCTATATACCAAGGGGTATTCGATCTAAGCGATTGGAATGAACCGAGCAAATTGGCCGAAAAAGAACAGTTGCGGTTAAGCGCCAGCCAAGCCGTTCCCGATAAACGCTTTCATTATCGTTACACGGCGGCGGAACTGGCCAACAAGGCATCGGATCATGTGCCCCACAACAGCCAAGCCTACGCCGCGCTACTCTGCCAAGCGACTGGATGGGTATTGTATCGAGATCAAGAACTTGCCCTACGCTACTACAAAAAATACGTCGCCAACGGCCCCTTTGTGCCTTGGGCCGAAAACTTTGGTATGCAGTGTGAAACGCCCGATTTTGACGGGGCAGTAAAACGAGCACAGGCCAATGAAATTGCAGAATGGAACGCCCTGTACCACAAGCTGAAAAAGCCCGTCGTATTTGGCGTATTAGCAATCATGGGCTTATTGGGTGTGTGGTGGATGCGTAGAAGATCTAAAAAACAACAAAATAACCTTTAAATATATAGAGATATGGCGCATAGCTGACCTTCACTATACGCCATTTTCATATCATGCAGTTTAGTTAAAGTAAGGTGTAACAGTAAGATTAATCTCCTTGATCTCGGTAAACACAACAGGTGCTGCGAATAAGACTTCAGAGAAAGGTGAAGAGGCATATACTGCTGCTTTTACTGCTTCGTTTAGCTCAGCAAGCTGACTTGGTTGTATTACAGAGTAATTAACCACATTTGCTTGTTCATCAAGATGAAAATTAACCTTTACCATTTGGTCTTTAAAAGATTCATCAACGACTAAGTTTGATTGAATTTTATTCATCACTAATACCGAACATTCTTTCACTGTGTCACAAGATTTAGGAACTCGACTCTTGCTAGCACACCCACAAAACACTAATCCAAAAACTATAATCAAAATTATCTTATACATAACATTCCTTGTTCTAATGCATTCCTTAATTCACACAATTAATCACTTCACCCTGTAAATAACCGTGCACATTCGCAACGGCAATATTGAGTAGACTTTGTCTGGCTTCCTTAGTCGCCCACGCATTATGGGGACTAATGCTGATATTTGGTGCATGCAATAAGGGATTATCCGCGCTGGGCGGCTCGGTCGATAATACATCGACACCGGCAAATAAGTGGTTTTGTGAAAGCGCTGCTGCAAGCGCGGACTCATCAATTAATCCACCGCGCGCCGTATTAATAAGCAGCGCATTAGGCTTCATCAAGGCGAGTGCTTGGTGATTGATAAATTGCTCAGTCTCAGGGGTAAGCGGGCAATGCAGCGAGATAATATCTGATTCGCTCAGCACAGTATCACGCGGTACCCAAGTGGAACCTTGGGGCAAGTCTTTGATAACAGAGCGGGTATTGACGAGCACTTTCATCCCGAATGCAAGGGCGAGCGTCCCAACCTGCTGGCCGATATCACCATAACCTATTAAACCTAAAGTCTTGCCTTTTAAGGATTGCAGCGGCATTAAGGTGAAACAAAAATCTTGGCAGTTCACCCACAGACCATCGACCACGGCTTGATGATGGGCAGCCACGGCTTGGGTGTGATGCAGTATATGGGCAAAAACCATCTGCGCTACGGCATCGGGCGCATAGGCGGGCACATTCGTTACCACTATTCCGCGCGCTTTTGCAGCCGCTATATCGACAACGTTAGTACCCGTTGCCAATACGCCTATGTATTTCAGTGCCGGAAGTTGCGCCAGAGTCTTAGCATTGAGCGGCGTTTTATTGGTGAGAATGATCTCTGCACTTTGGGCACGCGCAACAATATCGGCGCCAGCGGTGCGAGGGAAACACGCAAACTCGCCTAATTCAGTCAAGGATTGCCAACTGAGATCGCCAGGATTTAAGGTTTCGCCATCGAGTACAACTATCTTCATGCCGCTAAATCTCCTTTTAAGACGATGTGTTAGCGCTAAAAACTGACTTTGAGCCCAAGGTTAGCCTGCGCCTGCCACATCACATCCGACGTAATGTGCCATAGGCATTCATCTTCATTGCAAAACAACGAACTGTCGCTGTTGATAAACGTCGCGTAACCGCGGATATCCGCAAACAGACCAAAGTGTGGAGTCACTTGATACTCTACCCCGCCGCCAATCCCCATAGAGAAACGCGTTTCACTCGACCAAGCGTCGGGCAACATGCGGGTTATCCCCGCACTTGCGGTGACATAGGGTCGAATATCGCCACGGGGGAAATATAAAGTGCCGCCTAAGTGGATGTAATCTAGGTCTAAAGAGGTAAGACGATCGGGCGTAAACAAACCGCCACTTTTGAGTTCAGAGGCTTGGTGACTGTATAAAAGATAAATATTACCGGGATCATTCGTGGCAATGCCCAGCATCAGGCCGTAATGGCTTGATTCCTCGACCTTCACATTTTTCTTGTCGCCCGTTTGATCTGCGTTGACGTCAACTTGATTAACATCAAATTGACCGCCACCCAGACTATAACCGCCAAAAGGTGCGACAAACACCTCAGCCTGCGCGGACATAGTCACAGGGAGCAAACTAGCCAACAGCAACAGGCAATGCGTGTGTTTCATAATGAATTCCTTATCTTTTATAAAATCCAAAGCAATCAAGACTAACGCATACCACGCTCAGACTTGACTCTGTCATAGGCCGCTTGAATATCCTGAGCCTTACGATTTGCCAGCTCCATCATTTCCGGTGGCAAGCCCTTAGCGACTAACTTATCGGGATGGTGTTCGTTCATCAACTTACGGTAAGCTCGCTTAACCTCTTGGTCGCTGGCCTCGTTAGTAATCCCCAACAAACTGTAAGCATCGGTAATCGATGTTTTGTTACCACTTGAGGTCTGATGAAAGCGAAACTCCGCTTGCCAGCGCTTCAGTAATTCATCTAACTGCGCTCGACCATAACCTAACTCTTGGGCAATCGTCATCAAGATAGCGTGTTCAGCGGGATCCAGTTCACCATCGGACAATGCCGTTTGGATCTGAATTTCGATGAACATCTGCACTAACTCTTTGCGTCCCATGGTAATAACGCGGAAAGCTTGTAGGCTGCTGCGTAGATCAAAATCCGCCGATTTCCCCTCGCGAAACGCCTGCTGTGCTTCTTTACGGGCTTCACCGGTTAAGCGCATTTGATCCATCAACAGGGTCGCGATGCGAATATCGGTTTCAGTCACCTGTCCCGACGCTTTCGCCACATGCCCCATCACCGCAAAGGTGGTATTGAAGAAGATCGCTTGGCGATTCTTAGCCTGCCCTAGAACCTCGCGAAACCCCACGCCAGAAGCCGCGCGCTTATCGTAGAGGTGTCCGAGCCACAAGCCGAGCAAAGCACCAAAGATGCGGCCGAACATAAAGCCAATGATAAACCCAAAAAACTTACCCCAAAAGCGCATCTTATATCCTGATTTCTATAATGTATTTGATGTGCCAGCACTATCCTATGGATAAGCCAGCACAGATATTTAGGTATTGCTTTGTAATCTCAGTTCGAGCCCTTGCAGGCGTGCAATCGTGCCAACATCGCACCAAAGCCCGTGAAACAGCGCGCCGCTGACTCGGCCTTGGGCCATTTGCTTTCTAAGCAGCGGACCGAGTGCAAACGCGCCCTGCGGCGTGTTATTAAACAGCGAAGGCCGATAAATGCCCATGCCCGAGAAAGTGTACTTATTCTCACCAAGCTCCTGCACTCTATTGCCACTCAAGGCGAAATCCCCCTGCGGATGCTGCTCAGGATTAGGCACTAGCCAGAGATGGGCGAGCGTATCGGCAGCAAGCTGCGTTATTGGCGGTAAGGCATCGATAAACACATCACCATTAATGACCAAAAAGGGTTCATCGCTTTCCCCCTCACACAATAAAGGCAAAGCCCGTTTAATGCCGCCGCCGGTTTCAAGCGCACTCTCTTCGGCGCTATAGCGAATTCGCACCCCAAAAGCGCTGCCATCGCCCAGCGCCTCGACTAATTTATGCCCTAGCCAAGCATGGTTGATGACGATATCGACTATGCCTAACGCGGCAAGTTTTTCAATATGATAAACAATCAACGGTTTACCTAATACTGGCACCATAGGTTTAGGCATATTATCCGTTAACGGCCGTAACCTCTCACCTCGTCCGGCGGCCAAGATCATGGCTTTCATTGCTTAACCTCAGATAAAGACTGGCTAGCTGTAAACGCAGGCAACACGCGACGAGTCAACCAGTGTGCAAATGGCACGAGTTCGGGATACAGCATGGCAATGTCGACAATATACGTTAATGTCAGTGGAATATCCGCCATATACGCAGGTTTACTGTCACGATAATTTAACCGTGCAAAAATCCCCACCGCCTTGATGTGACGTTGTAAGCCCATGAGATCAAACCAAGTTTGATATTGCTCAAGGGTGGTCTGTGCGGGAATGAAGCCTAGCGCGAGTGCTTGCTGATAATGGTATTGCATCAAGTCTGTGACTAACGGCTGCGGCCAGCGAATATAACAATCACGCAATAGCGATACCGCGTCGTAGGTCACAGGGCCGACGACGGCATCCTGAAAATCAATTACGCACAATTCGCCTGCTTGCAGCATAAGATTGCGGCTATGGAAATCCCTATGCATCCCCACGCTAGGTTGAGATAGCGCATTGTCGACAAGCAGATCGAAGCTATCGCTTAGCATTTGCAGCTCTGACTCGTCCAAAGACAAATTAAGATGAGTGCCGAGTAGCCACTCAGTAAAGATGTGCAATTCACGGCGAACAAAGGCTTCGTCGTACAGAGGTAAGGACTGAACTAGGCCGCTATCAAGATGCTGACTTGCAACCACAGAAGCCACTTGCGGCAGTAAATCGAGCGCCTGACGATAATAGTCAGCCACGTTTTGCACGTTAAGCACAGATAACAACTGGGTATCACCTAAGTCACTCATCAGCATAAAACCTTGAGCGGCGTCGGCATGGATCACTTTTGGAACTGTCAGTCCCACGGCGGCATAGGCATTAGATAAGGCGATAAAGGGTGCGATGGGCACCAGTTGTGGCGGTGAATCTGCGGCGATAAAGGTGGCATCGGGCGTCGTGATCCGAAAGTAACGTCTAAAACTTGCGTCACCGGAAATCAATATCGGTGTCACCTCATCGGAAAAATATGCATTCAGCCACTGATTTAGGGAAAGAAATCTCGGATCGGATAAAGTCATTTCATGGCTCTTAAAGAAAAATTGCTTTATTATAGCTGGCATATAATTTGGAAACAGCTAAGAAATTGAGAGATTTATTAAGCGGCGTTGCGTTTGTAAATTGCAACTTTCCCCATCCATACTTGTCCAGAATAAGAAATCATAATTACTGACCTAAAGATGCAGATCCGATACCTTCTGGCCCTGAGCCTGTTACCGCAATTAGTCCTGGCAGACGACTCTCCAACCGCTTCGGCATCTCAATGCTTAATCGAACCGCCAGTACCCCGTATCGTATCTCAAACCCAAGGGATGAGTGCGGCTGAACTCAACAAAATTCGTATTGTCTCTGATAACTCTGATGCAGAAATGGGCAAACAAGCCATTTTCCGCGGGGATGTGGTTTTTAGCCAAGGCGATAGACACATAGCAGCCGATGAGGCGATTCTAGATCAAGCGACCGAACAGTTTGATGCCAATGGTAATTTAGTTTTTCAAGACAGTAACTTCACTGTTACCGCCGAATCATTGCAAGCTCAAATGCGCTCCAATCGTGCCACCCTCAAAGGGGCACAATATTGGCTGCATGGGCAACAGGTCCATGGCGATGCAGAAAAGCTGCAAATTACCATCAATAACAATTTAATTTTAACCAATACTAACTTTACCACTTGTCCTCCTGACAATGTCTCTTGGCTGCTCGAAGCCGAGAAAATCAAGATTAACAGTGAAGAAGAATGGGGTGAAATTTGGAATGCCAAGTTAAGAGTCGGCGGCGTGCCTGTATTCTACATTCCCTACATGACAGTGCCGGTTTCAGATAAACGTAAGTCGGGCTTTCTCTACCCCAGCTTTAGTACCAGTACCACTAATGGCGTCGAAATTGCTGCGCCCTATTACTGGAACATTGCCCCTGAATATGATTTAACCTTTACACCTAACTATATGTCTAACCGTGGTTTATTCACTAAGACTGAGTTTGGTTATTTAGCAGGCGAGGCTCAAAAAGGTCGAGTCAATTTTGAATATCTAGGCAACGACCAATTGATCAGTGGCAGCCCTAATCGCTACCTGTACAACTGGCAACACCAAGGGTCAATCGACAAGAATTGGCGGGTATTAGCTAATTTTACCGACGTGTCAGACAACAACTATTTCAATGACTTAAAGTCAGATGTTAACCGTGCAACTGACAACCAATTGTCGCGCATAGGTGAAATCAGCTACTTCGAAAGTAACTGGGATATCAGCACCCGGGTCCAAGATATTAAAGTACTCGGTGAAGACGAAAAACCGTATCAGGTGATGCCTCAGGTCAACTTTAACTTTCGCGCCGCCGATTTTTGGAACAATTTAGATTTTGGCTTTAATTCAGAGCTGACGAATTTTGCCCATCAAGACAACAATGTGAACACGGCGACGCGTTTACATATGGCGCCGAGCGTGACCCTGCCAATTCACGGACCTTCGGGCTCACTGACCAGCCAAGTGAAGCTGATGCAGACCAATTATTGGCAGCATAATGAAGACCCTGATCTTGTTGTCGATGACACGGTAAGCCGTACCATTCCGCAAGTACGGATTAATGGTCAGATTAACTTCGAGCGTTTTACTGAGCTTTTCGATGAAAACTATCGCCAAACACTGGAACCGCAATTCCAATATCTTTATGTTGGCTACGAAGACCAACGCGGCATAGGAATTTACGATACGGCCCAATTACAGGATGACTATTTTGGTCTATTCCGTGATCGCCGCTTCTCGGGACTAGATCGTATTTCCGATGCGAATCAAGTCACGCTAGGTGTTACCACGCGTATCTTTGACAGTCACAACCAAGAAGCGACTAAATTCAGCTTAGGGCAAATTTTTTACCTGCAGGACAGTAAAGTCGGCTACGAAGACAATATTTTCGAATCAAATCAATCGACATCAGTACTGGCTGCCGAGTTAGATACCCGTTTGACGAATGATTGGTACATGGGTGCGGCAATTCAATACGACACCAACACCAGTGAAAATAAAAAAACGGAAGTCACCTTAGATTTCAGACCCGAAGCGAACAAATTACTGCAATTTAGCTATCGGTACGTCCCCGATTTATTGAACTCCAATACCAATGATACTGTGAACATCTCCCAAGCGGGTGTTCGTGGCGCTTGGCCCATCAGTGACGATCTCTACTTCGTGGGTAATTGGTATTATGACTTAAACGAAAGCCGCAGCATTGAAACCTACACAGGTATTCAATACGAATCATGTTGTTATGCGGTGAGATTTAGTTATCACTACCGCATTAAAACTAACTATGACGACAACATAGGCTCCGCTGCTATCGACTCCCGTGAGCAGTTTGAAAGCGGCTTCTACCTGAATTTAGTCATTAAAGGACTCGGTGGTTCTGGCCCATTAGGCGTAACCGATATGCTCAATGACGGCCTGTTTAACTACAGAAAACCGCTTTATCTGAGGAATTAGCAAAGAATTGTGATAGATTGCTGAACCTCAACAAGGACTGAGAGTCCAAACAGGTTAATGAGTGCTTTATCGTTTGCCTTTTGCTAACGCTAATAAAAGCGGATCTTAAGGTTTAACCATGCACTCAAATGCATCGCCAAAAAATTACATTAGGGCAACTCGCTGTAATTTCGATATAAATGGTAAAGTTATTTCAATTAAGCCGTCGAACCTGACCTTAGAACGTGCCAAGGATTTTGTGGATGAAACCCAGTAAACATCTGATTTTTGCTTTATTTGCACTCGCTATCAGCCAACCTACATTGGCCGCACCTCAGCCACTCGACCGCGTTGCGGTCCAAATTAACGACGGCATAGTGCTCGAAAGTGAAATCACTAACATGATTGACACTGTTAAAGCCAATGCCAAAACGGCAAACCAATCGTTACCTTCTGACAGTGCCCTGCGTACTCAGGTGATTGAACGTTTGATCTTGACCCGTTTACAACTGCAAATGGCAGATCGTATTGGCCTGCATATTGGTGACTTACAATTAGACCAAGCGATTGAAAACATCGCGCGCGAACAAAAAATGTCTGTGGCGCAGATGCAACAGAAAATTGAAAGCGAAGGGTTAAGCTTCAGCCAATACCGCGAGCAATTGCGCGAAGAAATCACCTTAGGTGAAATTCAGCGTATTCAAGTACAACGTCGTATTCAAGTGTCACCACAGGAAATTACTAGCCTAGTCAAACTCATCCAAGAACAAGGGATGAAAGATGTGGAATACCAAATTGGCCACATCCTGATTGACGTGCCAAATAATCCCACCAGTGAACAACTGGAATCCTCGAGCAAACGTGCCAATATCGTTTTGGAGCGTTTAAAGAGTGGTGAAGATTTCCGTCGTACCGCTATCGCATCTTCTTCGGGCCCTAAAGCACTCGAAGGCGGTATTTGGGACTACATGAACATCAACGAAATGCCAACCCTGTTCGCCGAAGTGATCAACGGTGCGAAAACGGGTGACATTATCGGCCCGATTAAGAGTGGTGCAGGTTTCCATATTATTAAAATCATGGATGCTCGCGGCCTACAAACCAAAGAAATTGAAGAAGTCAGAGCGCGCCACATTTTGCTCAAGCCATCGCCAATTTTGTCAGAAGATCGTGCTAAAGCCATGCTTGAGCAATTTCTGAAGCAAATTCGCTCAGGTGAAGCTAAGTTTGAAGACCTAGCGCGTCAATATTCTGAAGATCCAGGTTCAGCCACTAAAGGCGGCGAATTAGGTTGGGCAGAGCCAAGCATTTACGTGCCAGAGTTCGCTCAAACCCTTAACAGTTTAAAAACTGACCAGATCAGTGAGCCATTCCGTACCACTCACGGTTGGCACATTACCCAGTTAGAAGAACGCAGAAAAACCGATGCCACGGATCAGTTCAACAGTAACCGTGCGCACCAGTTGATCTTCCGTCGCAAATTTAACGAAGAACTGCAAAACTGGCTAGACGAAATGCGTTCAGACGCATACATTGAAATCTTCCAGCCAGAGACCAATCGAGGTTAATTCTAATTGAGCACTAAACGTATTGCCGTTACCCCTGGTGAACCCGCAGGTATTGGCCCCGATTTAGTCGTACAACTCGCTCAGCAGGCTTGGCCTGCTGAGTTAGTCGTTTGTGCGGATCCAGAATTATTAACCAGCCGTGCTAAACGACTCGGTTTGCAAGTGACTTTCCGCCCTTACCAGCCAAATCAAGCGCCTAAACCGCAAGAAGCGGGCACATTAACCATTGCCCCCTTCAAGCTAGTGAGCGAATCGATTTGCGGTCAGCTCGATGAACAAAACAGCACTTATGTAGTTGAAACCTTGCGTTATGCGGGCGAGAAAAACATGAGCGGCGAGTTTGATGCAGTCGTGACAGGTCCGGTACACAAAGGCATTATCAATCAAGCAGGTATTTCCTTTAGTGGCCATACTGAATTTTTTGCCCATCAAGCAAATTGCCCCGATGTGGTGATGATGCTGGCAACGCCGGGATTGCAAGTGGCACTCGTGACCACACATATTCCACTGGCCTATGTTGCAAAAGCGATAACGCGTCAACGCCTACAGCATATTATCAAGATTTTACATGCCGATCTCATCAGCAAATTTGGCATAGTTTCACCGAAAATTTATGTCTGTGGCCTCAATCCACACGCAGGTGAAGACGGCCATTTAGGGCGTGAAGAAATCGACGTGATTATTCCTGCACTCAACGAGTTGCGAGAAGAGTTCCAGATGAATATTGTCGGCCCATTACCCGCCGATACCCTGTTCCAACCTAAATATTTACAGGACGCCGATGTCGTCTTGGCCATGTACCATGACCAAGGACTTCCCGTTCTCAAGTCACAAGGATTTGGCAAATCGGTAAACATCACCTTAGGTTTACCCTATATTCGTACCTCGGTTGACCATGGTACGGCGCTCGATCTCGCGGGTACAGGCAAAGCCGATATTGGCAGCTTTGTGTGTGCTCTGAATAAAGCCATTGAGTTATCCTCAAAGAACTAAACGATTACATTATTAATGAGCAACAAAGTACATTTAGGCCACACGGCCAGAAAGCGTTTCGGACAAAACTTCCTTACCGACGGCAATGTGATTGACCGCATTGTGGGCGCAATTGCCCCCGATAATCACCATGTGATGGTCGAGATCGGCCCAGGCCTTGGTGCCTTAACCGAACCCGTAGCCGAAGCTGTAGATAACCTGACCGTCGTCGAACTTGACCGCGATCTAGTTGAACGCTTACATCATCACCCAGTCCTTAAAGATAAACTGACCATTCACCAAGGTGATGCACTGCAGTTTGATTTTGGTCAACTGAGTGTGCCAGGCAAAAAGATGAAAGTGTTTGGTAACTTACCTTACAACATTTCAACGCCGCTGATGTTCCACCTGTTCGAATTTGCCGAACAGATTGAAACCATGCACTTTATGCTGCAAAAAGAAGTGGTACTGCGTTTATCGGCAAGCCCAGGCTGTAAAGCCTATGGCCGTTTAACGGTCATGGCGCAATACTTCTGCCAAGTAGTTCCGGTTCTTGAAGTGCCGCCCCACAGCTTTACGCCCGCGCCTAAGGTCGACTCAGCAGTCGTACGCTTATTGCCATACGCTGTTAAGCCGTTCCCTTGCAAAGATGTGACCGTACTACGTCACCTTTGTACTACGGCGTTCAACATGCGTCGTAAGACTTTGCGTAATAACTTAAAGCACATGTTATCTGACGATGAGTTCGAGCAATTAGGGATTGACTCAAGTCAACGCCCAGAGCAGATTAGCGTGCAACAGTATGTTGCTATGGCTAACATGGTTTGCGATAAGAAAGCATAAATATGTCTGGGCACTTAGGTGCCCTTTAACCAGAGCCTAGGAACAAGAATGAGCGCATTGGACACCTCCATTCGGGTTGAAGTTAAAACTGAATATATAGAGCAGCAGTCCTCGCCCGAGGATGAAAAATACCTCTTCAGCTATACCATCACTATCATCAATTTAGGTGAGCAGGCGGCTAAACTCGAAACCCGTCACTGGATAATCACAGATGCCAATGGCAATACCAGTGAAGTCCAAGGCGCCGGAGTTGTCGGTGAAACACCAACCATAGCGCCAAATACCGCCTATCAATACACCAGTGGCACAGTGCTCGATACACCCCTTGGCATAATGCATGGCACTTATGGTATGGTCAGCGAATCGGGTGAGCATTTCCAAGCGACGATCCGTCCCTTCCGTTTAGCGACCCCAGGCTTACTACACTAATATCGTTAGGAAAGGGGTACTGTGGCGCATTATTTTGTTGGTGACATTCAAGGCTGTTTCGTTGAATTACAAAAATTACTCGCTAAGGTCGATTTTAATCCCTCCCGTGATGAACTCTGGGCTGTAGGTGATCTTGTTGCTCGCGGACCAGATTCCTTAGCTACACTACGTTTTTTTCGTTCTTTAGGTGATTCCGCTAAAACGGTTTTAGGCAATCACGATCTCCACTTAATGGCGTTACACGGCAAGCTCAAACGCGCTAAGCCCAGCGATAATTTAACTGAAATTCTTGAATCGCCCGATATTTCAGCCTCAATTGACTGGCTGAGACAGCAACCCCTAATGCGTGAATTACCCGAACACCAACTCATCATGAGTCATGCGGGTGTACCACCGCAGTGGTCGCTTGAAGTATTAAGAGAAGAAGCCGCACTCGTCAGTTGCGCACTCAAACAAGATGATTATCTTGAGGCACTGATAAGCCAAATGTATTCGGATAGCGCCGAACAATGGGACCCAAGTGCAATTGGCATAGAGCGCCTACGTTACTGCATCAACGCATTAACACGCATGCGCTACCTCTATGTCGATGGCCGACTCGATTTTGATTGTAAACAACCTCCTGAAAACTGTACTAATCCACAACTCAAACCTTGGTTTGAGTTTGCTTCGCCCCTGCGCCAGAGCCACACCTTGGTTTTCGGCCATTGGGCAGCACTGATGGGCAATGTCGGCGATAGTAAATTAAAGGCTTTAGATACAGGTTGTTGCTGGGGTGAACACTTAACCCTATGGCATCTTGAAAAAGACCAAAAAATTACGCAAAAAAAGTTAAAAAAGAGTTAAACTAAAACAGCTTAAAGTCGATAACAGACTGAGCCGCCTAACCCTGAAATCGCCCTGTTTTCATTTGGAAAAATATAATAAAAATCGGAGTATCCTATGAAATTTAACGTAGCCACCAGAGTGATTGGCGGTTTTGGTATTGTCACACTTTTGCTCGTGGTGCTAGGATTTACATCCTACTTAACCAACAACAGCCTAAAAGCAAGCTCGGCGATGATGCAAGAATTAAGCTTGCCCGCGCTTAAGTCGACCAATCACCTCAGTGAAACCTTGAGCGAGCAACAAAGACAAATCCTGATTGCCTATCACACACCTAAATCGGCCAATATTCCCAGTATTCGCAAAGTGTTCGATGATCATGGAACTCAGTTCAAAAACGAAATAGCTAACATCACCCAATTAGTGAAAAGCCAGCCAGAGCTTACCTCCTTAATCAGCCAATTAAGCGGTAGCTTCTCAAGCTTTGAACGAGACAGCCTTGCTATGATCGCCGAACGTGAAGCTTCATTAAGCAAGCAAGAACAGTTAGTTAATCTAAAGAAAAAACTCGAAAATGCC
Source organism: Shewanella baltica (assembly GCF_900456975.1). Lineage (NCBI taxonomy): Bacteria > Pseudomonadati > Pseudomonadota > Gammaproteobacteria > Alteromonadales > Shewanellaceae > Shewanella > Shewanella baltica. Next base: position 3,583,518 of record NZ_UGYM01000002.1, read on the forward strand.
GCCGATGATGCCTCATCGGAACTGCTCGATATTGTTGATTTAGAAAGCAGTCAAAATCCCGATGAGCAGAGTCTGGCCGCGTCAGCCAGCGCGATTGATACTAGCCTCGGGAATATCATCACCACTATCGCAGACTTAGTCACCAATGAAGAAGACAGTAAGCACGAACTAATCTCTAAAGAACTTGACTACATTATCAGCGAAACCAAGAACAAACTTGAATATGTGAATCGTCACGGTCAAGGTATCGTCGAAGCGAATACCTTAAGTTCAGTCACTAAAGATATTGAAAAAGTTTTAGCGCTAGTTACCGGCCCGCAATCTATGTTACAGCTGAAGTCGAGCCAGCTTTCCCATGCTAAAGAAGCCGTGGTCAAACTCGGTATTATCGAAAAAGACGTGAAAGTCATTAACACGAACATGGATGATGTGAGTAATAACATCGAACTTGTTGCCGCCAACATGAGTAACGACACCATAGCTAAGATTGACTCTGCTAGCATACAAACAATGATTGTGGTGTTAGTTGCCATTATTGTCGCTGTTATTGTGAGTTTTGCTGTAGTGAACCCGCTCAAACGCTCACTCAGCCAAGTGAACAATGCCCTTAACGTCTTAGCCTCAGGCAACCTTACCCATAAGCTTGATGACTCTGGACACGATGAATTTGCAGAGCTGGCGAAAAACTGCAACCGTCTCGTCGATAGCTTACGCAGTTTGATTATCGGTATCTTGGATAGATCGAACCAACTGGCCGCGGCAGCTGAACAAACGTCGGCAATCACAGCGCAAACCACTTCGGGCATTCAAGAGCAAAAAAGCCAAGTGGACCAAGTGGCCACTGCAACCACAGAACTGAGCTCTAGCGCGCAGCAGGTGTCCTTAAGTGCTGATCAAGCCCTTGAGCAAATCAAGCAAGCCGACCAAGAAACTCAGCATATGCGAGCCATTGCCGAAGAGAACAAACTGACGATTTTGGCTTTAGCCGATGAAGTGGCCAAGGCAGGCGTTGTGATCAATAAAGTGCAGTCTGATAGCGCCTCAATTGGCTCAATTTTGGATGTGATCCGCGGCATTGCAGAGCAGACTAACCTACTCGCCCTTAACGCCGCCATTGAAGCTGCTAGAGCCGGTGAACAAGGTCGTGGCTTTGCGGTGGTTGCCGATGAAGTCCGTAGCTTAGCCTCACGCACTCAGGTATCGACCCGAGAGATCCAACAGATGATCGAAGTGTTGCAACAAGGTGCAGAGCAAGCCGTTGCCGCCATGGATATGGGACGTGCTCAGGCAAATGCCTGTGTTGAAAAAACTGAGCAAGCCAACATTGCCCTCGAAACCATTAGCCAGTCTGTGCATAAGGCCTATGACTCAGGCACTCATATCGCCCATGCAGCTCAAGAGCAGAATTTAGTGAGTCAGCAAGTGTCTGAGAAACTCGAGCATATTGCTGCCATTTCGGAAGAAACGGCCATCGGTGCAGATCAAACGGCTCAGTCTAGCCATCAAGTCGCCAAACTAGCCGAAGAACTTCAAGCCTCAGTCGGCGAATTTAGAGTCTAAATGTTAATTGCTAAAACCTTCTAAACCAAGGGTCGCTTAGCGGCCCTTTCTTTTGGGCCAAATTTACTTTCCCTATCATACCAATCACTCGGTCTGACCGACTTAGTGCAAATTAGGGCCATAAAAAATGCCGAACTTAAGTTCGGCATTTTTTCTGATTCAAGGCCAGACGTTTAATGCAAAGCGCTTAATGCTAGGCTCTTAACGCTAATGGCTTAAACCCATTGCTTAATACTCGTCGCCTAATATAACTAAGCTGCAAATAGAGCTAAAGTGCCGCTAGTTCGGTGCAACGAGTCCAGCTCAGCGATTACTCTTCTTCGCCGCCCGCAGCAGCGCCAAGACGCTCTTTCACTGCAGCAGTGATAGGGCTATCACCATGACCGTTTGCTTCAGCCCAAGCTTGGATAGTCATACCATCCGCTTCAGCGACACTCAGTTCCGTCACCGACAAACGTTTAGCCACAAACTCACCGGCATCGTTAGCACTCGCGCCGTAAGCGGTACGCAATAGACTTGCGCCATCGCAACTGATGCCACTGTAAATCTGACGTAGCTTAACGCGGCTTTCTTTTAATTTTTTACGTAGGCGGTTTTTATCGTTAGCTTTGACGTAATCGCAAATACTCGCGACAAGTGGATCAACGCCCGCAACAGCAGGGGTTGGTACAGTGATATAGCTAAATCCAATTAACGCAGCCAAGGCTACAGGCATAAGACGCATCCGATACTCCTTAATACTTTCTTATAGTTTTATTATCAATTTTGTATGGGCTGCATCTCGTCTCTCAAGGGTATTGACCTCTTGGCTTTAGCTCTCGTTCGAAATCTAGGATAACGAAATCGGCTATCTCTTCTTTCCGTGAAAACTAAATGTCCGATATGATGCAATACGTTAGATAAACTGACGCCCCATACACACAGGGTACACAACAGAGGCTGCAATTTAACATTTTTTTACCAAATTGATAAAGCGATATTCCAAACCATCCGCATTTATACTAGACAAAGATTCCGTTTCTTTCCAAGTTCCGTCATCCCAATGGGGGAAAAATGTATCGCCCTCAACCTCTAGCTTGATTTGCGTCAAATATAAGGTATCTGCGTAAGGTAATAACTCGGCATAAAGCTGTCCGCCACCAATCACCACTAACTCTTCACACTCGCCGGCGGCTTGTTTGGCTGCATCAAAAGAGGTCACACAAGTCACGCCCTCAATGACGAGATCCGTTTGACGTGAAATCACTATATTATGTCGACCAGGAAGGGGTCTACCAATGGACTCAAAGGTCTTACGCCCCATCACCACAGGCTTACCTAGGGTCATGGCTTTAAAGTGACGTAGATCTTCAGGAAGATGCCATGGCATTTTATTCTCTTTTCCGATGACTCGATTGTTTGCCATCGCGGCTATCATAGCAATGCGCATGCTCACTCCTGTTTTATTGAAATAGAATTATTGAATGACGGGGCGGGTTCTGAAATACAGCAAGCTCGGCATGGCCAGCCCCACAGCTAACGCCCCGAGAATAAAGACGGTTTTGAGGCCATTACTAATCACTTGCGCCGTCAGTTCAGGACTCACCTGAGACTGAGCAGTCAGTTGCACTAAGGCAATAACGGTATTAAAGGCATAAGTGCCTGGGATCATAGGAATAATAGCGGCGACAGCATACATTAAAGGTGGTGCTAAATGGCGTTTTCCAAACCCTATCGTAATAATCCCGACGATTGCAGCCGCGGCAAAGGTGGCCCACTCAATCGGTAAACCAAACTGTAGCATTAAGGTACGCGAGCTATGACCAATGGCTCCCGCTAAGGCGCAATAGGGAAGAAATCGTTTAGGAACATTAAACACCATAGCAAATCCCACGGCAGGAATTGCTGAGAAAAAAGCATCGTGCAGCAGCGTTATCAGTAGTTCCATCATAGGAAAATCCCGCCGATCTGCATCGCAATCGTAATGCCTATCACAGAAGAAACGGTCAGCAAGGTCGCATGGCCCCAACGGGAGATGCCGACATTCATATGCCCTTTCACCATGTCAGAAATCGCATTGATCATCGGAAAACCCGGCACCAGCATTAGCACACTCGCGGCCATAGCTGCTTTAGGCGTTTCACTCAATGCAAACACATAGCCAGTTTGAGCCAACATACTGGTGACGAAAGCCGTGACGGCAAAGTTAACCAATAAATTAAAATGCTGCTTAGCAATCGCTAAACGTACCGACATGCCCACAGCTGCGGCAAAAAAGGTAATCACACACGAGATAAGATCACCCTTAAAAAGGTGACAAAAACTGGCACAAGACAGGCCAATCATGAAGACAACTAAACTAGGAGGATAGGTTTTAGGCTCAATCCGCGCCAAACGTTTACGGACTTCGTTGGGGCCATACAGACCTTTTTCAGCTAATAAACAGATGCGTTGTAATTCACAAACTATGGTCATATTAATGCCATGCTCACGAATACGACGAGTCGTAGTGATACAGCGACCATGAACTAAACTGGTTAACACGAGGGAATTGGAGGAAATAGAGAGCTCTACGCTGGCAAGGCCTAAAGCCTGACCTAGACGCTGGCTGATTTCTTCAACTAAATCAGATTCTGCGCCGTAGGCCAGTAGCAGTTGTGCAGCACGCACAACTTGCCGAGTAATATCATTTTGAGTATCTGCGTACACGGAACTCTCAAAATTAAGACGGTAAGATTATCTCTGGTAAATAACTTCTACGTCGTAGTCGTCATCATCAAAGTCGTCGTCATCATCTTCATCAACATAGTCTTCATTTACAGAATCTAAGTTAGCTTGATGATAATTATCCCACTTGAACTCGACTTCACTGTCTGGGTCGATTTCATTGTCTTCTGGTGGCAAGCTCGCAATATAATCGAGGAGCTTTAATGCCAACTCATTAGTGCCGTCGCGGTTGTAGGCAGAAATAGTGTAAACGTCGCCTTCCCAACCCATTTCTTTAACGATGCGATCAACCTTTTGTTGCAGCTCTTCTTCAAGCAGCAAATCGGTTTTGTTAAAGACTAACCAACGTGGCTTGCTCGCCAACTTTGGAGAGTACTTCTCAAGCTCACCAACGATAGCGCGCGCAGACTCAACCGGATCGGTTCCGTCAATAGGCTCAATGTCGATGATGTGCAGTAGAATACGACAACGCTCAAGATGCTTTAAGAAGCGAATACCTAAACCAGCACCATCGGCTGCGCCTTCGATAAGACCTGGAATATCCGCGATCACAAAGCTTTGACCAGGACGTGGATTAACCACACCTAAGTTAGGCACTAGTGTTGTAAACGGATAATCAGCCACTTTCGGCGTTGCACGGGAAACCGCACGAATGAATGTCGACTTACCCGCGTTAGGCATGCCAAGCAAACCAACGTCAGCCAGCAGTAACAACTCTAATTTAAGGCTACGAACTTCACCAGGTGTTCCTAACGTCTTTTGACGTGGGGCACGGTTAGTACTGCTCTTAAAACGGGTGTTACCTAAACCATGGAAACCACCTTTGGCAACCAATAGCTTTTGACCGTGGGTCGTTAAATCCCCAAGGACTTCTTCAGTATCATGATCGACCGCGCGAGTACCAACAGGAACTTTTAAGATCAAATCTTTACCGCTGTGACCGGTACAATCACGGCCACGACCATTTTCGCCACGTTCAGCCATGTGAAAACGTTCAAAACGGAACTCGATCAAAGTGTTGAAGTTTTCGTCAGCTTGCAGGAAAACACTGCCGCCGTCGCCACCATCACCACCATCAGGACCACCATCAGGTACATACTTTTCGCGCCTAAAGCTAACACAACCGCTACCGCCGTCGCCTGCTTCGACCCTAATTACTGCCTCATCGACAAACTTCATACTTACTCCTGGCACCACTGAATGAAGCAATTATACCGTCTAACTTCATTGGTCGCCAAAAAACTCGAGATACTTTGCTCCCAATCTTACCTGTCAATGCTCATTCTTGGTAATCATTTACCAACTCAAGCATCTACACGGCGTAAATAGAAGCACAAAAAACAGAAAGCCCCACCAATGGCGGGGCTTTAACAGTATAAGCTAGGTTCGAAAATTAAGCTTCGATGCTAATAAACTTACGGTTATTAGCGCCTTTAACTTCGAATTTCACTTTACCGTCAGTCAGAGCAAACAGAGTATGGTCACGACCAATACCTACGTTTACACCAGCGTGGAATTTAGTACCACGTTGACGAACGATAATGTTACCAGCTAGAACTGATTCACCGCCAAAGCGCTTAACACCTAGACGTTTACTTTCTGAATCGCGGCCGTTACGAGTAGAACCGCCAGCTTTTTTATGTGCCATGAGTTAGACTCCTATTATGCGTTGATAGCAGTAATTTTAACTTCAGTGAACCACTGACGGTGGCCCATTTTCTTGTCGTGATGCTTACGACGACGGAACTTAACGATAGTTACTTTATCGCCACGACCGTGACTTACAACTTCAGCAACGACTTTACCGCCAGCTACTAAAGGAGCACCAACATGCACTGTTTCGCCATCAGCGATCAAAAGAACTTGATCGAATTCGATAGTTTCGCCAGTTGCAACTTCTAACTTTTCTAAACGAACAGTGTGGCCTTCGGCTACACGGTGTTGTTTACCACCACTTTGAAAAACAGCGTACATAGCTATTTTACTCCAATTCCTAACACGCGGGCTCATTCTTGGATGAGGCAGGGTGCTATAAAAACTTTATTGACAATGGGCGCGGAGTTTACGCGAAGAATCTAACTCTGGCAAGCCCTAATTAGGAAAGAATAAAAAAAGACCGGATTAACTCTCACATTAGTTGAGCTAGTGCTGTCATATGTCAGAATTTTAGGTAAAATTCATTTCATTATAACACGTGAGCCTAAACAGGGGCCGGTACGTAATGACCCCACAACCAGAGTCTACTATGGATTTAAACGCTATTCGTCAACTGGCTGACACTGATATGCAAGCAGTCAATCAGCTGATATATAAACAGCTTGAATCAGATGTCGCCCTAATTAATCAATTAGGTTTTTACATTATTAATGGTGGTGGTAAACGTCTTCGTCCTCTGCTGTCGGTATTAGCCGCACGTGCGGTGAGCTACGAAGGCGAAGCGCATCTTAAGCTAGCGGCGATTATTGAGTTTATCCATACGGCCTCATTGCTCCACGATGATGTAGTTGATGAATCGACATTGCGCCGCGGACGAGAAACCGCCAACGCACTGTTCGGCAATAGCGCCAGCGTGCTGGTCGGGGATTTTCTTTATACCCGTTCATTCCAGATGATGACTGAACTCGACAGCATGAAAGTGCTCAGAGTGTTAGCGGATACCACGAACGTGTTGGCCGAGGGCGAAGTCTTACAACTGATGAATTGCAACGATCCTGATACCACAGAAGAAAGCTATATGCGGGTCATTTATTGTAAAACAGCTAAGTTGTTTGAAGCGGCTACTCTGCTTGCGGGTGTGTTAGCGGGTGCGACGCCAGAGCAAGAAACCGCCTTAGGTAACTATGGTAAGTATCTTGGTACCGCCTTCCAGCTTACCGACGATTTACTCGACTATACCGCCGACAGTGATGAGCTAGGCAAGAACATAGGTGATGACCTTGCTGAAGGTAAACCAACTCTGCCACTCATCTATGCCATTGCCCATGGCACAGACGAAGAGAAACACCTCATACGTCAAGCAATTGAGCAAGGCGATGGTACACAGGCCATAGATAAAATAGTGGCAGCACTGCACCATTGCGGCGCGTTAAACTACACCCAGCAAAAAGCGATTGAAGAATCAGAGAAAGCCATCGAGGCATTATCGATTCTACCCGACAGCGACTACAAGCAAGCCTTAGTTGCGCTAGCTAAGATTTCGGTCGACCGTAATCATTGATTACTCGCTAATTCATTTTTAGCCCAAAGAAAAGGTCTTACTCAGTAAGACCTTTTTTATTGCCTCAAACCCGCAACCCTAAGATTAAACCTGCCAGCGGATCGGCGCCTCGCCCCGCTCAAGTAATAATTGATTCACTTGAGAAAAATGCCCACAGCCAAAAAAACCCCGATAGGCCGATAAAGGTGAAGGATGCGGCCCAGTAAGCACTTGATGTTGCGGTGCGTTAATCACTTGACCTTTTTTGATGGCATGACTGCCCCAAAGCACGAAGATAATCGGCTGAGTCTGGCGATTTAATAATTCCAGCACGGCAGTCGTAAACACTTCCCAACCCGCTTTGGCATGGGAGTGCGCCTTGCCTTGCTCAACGGTCAGCACCGTATTGAGCATTAATATCCCCTGCTCCGCCCATGCGGATAAATCCCCGTGGGATGGAATGGTAAAGCCATCAATATCTGTCGCTAATTCCTTGTACATATTGGCTAAGGAAGGCGGCGGTTTAATACCGCGTTTGACCGAAAAGCATAAACCATGGGCTTGATCTGGGCCGTGATAGGGATCTTGGCCAATCAATACCACTTTAACCTTTTCAAGCGGAGTCATAGTAAAAGCATTAAAAACATCGGCTTCGGGGGGATAAACCACTTTCCCAGCCCTACGTTCATTGTCTACAAATGCACTTAGTTGCTGAAAATAAGGCAAAGCCCTTTGCTCATCGATAAATGTTTGCCATGTCGCCTGAGTCACGATTTTACTTCCTCAATCCTATTATCGGGTTAGCTTAAAAGCCCTGCTGTAGAATGGCAAGTTTGAAGGTTATGCTTGTCGATAAGTGATAAGGCTATGTTTGCAGTGTTTCGCTTTAAGACTTTCAATTTAAAACATTCGAATTTAAATGCTATAGTGCGCCCATTCTCGCACTGTCTAATACGCCATGATGATCCAACATTCTGATAAATTGATACAACGACATCAAACGGGTTTCACCTTAATAGAGCTTGTGGTGGTCATCATAGTGCTCGGTATTTTAGCGGTAGTGGCCCTGCCAAAATTTATCAATGTGCAGCAAGATGCGCAAATCGCCACAGTCAAAGCCGCAGGCGGTGGCTTTAAGTCAGCCATTAATCTGGCCCGCTCCGTTTGGGCGGTAAAAGTGGGCTCAGGTCCAAAAGAAGACTTACCCGTATTTGGCACTGCGCAATCTGAACAAGTGGATTTTAACGCCTTCGGCTGGCCTGCACAGCACTATATCTTTGGTAATGAAGCCTCACCGTCGCTTGATAATGTCGAAGACTGTATCTCAGTATGGGAAGTATTATTCCAAAATACCCAACCGAGTGTCTCGCGCTTAAATGTTGATGCGACAGAAACCGACTACAAAGCCAGTTATACCAATCCTGGCAAGTGCACTTATTTCTATCGAACAAACGACAAACTCTCGATCAGTTATGACTCCCAAACCGGAGTCGTCATTACCGACACAGATCCCAATAGTTAATGCCTGACGATTCCTTCTTACGTCAATTAAGTTAGAATCGAACTTTAATCTGTTACTTTTAGAGTGAACGCCATGACCGACACGAGCAACACCACCATTTACGAACTTGCCGATCAGTTTATTGCCTTAGCCAATCAGCTAAGTCAACAAGAAGCAGATGTAGGTAAAGTGGGCACAGCACTCCGTTTTGCCGCGGCACGTTTTAACGCCTTCGAAGCCGCAATTAAATCAGCGGATCTCGGCGCCGAGAAAGAAAGTGCATTAGAATGGTTTAGCAGTGAATTCAAAGAAATGCTGAGTGACAACTTAGACGATCACATCGCGAATCCGCCAATTCTCCAAGAAGCGGTGGCAGAACAAGCCGACAATTCAGTGCAAATGTTTAAAGGCTAAGCACGCCCTTCATGCATCGCGATAACATAAAAAAACGCCATCGATTGATGGCGTTTTTGTTTGTTGAAACAAATTACCTGCAATAAATAATTAAAGCGTATATACCACGCGGATCGCTAGCAGTATCAATACCACGCCAGACAACTTATCAATTAACCCAGCCTTTTCCCGTAACTTAGGCAACACGCTTGAGTGGGACAACAACAAAGCAATAAGCGTATACCAAAGACCATCGACCACTAATGGGGTAAAAACGATTAAGGCTTTAGCTGTCATGCTGTCGGCCACCATCACGAATTGGCTGAATAATGCGAGGAAAAATAGCATGATTTTAGGATTGAATAAGGAAATGGCGATACCATCACGGGCTGCGGTCAAGGTATCTGTCGCCTCCCCTGCGGCCAATTTAGCTTGCATACCGCCCTTGGAACGCAGCGCCTGAACTCCCATCCAAGCCAGATACAAAGCACCGAGAATCGCAATGCCATTAAAGACTAAGGGCGCCTTTTTAAGTACGACGGCTAAGCCAAGTAACGTCACCAACGCATAAATCCCAATGCCTATTGAATGTGCCCACGCACACACTATGCCCTTGCCCCGTCCACCGCCTAAGGTATGGCGCACCACCATAGCTAAACTTGGGCCCGGCGACATAGCCCCCAAACAACAAATAGCCAATAAACCTAACCAAGTACTAAAACTCATTGAACACACCTTACGCCGAATAAAAAGGCCCCATTGATGTAGATAAACTCTGGGGCCTTAACTTGTTTGCTATTCTAGCATCGCGCCATTAAGGCGTTAACGCTAATCAATCCGTTTGTCGATAAATTAACGGCTATTTAGGCTGATAAAAAGCACGGATATCCTTCACTAACTGGGTTAAGGATTCGGGCTCAACGTACATCATGTGCCCCGCTTTATAGTAATGCATACTCACACGACTATTATCTATGCCGTTATCGGCAAAGGTATTTTCGGTGGCAAAAAATGGTGTCGCAAAGTCAAAGTAACCGTTGCCGACAAAAATCCGCAGATCTTTGTTCTCACGTTGCGCTTGGCCAAGATAAGGGGCGACGTTGACATAGTGCATCTGCTTACCGCTGATATTCCAGTTCCAACTCCGGTTCACATCAACGGAGAGGACGTTGAAAGGACGGGATAAGGTCACGCCCAAATCGTCATACAGATATTGATGCATGGCAGCCGTATAAGCGCCATCAATCCCATAACCTGATGGATCATCGTCGGTTGAGTCGCCGCCACTGTCGTAGTCTTTACCTGTGTAGCGGCTGTCTAAGCGTCCTATCGTCAAATCTTGCTCTCTGAGCAGCTCCTTAGTGTATCGACTGGCGCTCACGCGCAAATTAACACGATCTAAATAGTGCTCACTTAAACCCGTAAAGCGCGCCAAGCTTTGACGTACAGCTTGATATGCCTCGGGTGTTAAGCGGCTGCCTTGCAACAACGCGAGGGCATAATCTTTGATCGCAAACTGGCGCGCTTCCTCAATAAAAGCCTCCAGCCCTAAAGCTTTATCCGCAGCGCTGACTTTATTATGGTAAAAAGCCGTTGCCGCCATCGTCGGTAAAAAACCAATGTATGGCAGGTTGTTACCCGGCTGGTAGCGGGCATGACTAAAATCGAGAATGGATGAAATCAGCATAATTCCATTGACCGAAATGTCGGTCCAACCGCCCTGCAATTCATTCACAAGTGCTGCCGCGCGGGTAGTACCGTAACTCTCGCCGGCCAAATATTTAGGGGAGTTCCAACGTTTATGCTCAATCAACCAGCGGCGAATAAACTCGGCAATCGACTGGGCATCTTCTTTCACGCCCCAAAAATCCGCACCTTTTTTATCGCCCAAAGCGCGGCTAAAGCCAGTACCTACGGGATCGATGAACACAAGATCGGACTCATCGAGCATAGAGTAGTCGTTTGATTCAATGCGATAAGGTGCTGCGCCATCGTCCTTTGCATCCGGCACCACCACACGTTTAGGGCCAAATAAGCCCATGTGTAACCAGAGCGATGCCGAGCCCGGACCGCCGTTAAAAATAAAGGTTACGGGGCGTTTGTTGCTGTCTTTAACATCGTCACGTAAATAGGTAATAGAGAAAATACTCGCCAGCGGTTCGTCTTTATCATCCTTTAAAATAGTCTCGCCACTGATCGCTTGATAACTGACTTTTTGCCCTTGAATCGTCATCTTATGCTCGGTTTTAACCACCTCAGGGACAAGCTTGTCGGCTTTATCTTCGGCCTTTTTGGCGGGTTCGGCATAGCTAAGGCTCGAGCAGAATACGATCAACGGCAACACGAATAATGACCAAAGCGGCCTAGCCGACGAGCGTCGACGCGATAGTAAAGGTGTCATCTTATTTCCTTTTATTTTTGTTATAGCGGTAACTATCATCTTGCCCAGCTTACAAAGACTCAACAGCAGGCGCAAAACACAATTGCAACTGAATGCGTCAAAGGGCTGCACAAATTAAATCCCATAAATTCACGCTGATTTAAGCCGTTAACCGCTAAGATAAGCACGAATCTAAGTCTGTATTCCTAAGCCTCAATGTTTAATAAAGGCACGCCATTCTCCAGCAGGAAGTTTTATGAGCACTATTACTCTGATCAGTATTATCATTCTTTGCCTATTAATCGGCGCTATCTTGCTGCTGATTTGGCAAAGACAAAAAGGAAAAATCATACCGCTGGCGGTAATCTTTGTACTGGGATTTTTCGCCTTAGGACTTGGCGCTATTATTGGATTTGTGCATAAAGGCGAGGATTATCAAGCCTATCAAAAACTGCAATGGCACACCTTAGCGCCCGAGCAAATTGCGCCTCTGGTTGCCCAAGGCTATACCGTATTTGTCGATATTACTTCAGATTGGTGCACCATTTGCCAAACCAATAAAGCCGAAGTCACCCACAGGGAACAAATTGTGAATGCCTTAATGGCAGACAACATTATCCTGATGCAAGGCAACTGGAGTGAGGCCAACAAAACGATTGAAAGCTATATGCGCCACGAAGGTGTACCTGGTACACCCTACAATAAAATCTACGGTCCAAGCGCACCCAATGGCATTCTTTTGCCGTCAAAACTCAGTATGAGTGATGTGCTGAATGGCCTTGCTGCCGCACAAACGAATCGCAGCTAACGGAAAAATAACCAATAAAAAAGGCTGCACTGCAGCCTTTTTGCTCACTTCACTTCAAATCTATAAAAGCCAAATTTCTTGAAAGGTGGGTTAGAAATCGCTTCTATAAATTGGCTTACTCATTAAAAACGGTAATTTACACGGCCATAGTAGAAGCCACCGTTGTAATCGAATGGCCCACTTTCATAGTAAACGCCACCAAGTTGAGAATAAGCGTAATCATCGCCCACTTTCAGCTTTTGCGCTTTTTGGTCGAATAGGTTATTTGCCCCTACTGCCAGGGTTAAGCCATCAAATAACTCATAGCTCACTTCCAGATCTATGGTGACTGCAGCATCGGCCATTTCAGAACCCCAATCAGAGGTATCGTCAGCATGAGTCGCATAGTACTCACCGAAGTAGTTACCACGCAGTGACATGCTTAATTGATCCCATGACTGCGCCCAGGTCAAGGTTGCACGGTGTGCAGGAATACCATCTTCTAAACGGCGAACTTTGCCTTCATCAGTGGTTTCGGGATCGTATTTATCAACGCTGGTATCGGTCCAACCATAGGCAAGACTGAATTTAGCATTACCCGACAGAATTTCCGCATCATAGGAGGCGACGATATCGATACCTTGAGTCGTAGTATCAAAGTCGTTGGTGTAATAACTCACGCCTTGGATCAACTCAGGGAACTCAACGCCCGCTGCACGCAGCGCATCATAGTCTTTAGCTTCAACATCAATCTTACTCGACTGCGCAATACGACCCTCAACGCCAATGTTGTAATAATCGACCGTTAAGAAAAAGCTTTCGTATTCATACACTGCGCCTAACGCATAGCTTGTTGACTCTTCAGGCTTTAACACTTCCCCGCCATAAAATGCCGCAAGCGGATCGGTGGGTGGCGCAATAAACGTCTGGATCAGTTCACCTTCGATAATCGATGTCTGCGTGTTGACGACGTTTTCTTGACCCACGGTTGGCGCACGGAAACCTGTGCTGTGTGATGCGCGGAACGACAACTCATCCGTTGCGGAATACTGCAATGTCAGTTTGTAATTTAACGTATCACCAAAGGTCGAAAAGTCTTCGTAACGCAGTGCTAAACCGACTAACCAGTCATCACTTAAATAAGCTTCTAAATCCGTATAGATACCGATATTGTGACGAGAGTTTTTACCCGCAGATTCTGGACCAAAGCCTTTAAATCCGTGCGCACCTATATTGAAACCTTGGCTAGCATAAGGGCCAGCAATCCACGAGGCTTCATCACCTTGAAAAATCTCAAACGACTCATTACGCCATTCAAAACCAGAAGCAAAACTAATGTCTTCGATGCCGCCTATAGTAATGAAACGCGAGAAGTCTAAGTTAACTGTGGTTTCAACTTGCTCATAGGCACCCGTATCGAAATCAGTCGGTGTGTCTAATCCCAATGATGGATTTAAAGAATTTTTAAGGCCAAAGCTGGCTTTGTTACTGCCCGTACCGGCACTGAAATCATAATTCCACTCGCCGATATCGCCTTTTACACCGGCGAAGAAAGACATATCTTCAATGGTACCGGTGAACTGCGGCGTATAGCCACCTGGGAATATCTGGTTCATGGCAAAGCAATTGGGATCGGCAACCATCGCCTTGTAAGCATCAGTATCGAGTACGTTGCCGTCAGTATCAGGAATACCGTCGTTATTTGTATCAATTTTAGGAATAGGCACAGCCACACAAGTCGTTTTATCACCATTAACCGCGCCCACGAGTAAATTCTGACCATCGTCATTGGAATACACGTTGCTACGATTTTGTGGGTAACGATAATAGAAACCACCTACGGCATCGCGGGATGACAGGTTACCAAAGGCATAAGCATGCATATTGGCATTAATGTCTAAGCCTGAGTTGATGAACACTGAGTAGTCATCATTAATTTCAGGATTGCCCCATACTTGAGCGGGGTCATTAATCGCTGTATTACCCCGCACAGCTAAGTTAGCCGCATCGGGACGCTGCACACTTCGACTGGTTGCATCCGCATTTTTATACTGGAAGCTTAAGTTAACAAAGCCATTATCTGTCAGCGGTAAACCAACATCGCCTTCGACTGTGGTCGTAGCACCGTCACCCTCGTAATATTCACCTTGGGTCACTGTGATGGAGCCACCATCGGAATTATCTTTTAAGACAAAGTTCATGACCCCTGCAATCGCATCAGAGCCGTATTGCGCCGCAGCGCCGTCACGCAGCACTTCGACTTGCTTCAATGCAGAACCAGGAATAACTGAAATATCTGGGCCTTGAGCACCATCGTTAATGCCGCCGCCTTGGAACGCAATCACAGCTGCGCGGTGACGACGCTTACCATTGACTAACACTAAGGTACTGTCGGAAGGCAAACCTCGTAAGTTAACGGGACGCACTAAGGTTGCCGCATCACTAATGGGTTGAGCGCGCGAGTTAAACGAAGGTACCGATGTCACTAACATATCAATCATGTCAGTCGAACCATTCTTTTTAAGGTCGTCACTACTAATAATATCAATTGGAACTGGGGAATCGCCGATTGAGCGTGGTGCCGCACGTGAACCAACAACCGCAATCTTTTCCACGCCTTCATTTTTAACAGCAGCGTCTTCTTCCTCAGCCATGGCTTGCGGGCTAATGAAGCTACCAGACAAAGCTAATGTAATCGCCAAACTGACTGCACTTAATCCAAACTTCTGCTTCTTTGAGGTCATCATATTCATCCCAACTGCTTATTATTTTTTTAGAATACCTGACCTGCTTTATGCGATTCTCATCCCTAAACCTTGCAACTACGGTCAATACAAAGTTATTTTTTACATAACAATAACATTTTTATAACATAAATAAGACAATATCCAATGTTAAATCAGACTTTTGAATGAATATTAGTCATTTCTCTTTTAGATCAGTTTGTTATAGGTAAATATTTTTTAAGGTACCGCATTAGGTAAAAATGCATTTCAGAGTGCCAAAAATGTGAGTCCAAATGTCACCATAAAGAGGTAAGTACTCAATAGTTCAATCAAAAACACGATATATCGCGTCATACGACTTAAGGTATACTCAGGCAATACCGCCTAAACCTGAGTACCACAGATGACAAATGAGATTTCGGTCAATAATGAAAAATCGGTAGATAAGCATTTCTTACCGGAAAACCAGTTACTGCTTAACGCTGTCGGTGAAGGTATTTATGGATTTGATTTAAGCGGTAATGCGGTGTTTATCAATCCAGCGGCAGAATGCATGACAGGTTGGAAGAATGAAGAGTTACTGGGCAAAAATATCCATAACTGCCATCACCACAGCCATGCGGATGGTAGCCATTATCCCCAAGAAGATTGCCCGATTTACAACACCTTAAAGGATGGTATTACCCGAGAAATCACCCATGATGTGTTCTGGCGTAAAGATGGCAGCAGCTTCCCCGTGTATTACAGTTCCACCCCCGTTTACCGTGATAATGAACTGATTGGCGTAGTCGCGATATTTCGTGACATTAGTATTCAAAAGCAAACAGAGCAGTCATTACGCCAAGCATTGGCGCAAGTGCAGGCGCTCTCGGAGCGACTCGCCTCGGAGAATCATTATCTGCAGGCTGAACTTGCTGACAAAACGGGTGATGTGGATATTTCGGGCGCCAGTAGCGTGATCCGCCACATGATCCAGCAATTGCATATGGTGGCTAATACCGACAGTACTGTGCTCATTTGTGGTGAAAATGGCACAGGAAAAGAGCTCGTTGCCCGTAACTTACATCAACTCAGTCGCCGCAAAGACAAGCCGATGATCAGCGTCAACTGCGCCGCATTTTCGGCATCTTTGTTAGAAAGTGAACTCTTTGGTCACGAGAAAGGCGCATTTACCGGTGCCACCAGTCGCCGTAAAGGCCGCTTCGAACTTGCTCACCAAGGCACGCTGTTCCTCGATGAAGTGGCAGAACTCAGTTTAGAAGCCCAATCAAAACTACTGCGGGTCATCCAAGAGCAATCCTTCGAACGCCTCGGAGGCAGCGAAACCATTCAAGTGGATATTCGCTTGGTCGCCGCCAGTCACCACGACTTACTCAAGCGGGTCGAGCAGGGATTATTTCGGATGGATCTCTATTACCGCTTGAATGTATTCCCTATTCAAGTGCCACCACTGCGCGCGAGGATCGAAGATATCCCCGAACTCGTCAGCCATATACTGCACAGTTTGAATCGTAAGTTAGGCAAAAAAATCCGCGGTGTGAGCCAAAAAGGGCTGCAAAAACTCATGGCTTACACATGGCCGGGCAATGTGCGCGAATTGCAAAACATCCTCGAGCGCGAAGCCATTCTATCCCAAGGCGATATTCTGCAGATCCATGCGATGCCGAGCAACAACCCCTTAGCTCAAGCCCAAGGCCAAACCTTAGCAGAAGCGGAAGCCTTGCATATAGAACAGACTCTTAAACGCTTAAACTGGCGAATATCCGGTCCACTCGGCGCGGCGAATGTCTTAGGCGTTCCGGCAAGTACACTGAGATCGCGGATGAAAAAACTGGGGATCCAACGTCAATCGAGTGAAATATAACTCTAACCACACAAGCTAAAAACGCGATATATCGCCAATGTGTGATATATCGTGACTACCACTTAGCTCGCATCATAAAATAACCATATATATCATATGGTTGAATCAGTTAAAACTTGGCCTAGCGCTTGCTATAGGGAGGCGAATCTTATTTAAGCCGTTAGGACCCTTTATGCCCAAGAGCGAAGTTACCCCCAATTCTCCAAGTGTGAATAAGAGTGTGAACGCGAAACCTTCCTCAGTCGAGCTGCACATTCCGATTAAAATCCTCTCCAGCGAAACTGCAACAGGGAGCAATACGCCCTCTGGCAACATCCATTTTCGTGAGCAGAAAGGTGATTTTCAGCGCCTGCGAACCATGATGAATAGCCTGCTGATCGTGCTGTTTTTCGCCTTGCCGTTTATCTCAATCGATGGCCGCCAAGCGATATTGTTAGATATCAGCCAGCAACAGTTTTTCTTCTTTGGCATCACGCTATGGCCGCAGGACTTTACCCTACTCGCATGGATTTTTATCGCCGCCGCCTTCGGTCTGTTCTTTATTACCGTATTCTGGGGCCGCGTTTGGTGCGGCTATCTTTGCCCACAAACGGCGTGGACCTTTATCTATGTGTGGATTGAAACACGCATCGAAGGCAGCAGCAACAAACGCAAGCAACTCGACAAAGCGTCTTGGTCTGGCAGCAAAATAGGTAAAAGAAGCACCAAGCACTTACTTTGGGGTCTCGCCGCCCTGCTCACCGGCTGTGGTTTTATCAGCTATTTTATTCCCGCCCGCGAACTCTATCTCGACATATTGACGGGCAACGCCAGCTTTTGGGTGACTAGCTGGGTCTGGTTTTTCGCCATTTGTACTTATCTGAATGCGGGCTGGATGCGCGAGCAAATGTGTCTACATTGCTGCCCCTATTCACGTTTCCAAGCTGTAATGTTCGATGCCAATACTAAAACCGTGACCTATGATGCACAGCGCGGTGAATCCCGCGGCCCGCGTAAACGTAAGCAAGAAACTAATCTCAGAGAGAGCAATCTTGGTGATTGTGTTGACTGTAATTTATGTGTCGAAGTGTGCCCAACAGGGATAGATATTCGTAACGGCTTGCAATATGAGTGCATCAACTGCGGTGCCTGTGTCGATGCTTGTAATGAAACCATGTTGAAATTCGATTATAAACCGAACCTTATCGGCTACATGAGTGAGAATGATCTTAAGGGAGTCAGCTACTCCTATTGGCGCTCGCCGCGATTTTTAGGCTACGGCGCAGCGGTCGTGATCATGCTGATAGTGATAGGTTTAGATTTGAATAGCCGCAGCGAGATCCAGCTTAACGTGATCCGAGACCGTCAGAGCCTGTACCGCGAAACGGCTGACAATAAGATTGAAAATACCTATCAGCTGAAGATCCGCAACAAAACGCAGGACACTAAGCAGTATCAACTCGCTGTTGACAGTGAAATGCCCTTCAGCTTGATTGCCGATCCTATTATTACCTTGGCTGCAGGCGAACAAGTCGACTATCCCGTCACTGTATTAGCCGATAAGGATGCCATCCCCTCGGGGCGCAAAATGATCCAATTCTCGGTGACGGATGTGAAACAGCCAAGCCAGCAAGTGAGTCAAGAAACTGGATTCTTCAGTCCCTAGGCTTTTAGCGGTTAATATCGGTAACCGTCTACATTAACCGCTAAATCGGCGCTTGGGGAGTCAACCCAAGCGCCGTTCTAAATCAAACACTCATCCCCAAAAGACAGTGTGTTTCTTGCGATATCTTTAGCGCTTCTTCGTTCAATAAAATCCAATCTTAGGCATCTATTAGCAGTGGCTGCAATCCATCTGTTATTCGACGTTACGCAAAATAAGCTTAAGCAAAAGCAAATTGAATTCTTATAAACATACCCATTACAAAATCTCGAATGCTCTCCACTCACGCACTATTAGTGCTTTATCGATGACACGATAATTACGCTATCCTTAACGCCTCAGCTTTAGAGTAAAAATACTATTTGTTACATAAAGATACCGTTATTGGCATAGCGATGTTTTTCGCGATAAGCATTGACCTCTAGTGCTAACACCCTCTAATCTAAACACCTGTTTAACTCCAGAATAATAACAACTAATAAACATCATCTTTGAGGTAGTTCAGCATGGCATACGATCAAGACTCTCAACTCAAACTAGACTACTCATCACTGGTCGATCTGATCGAGAAAACCAGCCTACGTTATGGCGATAAACCCGCCTATGCCTGCCTTGGTAAAACCAGCAGTTTTAATGAGATAGAACGCGACTCTCGTTACTTTGCCGCCTATTTACAGAATAAGACCACACTCAAACCGGGCGATCGCATCGCCATTCAATTGCCCAATATCACCCAATTTGTCATCGCGGCCTACGGCGCCATCAGGGCTGGGCTAATCCTTGTTAACACGAATCCCTTATATACCGAGCGCGAGCTTATTCATCAGTTCAATGATTCTGGTGCTAAAGCGCTCGTGGTGTTATCCGACCTATTGCCGACCTTGGCCAAAGTCATCGACAGCACTCAAATAGAACTTGTCATCTCCACCCATCCTTTAGATTTGATCGATCCGCATGTGCAGCCAAAAACAGGGCTTAAGAATGTCGAGTTTTGTCAGATTTTAAAGCAAGGGGCTGACCTTCCCTTTAGCCGATTCATCTCAAACCTCAACGACCTCTCGGCGTTGCAATACACAGGTGGCACGACAGGATTATCGAAAGGTGCCATGTTGACCCACGGCAATATGCTCGCCAATGCGGCGCAGGTAAAATCCCGCATCGCGAGCGTGATCACCGAAGGGGAAGATATCTTTGTTGCGCCGCTGCCGATTTACCACATTTATGCGTTTATGGTGAACTTAGTGCTGTATTTCGAGTGCGGCGGTTGCTCGGTATTAATTCCAAATCCGCGTGATATTAGTGGCTTAATTAAGACACTCGCCAAATACCCCTTCACGGGATTTGCAGGACTCAATACCCTGTTTGTCGCCCTATGCCATCAACCCGAGTTTAAGGCGCTGGACTTTAGCCACTTAAAAATCACTATCTCTGGCGGCACTGCACTCACGGCCGCAGCGGCGAATATTTGGCAACAGACGACAGGCAATATGATCAGCGAAGGTTATGGATTATCTGAAACCTCACCGGTGATTTCACTCAATGCGCCCGGTTATCAAAAGCTTGGCACTATTGGTAAACCTGTGATTGGCACTGAAGTTAAACTCTTAGATGAAAACAACCTTGAAGTGCCCTTAGGTACGGCGGGAGAATTAGCCGCGCGCGGCCCACAAGTGATGCGGGGTTATTGGAATAATCCGCAGGAAACCGCCAATGCCATGACTCCAGAAGGTTTCTTTAAAACCGGTGACATTGCCATAGCAACAGCGGAAGGTTTCCATCAAATTGTTGATCGCAAAAAGGATATGATCATAGTCTCAGGCTTTAACGTTTATCCCAACGAGGTGGAAAACGTGCTGGCGAGCCATCCAAGTGTGATCGAATGCGCCGTGGTGGGAGTAAAAGATGAACACTCGGGCGAAGCGGTTAAAGCCTTTATCGCGCTCAAGGATGATAGCCAAGATCATCAACAGGCTAAAGAGGCCATTCTAACCTATTGCCGCGAGCAATTGACCGCCTATAAATTGCCAAAAGTCATTGAATTTATGACGCAATTACCTAAGAGTACCGTAGGTAAAATTCTGCGCCGCGAGCTAAAAGATAAGGCTTGAAGACCGCACTTACAGTGCCGTACTTAAAGACAAAGCTGATTAACAAAGCTTAGCAACAAAAGCACAATAAAAGACCCAGTGAGCTAGCTTGAGCGTTTCAGCTAGCAACTGGGTTTTATTTTACCTAAATTGTCTCATTCAAGGCGCTGGCATTGGCCTCTTCGGTTAACAATTGCAGACTGGCAAATTCACGATATAACGCATTGGATTGCATCAACTCTTGGTGGCGCCCGCAGGCAACAATCTCGCCCTTATCGAACACAAAAATCCTATCGGCATTGATCACCGTCGATAAGCGATGGGCAATAATTAAGGTGGTTTTACCCGCCATCAATACGTCCAACGCTTGCTTCACTTTCTGCTCGCTTACCGCATCTAAGGCGCTGGTCGCTTCATCGAGTAACAATATGGGTCTGTCGGCTAAAATCGCCCGCGCAATGGCGATCCGCTGTTTTTGCCCACCAGAAAGTCGCACGCCACGCTCGCCTAAATAGGTTTGATAACCGTCAGTAAATTCGCTAATAAACTCGTGGGCACGGGCCGCGATACAAGCATCTATCACTTCTTGCTCAGTCGCATCGACGCGGCCATAACGCACGTTTTCAAGTACGCTGGTCGCAAAAATCACAGAGTCCTGCGGCACCAGAGCAAACTGCGCCCGCAAATCCTGTGGCAGAAGCTTGGCAATATCAGTCCCTTCCAGTCGAATACTGCCAGTGCTAGGCACATAAAAGCGCTGCAATAACTGGAACAAGGTACTCTTACCCGCGCCACTTGGGCCGACTAAGGCGACCCGCTCACCCGCGGCAATAGCCATATTGAGCTGTTTTAGCACTAAGGCATCATGCTCTGGATAGGCAAAGTTGAGTCCTTCTATGACTAACTCTCCACTGACCTTGGCGGGTAAAACAATAGGATGAGTTGCAACGGGAATATCCACTGGCGTTTCAGCCAGTTCAATTAAACGCTCGGCGGCGCCAGAAGCCCGCTGAATTTCGCCGATTACTTCGCTAATGGTCGCCACAGCGCCTGCAACCATCACAGCGTAAAACATAAAGGCGGATAACTCACCGCCCGTCATCTTACCCGCCATCACATCGTGGGCACCGACCCAAGTCACCATAGCAATCGCCGCGATACTTAAAAACATCACGGTTGAGATCAGCAAGGCACGGTAACGGATCCGCCCGCTTGCCGCAGACATCACATCTTCGACGCGGGTATTGAATAAGCTACGGTCTTTATCTTCATGACCATAGGCTTGTACCGTATGAATTTCATGAAGTGTTTCATCCACATAAGCGCCGAGATCGGCAACCCTGTCTTGGCTTTCTCGCGCCAGCGTACGCACTTTACGACCGAAAAAAATCACCGGTCCCAACACTAAAGGTACGGCCAACAACACCAGCAATGTCATCTTAACGCTGGTGATCCCCATCATCACCAAACCACCAAGTACCGTCACACTTGAGCGCAATGCCATAGATAAACTCGAGCCCACCACGGTTTGCAGCAAGGTAGAGTCGGCGGTAAAACGGGAGATCACTTCACCGGTGCGCACTTTAGCGTAAAAGGCGGGGGAAAGTTTAAGCAGTTGATTGTAAACAGTTAGACGAATATCGGCACTGACCCGCTCGCCGAGCCAAGTCATTAAATAGAAGCGGCAAAACACCGCTGTGCCACTGACGGCGGTAATTCCGAGCACTAACAATATGATTTCATTCAGCCGCTGCGCATTGTCGCGCACAAAGCCTTCATCAACCATTAAGCGCACACCTTGGCCCAATGATAGCCAAGCGAGTGACCCTATCATCAAGCAGATAATCGCCGCAACGACTTTCAGTTTGTAGGGTTTAAGAAAACCCATAATCCAAGGCAATACGGATCTTTGCTGCGCTGAGGTTGGTTTAACCTTCGAAGCATCAGCGCTTGTTGTAGGCGTGACTGGAATTAACTTTTCGGGCAATTGCTCTGCGCCAGCATTAATGGGTTCGGAAGATTTAGCTAATTCGACGGTCGGCTCTGTCACTGGGATATCCTTCGGGTAGGGAACGGCAATTCAAGCATAACATTCACCTGAACTGGGTATCTGCAAGCCGTTAACAGCGCAGCTTTGCTTAAAGCATATCAATTAGATGCTACCTGTTGCGGGTAAATTCAAGGGCAAAGCGTGGTTTTACTCAAAAGAAAAGCATAAAAGAAACCCGCAGCGAGTGCGGGTTGGTTTTATTGCCATCGCTTAGCGCGACTTAAGCGACTTGCTGGTTTTCCGGCGTTTTTGGCGTGCCATGGTGGCCATCACGCTTCCAATCCACATCTAACAACTCTGCGCCGCTCAGGCTAAATGCTTGGCCAAAACCTTTCACATAAAGACCTTGATGGGGCGCGAGCTTGTATAAGTTAAAATCGGTTAATGCCGCAAGGTTATCGGACATTTCGCCAAAACGGGCCGATAACACACTAACGCCCTTAATAAAGGCGGGCGTATCACGGGGCACGGCCTCGGCAATCGCATCAAAGGTCAAACGCTTGCGGGCAAAAACCGATTTGGCCGCGGTTTCATCCTCAACTAGCATCACAGAGACCTTAGATGAGTGCTTTAAGTTATGACCATGACGGGCTAAGTCACTCACCAGAATATAAAAACCATCATCAGCCAGTGCGAAGGGGGCATAACTCGCATTAGGCTGGCCATCTGTACCTAGCGTGGCCAGTTGTAAGGTTTCCCTTTGCTGTTTGAAGGCTTCTATCTCAGGTAAAAGCTTGTCTCTTAAACGTTGTTCTTGTTCGGTCATTTCAGGCTTCATTTGCTGTGTTCCTTAAATACTGTCGTTAATGCTGCAATTCAGATATGTGATTGCACCGAGGCAAAGGCAGTCGCGAGTGCTTTAAATTGGCGAACTTGCTCAGGAAACAGCGCTCTTTGTTTATCACGACCTAAATATACTTTGAATACGACCTCCCCTTCGCTGCCGAAGAAGTTAATCGAATGGCTCTCGCTGCCTCTAAAAGGTCTGCTGATCAAAGCGATGCCACGCATGGCATCTAATTTGAGATGCCCGTGCAAACCGTCGCCCTTGCTGTAGAGGTTGTAATAACCGTGGGCATATTTTCCCTCGGGAAAATCCCCTTTAAATTCAAATACACTGCCCGATAACATCACAATAGTGGTTAACTTTCCCCATTCGGGTAAGGCTTGCAGTAATGTATCGAGCTGAGTTAACGGGACAAACACCACTTGTTCGGGCGGCAGGGCGGCAACGACTTCGAGCTCGGCAATACCTAATTCACTGGCGAGCTGCGCTGGCATTAAATCAGCTTGTTGCTCAAATCGTTGTCGCAGTTGCGTTTGTTGCTCACTTAGCTGACGTTGCTCAGAGCCTAAATCTGGCGCGACATCGAGCTCGCTATCGAGTGTCATCTTCATTTTACTGTCTCCAGCGGTAGTGACTATTGAGTGGCTTGGCATTAAACGCTGGCTCCCGTTTACCGCTTGATCAGATTTAACACTCAGCATTTGCCGAAACGGAAGTCAGCACTTTAATGCAGGGCTTAGAACATATAGCGCGCCGATAACTTCATATTACGGCCCGGTTGATACAAGGTTTGCCACGCTTGTTGGTACTTCTCATCGCCGATGTTTTCGATGGCGAAATCCACTCTCACACCCGCCATCGCGCCCATAGTCGGCTCCCACGCGACATACACATCCCATAGGGTGTAATCGTCGTATTTCGCCACTTTGAAGCCATCAGGCGTATTCGACTGCGTCGCCACATAAGTGACGCGAGTGCCGAGCTTCATGTCGCCTTCCATAATGCCTTGGGATAAATCAACGTTAAATTTATTGGCGGGTATACCTTCAATATCGCCGCCATTTTTACGATCTTCACCATGGGTTTGGCCATAATTCATCGCTAAGCGAGTTTGGCCAATTCGGTAACGACCGCTAATTTCAAAGCCAGTTAAACGCGCATCTTCGACGTTATTCCATGAGGTCGTTTGCTCGAACCCAGGAATACCATGCCAAGGATTAGACACTTGCTGCACGATGAAATCGTCCACATCGTTACGGAAGATGTTGAACGTCAACGCTAATTCATCATCACCGGCTAACTCACTGAAACGTAAGTCTGCTTTGATTTCTTTGTTGCGGGCTTTTTCAGACTTTAGATCCGGATTGGTCGCAAAGGTGTTGCATAGACCTTGGGGCAAAAATCCCGGAATAGGTGGAATGCAGTAATGGGTGCCGCTAGAATACATTTCCTCTACCGAAGGTGCGCGGAAGGCTTGATCGTAACGGGCACTTAAGGTCAACCAAGATTGAGTCTGCCAAACTAGCCCTAGTGATGGCGATAACTCATTATCATCGGAGGATAAATTGAGGTTATTACTGTCATTTTTAAAGCTATCATAACGCAGACCCGCATCCAGATTTAACGTCTGAGTCAGCTCAATATCTGCCCGCGTAAAAGCGCCCCATACTGTGGTTTCACCATCAATATTTCCCGGACGCTGGCCCACTTGACCCGAATCATCACGCGTCGTTTCTATGGTATCGCGAAAGCCATCAACGCCGTAGGTCAACAAAGTATTGCCCAAGCGCGAACTGTTATTGAGGTTAATGCCCACTGTACGATACTCAGTGCTGTCTAGCTGACCTTTAGTGATGCGGTCTTCATCGTAGTCGGTACTGTTCCAATACACTTGCATCTTAGTATCCAGATACGGGTTATTGGCTGGATTGAAACTGTAATCTAAGGTGATATTTTGATCGTCTGTCTTGCGACGCACTAAAGGTATTGAATTACTGGCTGCCGCAGAAGGATTACTTGGCACTAATTCATTGATCTTATTGACTCTCGCAGATAACTCTAAACGTGATGCCTCATCGGCTTGCCAACCGAATTTAACTAAACCACTGCTGCCATTAGATGAACTGTTGCTTAGGGTTTCGTCATTACCGGTTTTTATATTGTTTGAGTCGGTGTAAGAGCCGTTCAGTAACCAATCGATACTGTCTTGTTGACCATAAATCGCGCCACTGGTTTTAGTGCGCGAGCCATTGGTTTCATAACCTTGTTTGAAATAGCCACCAAAGGTTTCATTGGGCGCTAAGAAATCCTGCGCTGACTTAGTATTTTGCGCAACGACGCCACCCAGTGCGCCACTGCCCCACAAACTACTGGCTGGACCGCGCAGCACTTCAATGGATTTCAGCAACTCAGGGTCCATAAAGTAAGTTGCTCTGTGGCCAGAGCCGGTATTTTGTCTTGCTCCGTCAATAGTCTGCAGTACTCGACTGCCACTTAAACCACGGATTTCAACCCCTTGAGATGAAGCTCTTGGGCCATTCGTTAGCGTAATATTCGCCTCGTTTTTAAGGGCATTGGCCACGGATGATGCTTGAGCAACCGCAAGTTGCTCTTCACCCACCACGGCTACGCTGCGGCTGGTTTCGGAGGCTTTCTCGCTGATGCGGGTTGCGCTCACTAACACTTCATCAAACTCTCTCGTAACGAGTTTTTTATCCGTATCACCTTGCACAACAGGCTTAACATTTTCTTCTGCCGCTAACGTAAAACTTAGGGCCGTACTGCTCAGTGCTATCGCCATGGCGATCACTAACGGCTTTTTCTTCATCTCTTCATCCTCAAGTGATAATCAGCTGTTCCCGTGCAATTCAATACTGAGCCCAGAGTCTCTTTCCAGACACCAATCCTTTTGAGATTGAGTCTGTTACAGATGCTCCTTTCCAAATTAGGCTCTTTCAAACTTGAGCCACTTCCAGATCGAGCCCAAGGCAATCAGTACCCATAAAGTAGGATAAATTGTCGGTTTAGCTGTTTTTTTAAGCGCTCATTCGAGCTATTGCAGGCACTCTACCTGAGATAACAAAATAGATCAAATGCAAATCATTATCATTTGCGATCTTGTTTATATTGAGATATCTTAATTAGCGAAGATAAATGAGCAGAAGTGCTTTATTAGGAAAAAGAGGTTGCTGTGACACCGAAACGATATCTTGCCTTTGGCGCGTTAACTGTTGCCATCCAAACGGGTGTTATCGCCTCGCAGCCTGCTATCACTATGCTGCAAAGCGCCCAAGCATCGAGTGCAAATCAAGCATCGAACGCTCCCAGCGCGAATCGTGTCACCCTCAATTTTTCTGCTGCGACGAGCACGACAAGCAGCAACGCCAGTGTCGAGCCCATAACGCAAGCAGAATCCAAGCTAGCAAGCGTAAACAGCACCGCGCGAAAAGTATCAACAGCGGAATCTGTCGATAAAACGGTTATCGAGGCTATTGAAAAAACCAAAGCGGATCAACGAATTGACAGCCAGTTAGTCAAAAAATCTTCAGCCGCAAAGCCCACGACTAAAAGTCATCCAGATGCAGATCCTTTAGTGACGAACGCTTTAGCACATAAGCGACCCGAACATGTTGAACAAGAATTAGAGCTAAAAACAGAGCCCAAAACAGCACATGAACTAACGAATTTAATCGCTAACGCAGCCGAACTAGATGCAAAAGCGACTCAAAATGTAGACAGTGCAGCCGCTGACAATGCCCCATTTAACGACAGCCTCCAAACCAACATAGTGGAATTAGCCAAACCGCTGTTTGCTACAGCGCCACCGCAACCGACTTATCCGCGAATAGCACGTAAGAAAGGATTCGAAGGAACTGCAACTATAGAAGTGATGTTTAACGAACTCGGCGAGCAGCTAGCACTGACGTTAGTCACAAGCTCAGGCTTCAGCCTGCTAGATCAAGCAGCAATCGCTGCGGTTGAAAACTGGCAATTTGCGGCGCCGACGCCAAGGTTAGCGAGTCACTACAAGGTCAGAGTGCCTATTCGTTTCGCGCTTAACTAGCGGGCCTCAATCTTATCGCTGAAAAGCTAGCCATAGGAAAACAGGCAACAGGAAAGCCTGCAGTACGAAAGATAAAGCGCTAAATAGTGAGCCATAGTAAAGCTCACTTTTTGATTCACTCACTGACGTATAAAACTGATTTTTCAATCGATTGGAGAGGCTTAATGCCCATAACTGATTTTTCAACCCTACAGACTCAGCTTGGCGTACTGACTTGGCCCTTGTTGTTATGTGCATTTTTGGCCTTGATGATCTGCCTTGAACGTAGCGCCTTGTTTTTGCATCAAACTCTGCTGTCAATCTGGCCGAAAAAACAGGCTTGGGTAATGTCATTGCGTCAATCAAGCTCGATGGCGACCACTGAAAACGTCAGCGCGCTGCTAGCGCAAACCAGCGCACAGCAAGATTTACTCGCCCGTGGCGCGACCTTGTTACTCAAACAAGTCCACCAGCCCAAAGTGCTAAGGGAAGAATTACTCAGTCTGTGGCTCAACAAACAGCAACGCGACTTGCAAGCCGGGCTTAAGGTTCTACAAGTGATTGGCATTATCAGCCCATTACTCGGCCTACTTGGCACCGTACTAGGCCTCATCGATATGTTTGCCCAGCTTGGGCAATCACAAGGCCCAGTTACCCCAGCGCAACTCAGCGCTGGACTCGGCCTTGCGATGAACACCACAGCTGCCGGACTTATTATCGCCGTGCCCGCCATTACCGCCGCCCATCTATTTGGCATTTGGGCTCAAGGACAATGTCTGCGCGCAGGGCACGTGCTCAATCAACTCAATCTGTGGTTAGCGGGTATCGAAGATATTTCAATCGATAACAATCAATACCAAGCATTCAACCAAGTCAGCAACAGCAGCACTGAGCAAAAATCGGCATTCAACTCTCATTCCCAGATTGAGCCACAGACATGATAAGTGCAGATGCATCACCGCGCTCGCAGGCAGGCATTGCTTCGCCTGAGCAACTTCCGAGCCTAGATTTAACCGCGTTAATCGACATTATTTTTATCGTGTTGGTATTTCTACTGCTGACGGCAAACACCCAACTACTCAGCTTGCCGGTAGATGTGCCGCAAAGCCCAAGTTCGGCCATCACAGCAATCGACAACAAGCCAACGATTGCCATCAATATCATGGCGACAGCGCCTTATTGGGCAATCGATAGTGAGACATTTGATGATTTAGCGACTTTTACCGCCGCGTTTACCGCACATTTTAACACTATGCCAGAGGCGACCGTCATTATTGCCGCCGATAAGGCCGCGCCCGTGGAGCCCTTGATGCAACTGCTCGCGCTGTTGCAGACGCAGTCCATCAGCCAGACTCAAATATTGATGGAGCATTAGCGCGTTGCCAAGCCCGCTATCTGCCCCCAAAAGCCAAATGAGCAAGCTAGATAATGAGCCAGAGACACAGCTAGTACAGCCTCTCTAGCTAAAGACCAAAACCAACACGAAAAGATGCAGGCAGTAAACCACGACTGTTAACTTACTGATTTTAATCTACTGAACTTAACGTATTGATTTTTAAAGCAACTACTTTAAAAGTCTGATGATTAGAAACAGTATCTAAGCCTGTGGCGAACAAGTTTGTATTAGGAGTTCAACCATGTTGTTTCAAGCAACTAAAATGTCATTAAAAATAGATACTAGCGCCCTTGGCCATCCGCATAAGCCTAAGTGCGCATTTAATCCGTTAAGCCGATTTAAGCCATTAAGCAAAGTGGTATTTATCGCCTCAGCATTTGCAGCTTTGCTATCGTCCAGCGTCTTTAGTGCTGAATCTGAACATGAGATAAGACTCGTGAGTGCGGGCACGGGCGTCACTGAGCTCGTGCTCGCCCTCGATGCGGGTAATGAGCTGGTTGCCATAGATTCCACCAGCTATGTACCTGACGGTTTAAGCCATGTGGCTAAGCTTGGCTATCACAGAATGCTCTCCGCCGAAGGCATTATTGCGCTCTCGCCAACACTCGTTGTCGGCTCGGATGTCATGGGGCCTGAGACCACGCTCAGTGTATTAAAACAAGCCAATATCCAAGTTGTGCAGTTACCCGCAACGAACGATGAGCCGCAGCTAATGAGCAATGTGGATACCTTAGGTCAATTACTCAATCGCCCAGATAACGCCATTAAGTTAAAGCAGGACTTACATCAACAACTGCAAAGCTTGGCGGATAAAAAACAGCAAATAAGCGATGCTGGCGCTCAGCCAAAAATCCTCTTTATGCTGCTACAAGAAGGCCGTGGCGCACGGGTCGGCGGTAAAGGCACTGCCGCTGATACCATTATCGCGCTATCAGGCGCACAGAATATCGCCGAGTTTGATGGCTACAAAAGTATGTCTCAGGAAGGGATTTTGTCCTTGCAGCCCGACATTATCTTGCTGTCGAAGCGCAGCGATAAACCCGCCGAGCAAACCAACGCACAAATTGCCCAAGAACTGA
Source organism: Shewanella baltica (assembly GCF_900456975.1). Classification (NCBI taxonomy): domain Bacteria; kingdom Pseudomonadati; phylum Pseudomonadota; class Gammaproteobacteria; order Alteromonadales; family Shewanellaceae; genus Shewanella; species Shewanella baltica. The sequence goes on from NZ_UGYM01000002.1 coordinate 3,613,714, forward strand.
TGAAAGAGATGCCACTACTCGCTCATACTCCTGCGGGTAAAAATGGCCATATACAAACACTCGCGCCGCAAGCCCTTCTCGGCGGTTTAGGCATCAGCGCCATTAGCGCAGCCGATACGCTTGCTAGCACGTTGCTCAAACAAAATCGGTAACCTGCATAGTAACGAATACCGTCACTACTCAGGGGGCTCATGTTGATTATATGAGTCACTTATTTGAATGGCTTGTATGAGCCACTAATCGGACTCGCAGATTAGCGCCACTGACTCACACACCAGATTAGTCACCTGATAAAAATAGAAAGGATAGTTGAGATGTTCCTCAATCGCTGGCTCTGGCCCAGTTTAGTCACACTGTTAGCCCTAAGCTGCTTACTCTCGGTCAGCACAGGGCCGGTCAGTATCAGCCTAGTGGATACCCTAAGCGCGGTGCTTAATTGGGCGACCCAGCAAAACATCGGCAATATTGCACCCCATGAGCAACTGGTGATCAACAATGTTCGCCTGCCGCGGACATTATTGGCACTGGCAGTAGGCGCCACGCTCGCCCAGTGCGGCGCTGTGATGCAGGGACTGTTTCGTAATCCCTTGGCGGATCCCGGTATTATCGGGGTGTCATCTGGCGCAGCTCTTGGCGCGGCCATCTGTATCGTGCTGTTACCAAATGCAAATCCATTTATGATCCCCATCAGTGCCTTTGTATCGGGTTTAATCACCACCCTTGTTGTCTATCGCCTCGCCAGTAGCCCAACCGGAACATCGGTCGTGTTGTTACTGCTGTCGGGGGTCGCTATTGCAGCACTGGCAGGCGCAGGAATTGGCATGCTCACGTATCTTGCCAACGACATGGCGCTGCGTGACTTAACCTTGTGGCAGATGGGCTCGATAGCGGGTGCGCAGTGGATGTATGTCAGCCTGTGTCTCGTGACTTTAGCATTACTCAGCTGGCGATTTCGCCAAGATGCGGCGGCGCTCAATGCCTTATTGCTTGGCGAATCCGAAGCGCGCCACTTAGGGATAGATGTCGATAGGCTCAAGCTTAGACTTATTTTACTTTGTGCCTTAGGCGTTGGCGTAAGCGTCGCGGCGACCGGCATTATTGGCTTTATCGGCCTAGTGGTACCGCATTTAGTCCGCATGATGTTAGGGCCAGATCATCGCCAACTGCTGCCCATCAGCGCCCTTTTAGGTGCCGCCCTATTAGCCTTAGCCGATATCGGCGCTCGCGCCTTCTTGCCACCAGCAGAGTTACCGGTTGGGTTAGTGACCGCGCTCATCGGTGCGCCTTTCTTCATCTTCTTACTACTGCAACAACGCAGTAAGCTCATCTAAGCGAGGCGTTATGACTGCCACTTCCTATGCCGAATCAGAATCAAGATCAGATTTTGAATTAGCACCTAGAGCACACCTAACTCATTCAGCTAATGCACAGTTTGAGCGCACTGAGCTCTGCATTAGTCAGCTCGATGTCAGCATTGGGCAGAAAACGGTGCTCAGCGATATTAATGTGCAATTTAAACCCGGTGCAGTAACCGCCCTACTCGGCCCCAATGGCGCGGGGAAATCGACGCTACTCAAAGCCCTTTGCCAAGAAATAAGTACGCCAAGGCAAAGTATCCGCCTAGGCCATAGCCAGCTGGTGGATTGGCCGAGGCGCGAACTAGCAAAATCCTTAGCCGTACTGCCACAGCACGCCAGTCTGACGTTCCCCTTTACTGTATCCGAAGTGGTCGCTATGGGTCTTTATCCCTTAACCATCAGTAACAAAGAGGGTGAAGCGTTAGTTGCCGAGCAGCTAGCGCAAGTGGGCTTAACCCATCTGGCTAAGCGCAGTTATCCAACTCTCTCTGGCGGCGAAAAACAGCGAGTCCAGCTCGCCCGCGTCTTGACTCAACTCAGTCAATCGCCATTCCCGCCCATACTATTACTGGATGAGCCAACATCGGCATTAGATCTCGCCCAGCAACACAGAGTGCTTGAGTTAGCCCAAAACTTAGCTCATCAGCACGCGTACACTGTGATAGTGGTACTGCACGACCTTAACCAAGCCGCTCGCTATAGCGATCAATTAATTGTATTAAAACAAGGGCGAATAGTGAGCGAAGGCACGCCAGCGGAAGCCTTGTCGGTCGATACCATTCGTGAAGTATGGGACTATGAACCTGTGTACGTCCCTGCACCACAAGGTGGACATCCACTGATTTTTTAATGAAATGAAGATATTGGCTGTAAGTTTTAATGTCTAATGTGGGTATAATCTGGCTATGACACTTTTCGCTCGCTTATTACTAACGAATTAGCGAGCAGCTTCGCGGGCATATTGACTCTCGTATTCACGAGTATATTTCAGCCGCAGGCGCGTTAACTCAAACCGCATTAACTTAAGCCGCATTCACTTAAGTCGCGTTAACTTAAGTCGCGTTAAATCAGGCAGAATCCAGATGAAACCCACTATCTCGACAGAAACTCAGCAAGAAGCACTGGTCGCAGCCAAAGCCACCCAAAAGCCAGGACAAACCAAAGAGCAAACTAAGCTCATTGCCCAAGGGATTGAAAAAGGCATCGCCGAGTATAAAAAACTGCTTAAAGCCAAAGCCCGTGAGCGGGATAAAGTCCGTAAACAACAGTTGAAAGCGAAATCTCGCACAGTGAATGACATCAATGATCTAGACGATGCTGACGAAGCCTTCGACTCCCAAAGCCAGTTCACCCGCGCCACTTGGGTTGCCATCGCCCTACTACTGTTAAGTTGGGCAGGATTTGCCGCCTATTTTTTTATGACGTGATTGCCGAACTTAAAACTTACCGCTTCACACTGCGGTTTCGCCGCTCTCAACAACACCTATCAGATCGGCGATTTCACTTAGATGGGTATCAACCCAAGCGCTGCTGATTGGGCCCCACGTCACTATGCGGTAATATCCAGCATTGTTACGGCTTCCTTCCTGCACAAACTCGACCCGAATACCTATATCCTCAAATGCGGCGATTGCATCCTGTAAGGTGCGGCGCGGCATTCCAGTTAACTTATTGAGTGATAAAAGGTTATGGCGGTCATCATCCATTAAATGCGCTAAATAGAGCTTACGCAAAAACGCCTTATGTTGCTTCGAAACTTGTTGGGATACTGGCATTGAAGATGACATAGAATGACCTGCCTAGAGACAAAAGTAATTATCATCAAAACTACTTTATATTCAGTCAATAAGGCAATAGCCAACACTAAATACTTCCGCTGAGCGACCAATTCTTCAGATAACCAATCTCCCCCTAAATCAAGCGAAACGACTTGTCATCCTCCCCCAACAACTGTTATTTGTAATGTCACTCACCACCTATGAGGGAACGCTAAGATGAGCCAGACAATTACAGCCGATCAAATACTGACATTTTGGTTTGAAGAAATTGAGCCAAAGCTTTGGTGGATTAAAGATGTTGAATTTGATGAACAAATCAAACAGCGCTTTGGGGACATATTAGCTCAAGCTAAACGTGGTGAGCTTTCCCATTGGCGAGTCACGCCCCAAGGCCGATTAGCGGAGATCATAGTACTCGACCAATTCTCCCGTAATATTTACCGTGATACGCCTGCCGCATTCGAAGCTGATACCCTCGCCTTAGTGCTCGCCCAAGAAGCCGTTGCCCAACAGGTTGATTTGGCAATCAAACCTAAGCAAGTGCCGTTTCTCTTTATGCCCTATATGCACAGCGAGTCAGCCATGATCCATCAAGTCGCGGTTAAACTGTTTAATCGCGAGGCGGCGATGGCTAACTTAGCGTTTGAATTGCGACATAAGGCAATTATCGACAGATTTGGTCGCTATCCACATAGAAACGCCATCTTAGGCAGAGAATCGACAGCAGAGGAAATTGCCTTTCTGCGTGAACCTGGCTCATCCTTTTAATTTGCTCATTCTTTAGCGTATTTGAATAAATAAAGCCGTGCTGAGTTCACAGGCACACTACACTTACTCAATCGAGTCATGGAAAGACTGGCGAGTATCAAACACAGTTGCAAGTGTGTACCGCGGAGGTATTGGTAACTTATGGCGCAAAATCTAAATAAGCCAAATAGCTCAGTGGCTCGTCGTAACCGCTATAAATTGATGGGGTTACTCACCTTATGCGGCGCTCAGCTCGGCCAAGCGGCAGAAATTAAGATAGGCGTCAGCCTGTCTATTCCCCCCTATGTTATCCAAGCAACCAATAGCGGACTCGAACTCGAATTACTGAACCAAGCCCTCGCCGTTAAAGGTCATACCGCTTCTATCCACTACTTGCCACTGGCGCGCACTTTCCATGAACTCAAGGAAGGTAAACTCGATGGTATCATCAACATTAAAGATGGCATGCTCGACAACGTCTTTTACTCCAATGTTGCGATAACCTACCAAAACTGCGCCATTAGCCTCGAAGCCAATAATTTTACTATCAATAGCATAGATGATTTAAAAAACAAGCAAGTCGTCGCCTTTCAGCGCTCATCATCGTTACTGGGGGAAGAATTTGCCAAAATGGTTAAGGCCAATAGCGGCTACCAAGAACAAGCGAGGCAAGTGCAGCAAGTTTATATGCTGATGAAACACAGAGCCGATGTCGTGGTAATGGATAAAAATATCTTCAAATATTACCTAAAACAGGCCTATCTTGAGGGAAAACTAACTGAAAAAGATTTAAAACAACAGGCCATTTGCCACCAAATATTCCCACCAACGGAGTATAAGTTTGCGTTTCTCAGTGAACAAATTCGAGATGATTTTAATGCGGGACTCAAACAAATTACCCAAGATGGGAGCTTAGTGGCCTTGCAGGAAAAATATCGACGCCTGATGTCATTAGAAAATGAAGCCGAGGCGTCAACCAAGCTAACAGAACCTAAAATAATTAAAAACGATTCCTACTAGGTTTTCTCGAGGAGCTTTATCTATAGCTCTTTATTTAAGGCTCTTTATGCAAAAGTTTTACTTCACCACTAGCACAGGGCATTTCGCATACTTAACAATGTCTTGTGTGACATGGGGCTTTAAAAAATCCGCTAAACCACTGCTGCCATGACTGGCAATCACCACCATGCCGACATCGACGGCTTCCGCTAAAATCTCATCAATAGCATCACCATGGCGCACCACTAGCTTAATATTGAGTCCCTCGTTGAGATCTTGCTGCATTTCCTGCTGCAAACTTTGCATTTTTGCATCGACAAAGGCTTGAAGTTCATTTTCCAATGTGGCGGGAATATCGACCGCAATACCATAGCAATGGGCGCCACGGGCTGGGCTTGTCACATGCAATAATCGAATATCGACATGATAAAGATTAGCCATTTCAACCGCATATTTGAGCGCATGGGCTGCGGTGGATGAAAAATCCGTAGGGCATAACACTTCTTGAGTACGCATAAGCTTATCCATCATTTGAGTTTTAATCAGGCTATTTATTAAAGTCAAAATACCACTATTTTATAGCAGTTAGCTATGCTTCTTGCGTACCCATTTCAATTAATTATTCTTTATCAATCAAAAAGAAAGGACGCAATAAGCGTCCTTTGGATTTATTGAGTCAAGCCACTAACTCACTTACTTCACCACCAGCACAGGACAAGCCGCACCGTTAGCTACCGCTTCTGCGACATTGGTGTGTAAAAAATGCGAAATCCCAGTTCGGCCATGGCTCGCTATCACTACCATGCCAATATCTTTACTGTTGGCCTCTTCTAAAATCTGATACACAGGATCGCCGCGGCGGATCAAGGTCGTGATGGAAAGTTCAGTGTTTAACCCTTCTAACAGCGCCTGCATCTTGGTTGCTGCCGCTTCCTCCATACTCTTAGCCAGCTCTTCTGGAGTGATCGATAGAATCATAAAGTTTTCATCGCCGAGCGGCTGTTCAACCACGTGTAAAATTTTTAGTCCTACATGGTATAGATTAGCCATTTCAATGGCATAACTCAGTGCATGGGCCGCAGTTTCCGAAAAATCTGTGGGCCAGAGTATTTGACCTGTACGCATAATCTGTACTCCTTCTATGGCGCGAATGGATTGCTGAGCAACTAGTCTTTTAACCAAGCAACGGCGTCGCCATTGTCAACAAAAAACCTGACCTCAGCAGGCGTAAACCAGTTTGCCAATTTAGCCAGTACTTCCTGCAGAGTCGTCTTACCGACTATGGCAATCTTCTCGAAATGACGAATATGCTTGACCCCAAGTTTGAGATCATCCCAAGCGGCCTGTAATTCCAAGCCATCCAACTCGGTCACATCCACTAAAGCGAAGATATCGGGATCTTTTACGCCCGCCAGTGCCGACTCCAACACAGGCACCATCATCTCGCAGTCGTGATGAGTTAAGGTACCGATAGCTTTAAAGGCAACGAAGAAATCATCATCATAGCGTTCAATACCAATTGAAATTCCATGTTTTAACAATGCCATACATGCTCCTTATGTAACAACCCTTGATTTAGTGTAAAAGCTAACGCCACAACAAGCCGTGATCTTGCTCAAAAATACACCAGATACCTTGCACCATCTCACTAAGCAAGCTAGGATAAAACCGACTAATCAGTCGGTACTTATTTATCTGTCTTTGTTTAATAACAGGTTCAATCGTTAAGATTAAACCTTAACTAAAGTGCCGAATAAGACTCAGCCTATAATCTCGCTTGGAGCAACCACTATGAATATGGCCACCGAACACCGTAATGCCTCGCCACTGACTCAGTTGCTCCAACGCCAACGCAGCAGTTATTTAGCGGCGCCGAATCCAAATTACGCTACGCGAGTGGAGCAATTAACTCGACTTAAAGCGGCCATACTGCAATTTAAAACGCCTTTAGTCGAAGCCTTAAGCCAAGACTATGGCCATAGATCGATTGATGACAGCCTGATCTCAGACATTATGCCTGTCATCAACAACATCAATTACAGTTTGAAAAATCTAAAAAAATGGCTCAAGCCCAGTGCTCGCCATGCGGGGCTGTTGCTCGCACCCGCCAAAGTCACAGTGCATTATCAGCCTATAGGCGTTATCGGTATTATCGTGCCGTGGAATTTCCCCGTCATGCTGTCGATTGGCCCACTAGTGACCGCCATCGCCGCGGGTAATCACGCCATGCTCAAATTGTCTGAATTTACCCCTGCGACCAACCAAGTGATCAAACAGCTACTGGCACACGTTTTCGATGAGTCACACGTGGCAGTCGTTGAAGGTGAGGCCGATGTTGCCGCCGCATTTTCAGCCCTGCCCTTCGATCATTTACTCTTTACCGGCTCCACCACAGTTGGCCGCCATGTGATGCGCGCCGCGGCCAATAATCTCACCCCAGTGACACTCGAACTGGGCGGTAAATCGCCAGTCATTATCGCCCCCGATATGCCGCTTGAGATAGCAGTAGAACGAATGATTTATGGTAAGTGTTTGAATGCCGGACAAATCTGCGTCGCACCGGATTATGTTCTATGTCCAAAATCAAAAGTGGATGAATTTATTGCCGCCTACCGAACTAAATTTAATGCCATGTACGGCGCGATAAACCACAACAATGACTACGGCAGCATCATTAATACCCGTCAGTTTGACCGCTTGATGACAGTGCTCGACGACGCGAAAGCTAAGGGTGCCCATGTTATTTCGGCGACAGACGAAGCCATAGATAACCAACATCGCAAACTCGCAACTCAGCTAATCACGAATACCAGTGAAGACATGCTATTGATGCAAGAGGAAATCTTTGGTCCATTACTGCCGATCATTGGCTACGACTCTTTAGATGAAGCGATTCAATACATCAACCAGAGAGCAAGACCGCTAGCGCTATATGTGATGAGTTTCGATGAGCCAACTCAGCAAAAAATCCTCCAGCAGACCCATTCTGGCGGCGTGTGCATTAACGAAACCGTGTTCCATGTCGCCGCCGACGATGCGCCCTTTGGCGGAATCGGCCCATCTGGCATGGGGCACTACCATGGCAAGGAAGGATTTTTAACCTTCAGCCACGCTAAAACGGTACTCAGCCGTGGTCGATTCAACACGGGCAAATTGGTGCACCCGCCCTATGGCACTGTTATCCAGCGCATCTTAATGAAGTTATTTTTGCGTTAGTCATTGGGGGATAAATTTTGAATCAGCCATTAACGCCGCAACCTATTAAAACCATGACAGATAAGCGCCAAGCCATTCTCGACACGGCCTTAGCACTCTTTGTCAGCCAAGGGTTTCATGGCACGTCCACCGCCTCGATAGCTAAGCAAGCAGGCGTAGCAACAGGTACCTTGTTCCATCACTTTCCTTCCAAGGAAGCCTTGATGGAATCTTTGTTTCTTACTATAAAACAAGAATTTGCCGATACCTTACTGTTAAACACCCATAAGGGCAGCGATCTAAAGCTCAATGCCCTACAACTATGGCAAAGTGCGATTGATTGGTCGCTGGACAACCCTGTCAAACAGCTGTTTTTTCAACAATATTCAATGTCGCCCATGATTGCCGCTAAGGTGCGCGATCAGGCGATGAACAGCATCTTAGGCTTTATTAGCGAACTGATTAAGCAAGGACAAATAGAGGGATTAATCGCCTACTATCCGCTGGAGCTGATGCTAGAAAACTGCCATGGCCAATATCTGGCGGCAACCCGATTCTTCATCGATAACCCGCACTTAGGCACGAATAAAACGTACCGCGATGCCAGTTTTGAACTGTTTTGGAAGGCCATGCAAGCGGACTAACACCACACTGCCCACAACACTGCCAATGTCCACCCACTGCAGAAATTAATCCAATAAAAAACCGAGTCAGTTTAACTGGCTCGGTCTTCTTTTACGTATTCACACATATAGTGACTAAGAGTTAAAGCAGAGGCCTGCTTTCAGCGATATCTAACTCCGACGTCTAGCGCCTAACTCTGACTCAATTCCTGCGCTTTCTCGACTGGCTGGGTGACTTGAGTTGGACTCCAGTAGCCTTGCTTAATGCCCTTATCAATCAGCTCAGCGACAGCTAATTCAATGGCTTGCAACACGCAAAACTGCACTGGCTCATTGGTAGTAAAGCCGATTTCGGCCTCGGCGAGGCGATTTAAACTGGTGTAACGGAATAAACCCGCGCGCATTTCTTGGGATAAAACACGTTTGCTGGTCGAGACCGACATCATCACTTTACCTGTGTGCACATCGACGGCGCGAAGATAAATGGTCACCTGATCTTCACGGTACATTTCCGAAGCGCCAATGCCGTAGTATTCGACACCGCTACCGCCTGTGCTGGTGTTAGTCTCATAGCTAATGACGCCACCTTCGAGTAACAATCTGGCGGTGGATAATACGGGCACATCATCACCCTTAGTACCGCTCTGTTTATTACTGATCTTGCGCTCAGTCAGCAGGTTTTGTAGCCCTTCACGTTCTACTGGGGTAAACCATTTAGAATCGAGCAAGGTCTGCATCAACATCGAAGTTGCGCCCTGAGTCACCGCAGTCGAAAACGAACTCACGTTCGCCTGTGGTTTATATTGGCCAGTTTGATCGCGAAAGGAATACACGGCTACTGGGATGGGAAACTTAGGGCCAGGTTGAGTTTGTAGCCCACGCATCACCTCACTCAAGGGGTTAACCTCGGCAGGCGTGATATTTAAATCGGGTTTTGGGATCAAGCTACAGGCCGACATGCTTAACAGCAATAGACCCAAAAAGACTAAACGGGCCATTAGTTGATACCTCCAAACGTCGGCATTTCAATCACTGTGATTTCACCGGTTTCAGTATTCGTGATGGTCAACATCACGCCATTTCCTGTCGATGCCACTTCAATACGAAAATCGCCAGTATCGTAAACGCCATCGGTGATTTCGCCATCAGCGACACCGCGGGTGATCGAGTTGATGATGTTACGCTCTAGGGATTCTTTAAAACGGGTAACAAAGTCCTTCTCGGTCGAGTTGGATTTATTGTCATTCTGCGCTTGGGCTTTATTTAATAGAAAAGCCCCATTTTGTGGATTGCCGCCAAAACTGGGATTCACTGGCGTGTAAATCAATTCAGTGGCTTGGCCACTGCTTGCCACACATAGCGTGACAAGGGCAAGTAACGTCCTGTATGTCATTATTATTATCCTAAAAGTCGTCCGATGTTCCTGAAAAATCACCTGTTATTGCATTGGCTCTGACTTGCGCTAAATAATCAATCGTGATCAAAATCGCCTGCTCTGCACTCTCTTTAACCGGATTTGCACGACGACCAAAATGGGTGGTGTAAATCCGTGTCCCGTTTACTTCTAAGGTTAAAACGGTTCCGGCCTGCGGAAACACAGTCTCGTACAGCGTCACGTTAAAGCCTTGAGTAAAGGGCAGCTCGCGCCAATAGCTTGAGTAGTAGAAGCCAAAATCCTTACCAAACCGAGTCAAGGTTCTATCTATCACTAAACCACTAATTTCAATGTCGTTGTCGGCAAGAGTGATAGGGGAAGCCAGCAGCAGGAATGGACATAAAACGCAGATCAGCAGACGCTGTTTTAACTGTTTCACTTATCCCTCCTTAACCTTTTAATCGAACCTTAAAAACCGCGCCAACTTCTGTTTTAACAACGGGAGTTTAAGCGCCAATTTTCGATAAAGCAGGTTAACAGGGTTAAAGATCTCCCGTCATTACGCTGGGAGGCAAATTAGCCCGAAGAGCTAAGGTAAAAAGGCAAAAATAGCCCATTTGGCTAATACGCTAAGAAGCCGTTAAGACCGGAGTCATAGGGTAAACGAACAAATGAAGAAGCAATAAAAATGCGACCCTAGGGTCGCATTGCTGTGCTAATACAAAACGTGCGGATTATTGTGGCCCCTATGGTGGAAACCATAGTCATTGTGGTAACCACAGCCGAACCAACAGGCCACCGTCGCTGCGGTTATGCATGCTAATACTGCCATCGTGGGCTTCGATAATTTCACGGCACAGAGGTAGACCAAGCCCAGTACCCGATTGTTTCGTGGAGTAAAACGGCAACAGCGCTTGCTCTAATACTTCGCCAGACATGCCAGTACCGCGATCCTCGATCGCAATGCTAAAACCCGCACCATCCACTAAGGTTTGATACCGAATCGACAGGGTAACCTCCTCTGGGTTTGAACCCGATTCATGGGCGTTTTTAAGCAAATTGAGTAGCACTTGCTCCATCTGTCCTTGGTCGAAATAACCATCGACTTCAGGCAAATCATGCCTAAGTTTAAAGGGATAATGCTGGGTTAACTGGGTCGTAAATTGCGTCCAATTCACCTGACGCCGCTGCGGGAGCGGCAACTTAGCAAAGCGGGCATAGTTGAAGATAAACTGGCTCAGATGACTGGTGCGATTCTCGATCGTATCGAAAATCAAGGTTAACTTGGGATTATCGATATCTTTGGTTAGCAGTCGGCCGGAGTTCACCATAGAGGCGATGGGCGCCACTGAGTTATTAAGTTCATGGCTAATAATGCGGATCACTTTCTTCCATACTGCCACCTCTTGACGATTAAGCTCGCGGGTCATCTGCTTAAGTAAAATCAAGTTATGTTGTTGGTTATTCAACAAAAACTGGCCGCGACTCAAATACCAAGTTTCCACATCATCTTCGCCCATGGCAAAGAGACCGTTCTTTTCATGTTTAAGCGCTAAGGCCAATACTTCGGGCAAGTCCACTAACAATTCATCTAGGCTCAAACCTTCCATTTTGCCCTTTTTGTGGAATAGGTGACGCGCTGCATCGTTGGCGTAAATTAGCCGCTGATGGTCGTCGAGCAATAACATCACGTTGGGAGAGCTTTGGATCACCTTATCCAGCAACAACTCACGCTGGTAAATGTATTGCCTTTCTTGGCGCAATTTTGCCGCAGAATAATTAAATAACTGGGCCAAGGTTTGTAGCTGACCTTCACCATGTTCTGGAATACTCACACTAAAATCATTATCGCTAAAGTTCAGCAGACCTATTTCAAGGGAATCCAAGCTACGACCCAGATGCCGTGTTAACCAAGCGACACTTAGGCCACACGCGCCACAAGCGAGCAATAACACCAGCAAACCTTCACCTAAGGTTAAACTCGAGACTCGCTCGTTGTCTGCTATTTCAGTGGGCGCCACAGGGAATGCTGGGGCTTTGGGCGGTAAAATCGAGAGCGGTTCTACACGTAAAGGCTCTGCAATATGGGCGCTGAAATTAAACTGCCCTTCTTTAAGCTGTTCTAACTTGAAGAGTTTTATTTGTAACTGTTCTTGCTTAAGTTGTTCAAGTTTTTGCAGTTCAGCCTTAATCTGCTCGGTCCTCTGGCGCGCTTGCATTGCTGCCATCAGCTGTAATTGTTCTGTATTTTTAAGGGCAAGCTCGATGGAAGCGACGGTTTTCTCCAGCTCCACAAAATCGAGTTGCACATTCATATCAGGGATTTCAATCGTGTTAGACGTGGCAACAGACGAAGCATTAGGTGAGAAATATTTCACTAAGGCGAAGCTGAGCAAGACGCCAAAGGCGCAGCAAGCCATTGAATAAATGATCAGTTTAGTTCGAATTAACACTCACATTCCTTAATCGATAGCCTTTCTGTGGCCTAGAAGCTGAAGCTTAGAATCTGTAGCCTAGTAGCTGCTGTCTAAAAGCTACGAACTAGCATCTGCGCTTGGCCTATGATTTATCTAAACCAAACTTATCCATGCGCCGATACAACGCCTGACGACTGAGTCCAAGCGCTTTGGCGACCCTAGCAATCACACCATGGTGCTGTTTTAGCGCCGCTTCGATATCTTCTCGACTCACCTCTATCGCCTCATTGGCAGACAGTGCTTGACCGCGTTCAGAGCCATCAGAAAAAGTGGCATGAGTGGGAATAGAACTTGGCACATAAACGGGCTGAGGATCAAATTGTCGCTGTCCACAGATGCGCGGATCATACTGTCGCTGATCAAAGCGTCGAGGCTCAGAAGCTGCCGAAATATGGGAAGTAGCTCTTACGACACTCACGACAGGTGCTAAACCAAAGTCAGCTTCGGTCAACACATGACTTTGCGCCAACAATACCGCTCGCTTACAGGCATTCTCAAGCTCGCGTACATTTCCCGGCCAGCGATGGTGCAATAACGCCTGCAATGCCGGTTTACTCAAGCTAAAATCGCTGCCGATAAAATGCTGCACTAAAGGTAAGATATCGTCGGTACGTTGATTCAGCGGCGATAGCGCCAGTTCGATAACATTTAAGCGGTAAAACAAATCCTCACGAAAACGCCCTTCGGCAATATCTTGGGCCAGATCCGCATTGGTCGCGCTAATCACCCGCACTTTCACTTTTTGGGTTTTATGGCTACCTAAGCGTTCAAATTCACCGGTTTGCAGCACGCGCAGCAGTTTTACTTGGCCAGATAAGGGCAAGTTACCGATTTCATCTAAAAACAGTGTGCCGCCGTCGGCCGCTTCAAAGCGACCAATACGCGCTTTAGTCGCCCCCGTAAAAGCCCCCGCCTCGGCACCAAACAACTCTGCCTCTAATAAATCCATCGGCAAAGCGCCGACATTGACCTTGATAAAAGGCTTGTTTTTTAAGGGAGAATTAGCATGGAGAATATCGGCAAGCTTGTCTTTACCCGCACCATTAGGGCCAGTGATGAGGACCGACACATCGGAGCGCGCCAGTTGCAAGGCTAAATCAATGCAACGCTGCATCGCGCCACTACCAAAAACAATCCCACAGAGGTCCGCATCGGCGATCGCCACTTGGCGTTGATGATTCACCCGCTCGAGACGATGGTTAGCACGGGAGAGTTTATAAAGCGCGATCAAATTGGTAATGCTATTGAGCACCTTAGCGTCATCCCAAGGTTTACCCATATAATCGGCCGCGCCCGCTTTGACTAATTCAACGGCGGTTTCGAGTTGCGTCCACGCCGTCATCAAAATGATCGGTAGATCCCCTTGGCGTTCGCGCAGGGCGTAAAACAGCTGCTTGCCTTCCTCGCCCGATGTGGTATCCCGAGTAAAGTTCATATCTTGGATCACTAAATCCACATCCTGCGTCGCCAATAACCCAAGGGCGTCCTCTGGGCTATGGCAAGTCAGCACCCGATAATCATTGAGTTCTAGCATCAAACCTAGGGCTTGGCAGATGGCATGATTGTCGTCGACGATAAGGATAGTATCCATAAGTATGAGTGTTGTCCTATATAAAACTATTAACCGTAAAGTAACAAAAAGTGCAATAACATCCTATTGTTATCGCACTTTTATCGGGCTTTTATCGTACCTTGAGTGACATCAAATATTTCGCTATACGCTGCGGGTTGCCGTTGCTGGCGAAATATTTGCCGCCTTACGCGCCGGTAAGTAAACCGCCAGCGTGGTGACAATAAATAAACCTGCCACAGTAAATAGTGGGTAACTTAAGTCCAACATAGGCAAGCTATAGATTTTCATTAACTGTTGGCCTAACTGTATCGCTAACAAGCCGCCCAGCACGCCTCCCGCTAAGCAAATCAAATAGTTCTCCACGAGGAAGTAACTGATAATATCGCGCTTTTTAGCACCCAGTGCGCGGCGGGTACCTATCTGCTTAGTGCGGCGCTGGATATTAAACATCACCATGCCCGTTAAACCGAGCGAAGTGATCAGCAGCAGCAACACCACCATCATAGTTAACACAGTAATCATTAATTTATGATCGCGGTATGAACTATCTTTTAAGGCCTCGATTGACTTAAAGCCATCGAGTACTCGATTGGGATTCTCCGCCAGCAGCGCTTTTTTTATCGCGTCTTTAAGCTCGGCGTGAAACTCAGGTTTAGCCCTTACCATGTAAGAACTGCTACCATAATCCACATTTTGAATCACACTGTTTTCAAGGCTAGAACTGTCAATCCACGCGCCTTGCAGTTTTTCGACAACCCCAATCACAGTGATCTGCGCATCCTTGCCCTCGTACAACACTTTGCCAAGTGCGGATTCATCAGGCCAAACGGCTTTAGCTAACGCACTGGAGATGATCGCTAAGCGACTCGGGCTATCGAGGCTGTCCTTTAGTTCATGGGGATAAAAGTTACGCCCCTCAATCAGCTTAATGCCTAAGGTCTCAATGGTATGATCTGTCCCTAGATACATGGCAAATTGCGGTGTCGATTTAGCGCTATCTGGATCGGGGCCCAGATTTAACGTGCTCGACCAGCCGCCACCGCTTAACGGCAACATATTGGTTGAGGTCGCATCAATCACATTGGGTAGCCCCCGCAAAATTTGCTGATCAATTTTGTTTTGCGCGGTTTTATCAATCAATGGATCAAAGTTAAACAAGCTAAAGGTCAAAACTTCTGACTCTTTAATCCCCGAATCACGCTGCATCAGGGCTAAACGCTCTTGAATAATAAAGCTCGCATTCGCCACAATCGCCACAGACAAGATAATCTGAATAAGCAGTAAGATTGGGCCACTTTTACTGCGCAATAAACTGCTGAGAATAGGTTTAATATGCAACATAATGAGTCCCTTACTGGCTTTTCAGATAAACGCTAGGTTTAGTGCGACAAACAACCCACGCGGGATACAAGCCAGCCAACAAGGCTGTGCCTACCGCAATACTTGGGGTGATAATCCACATACTCGCCGATAAATGGGTTAACCCCTTCGAGACCTCAAACTGTGCCGATAAGCCGTAAAGTGACGCGTAGGCCCAAGCAAGTCCCAGCAAACCACCGAATAAACCAATCATGCCCACTTCCACCATGTATTGAGCGAAGATTTGGGCACGGCTAGCACCGATTGCACGGCGCACTCCCACCTCGGGTGCACGCTTGAGGAACTTTGTCAGCATCAAACCTAATATATTGACTAAACAAACACTTAAAAATAGTGCACTCAAGCCAACCAAGATTTTATTGTCTTCGGGCACCACATTATTGTATTCAAGCCAAGTCGCCACATCGGAGACTTTGACTGAGTCAGCGGCTGATTTATTATCCGTAAAACGGCCCAGGGCTTTTTGCTCCGCCACATAATTGCTGAGCCAAGAACGGTAACTGGCTACTGCGTCTTTATTTGGCAACTCAACCCAATACAGCAACCACACTTTTTCAGAGTTAAGGCGATCGCTGTAACTATTCATCGTCTCAAACTTCCAACCTGAAGTGTTACCCCATATATCAAACTCTTCGATAGGCGTCAGCGAAAACGGCACAAAAATTTGTTCCGTGTCGTTAAAGGCACCGTTAGTGGGATCATAATATTTAGGCTTAGGATCCCAGACTTTAATCACCCCAACCACTTGATAAGGTTTACGATTAAGATAGATAACCTTGCCAACACTGTTTTGACCAGCAAACAATTTTTGATTGAGTTTATCGTTAATCACCACTTGATAAGCAGGTTCAGTGTCGACGGATTTATCCCACGCATTACCGTACAAAAATGGCACGTCAAACAGCTTAAAAAAGTCACTGTCCGTCACCCGAATGCTTTCTAAAATAGGCGCAAAATTAGCATCCTCCGTTTGCACTGCCATCCCAGTGCGAAACATCGCCGCTTGGCGTTTAGGTAAGGTATTGTTGCGCAGATTCATCGCATCTTGATAAGTCACTAATGAGTTAAACTCATCCCAAGAATCTGGGCCTTGGCTCCAAAGTTGAACCGCATTTAACTCATCAGAGCGTTCACCCGCAGGATTAAATGACATCATCTTGTACACGTTTAACGTGGTGATCGTGATACCAATACCAATCGAAATCGCCAACACCATCAACAACGACAGCGCGGGGGTTTTCTTAATGCTGCGCCAAGCTAAATCAACATAATAAAAAAACATAATGCGTATCCTTAGTCAGCGTTGGCGACAAGTTTGTCTAATGGGTGCGGGGTCGCCGCAGTTTGCACACTGCCATGGGGCTGATACATAGTAAAATCACACACTTGACCGTCGACAATTTGAATATTGCGCTGGGCACGGCGAGCGAGTTCAGGATCATGTGTCACCATGATGATGGTTGTGCCCGCTTGGTTGATATTTTCAAGTAATTCCATCACTTGGCGCGCCATTAAGCTGTCGAGGTTACCTGTCGGTTCATCGGCGAGCAGGAAGCGTGGCTCACCCGCCAAAGCACGAGCAATCGCCACCCTTTGTTGCTGTCCGCCCGAAAGCTGAGTGGGAAAATGCTTGAGTCGTGAAGCTAAACCCACTTGTTCTAATGCTTGCTGTACGCGGCGTTGGCGTTCCTTGGCATTAAAACCACGGTAGCGCAGCGGCACTTCGATATTTTCTGCCAAGTTAAGGTCGGGAATTAAGTTAAAGCCTTGGAAGATAAAGCCGATTTTCTCGTTACGGATAGCAGCGCTCTTGTTATCGCTCAGGTTAGACACGTTAATGCCATCGAGAAAATAGTCACCGTGGGTAAAACCTTCGAGCAAACCCGCGATATTTAAAAAAGTCGTTTTACCTGAGCCAGAAGGACCCGTGACCGCGACAAACTCGCCTTCATTCACTTCGAGGTTAAAATCGCGCAGGGCGTGGGTTTCCACTAAATCCGTTTTAAAAACCTTGCTCACACTCTTCATTGATAACATGTTAATTTCCTTAAAATAATCAAATCAATTTTACGCTGCATCTAAACGACTCGATGCATGGCAGCGTCATCAGCCGAAAAATGGCTCAACGACAGACTCTACAAGCCACACAAAAACGCCCAATATAAGGTCGGCACTTTCGACCGAAACCTCACCCACTTGGCGAACCTCATCCAAAGGATTGGTCCATTCCAGCGCATTCAGTCCAAGGAAAAACCAGCTATTGGCTTCACCGATACTCAACTCCACCGCGACCACCAGTAGCAGTAAGGCCAACACGCCAAACATTTTTGATGACATCAACATGCTGAAATCAAATTGTGTATCACGCATATTCGGCTCCTATTCTTGTCCATGTCGCAGCAGGTTTCGTCATTCACCTTGATCACTGCGCTGTTAAATTCATCAGATTGGTTATTTAGTAATTTACGAATATCGGTCATCAATGAATCCTGACCTGTTCGGTGTGATTAAAGGGCTCGACACTGGATATCACCCACTCGTCTCCGGCTTTGCCGCCATCCAGCACTTCGACTTGGCTCAGGCTTGTACTGCCGAGTTTGATCGCGCGGCGGCTGGCTAGATCGCCCTCAATTTGGTACACCACATCGCCACCGCCGCTGGTCATAAAGGCGCCGCGTTTCACCATCAACACATCGGGTCTGTGCTCTAACAAGACTCGGGCGGAGATACGTTGGTTCTGACGCAGTTTCAAGCTGTTATCTTGAACGAACTGCACTCTTGCGGTCACTTCACGGTTACGTACTTCGGGGGAGATGGACGATAACTTGCCCATTAACTTCACGCTGCCGAAACTGAGCTCAACTTCCATCCCTAAACCCAAATCGTCGGCGTAGGACTCTGGCACAGCAAGTTCGGCCTCATAGGCACTTAAATCCACAACGGTTAGAATCGGTTGATTAGCGCTAAGACGGGTTTTCTGCTCGGTGATCCAGTTGCCGATAATGCCGCCCACGGGGGCTTTGATATTCAGGGCCTCAACTTGGCGTTCGAGTTCATGCACCGCAAGGGTTTGGCGCTCGACTTCTAATGCTTTGTTTTTAACTTCAAAGGTTAGGGTGTCTTTTGTTAGCGCGACTTCCTGCTCGGCATGGGCAAACTTGAGTTTAGCCTTGTGTAATTCGTCTTTGCCTTTTTCGTAATCGATTTCGCTGATCAGCTTATTTTTAATTAACAACTCACCCCGGCGACGTTCTCTGTTGGCGGCTTCTAGGTCAACCGCGGCCATGTCTAAGGTTTGATTCACTTGCAGTTGACCGCGTCTGGCGTCTAACTTGGCGCGCTCTAACGCACTCTGCATTCCCGCCAAAATCGACTTAGCCTGCTCCAACTGATTGGATAATCTTGGGCTATCGAGTTTGGCAACCACATCGCCTTTATTGACGCTATCGCCAGGGTTACTCAGCAGAGTGACTGTGCCTTCCTCTGTGCTATACAAAATAGGCGCATTCGCCGCCACAATTTTACCTGTGGTCGCAACATCACGGGTTAACGTTCCAACAAAGAGTGTTGCGGTAGTGATGTCGCTGCGGCTTAAGGATTTGCTCACGCTATCTGTGCCCAAGCTCGCCCACACTAAGGCGCTGACTAATAAGGCGCAACCGCCGATCAACAGAGGTAACTTAAGACGTTTAGTGGTCGATGGCACAAGTACAGTATCTTGGCCGCTAGTATCTTTAATCATGGCTTTACTCGCTTCCCTGTCGGAATCATCAGTGCCGAAGCGCAATCAACGGACACTATTGGAAATCTATACCACAGAGAAAGCAAAGCCTATGCCAAACCAGTAAAAACATTATTATTCAAAATGTTAACTTGAGATCACTGATAAAAGTGTCCGCGGACACTGGAAGTTAAATCGAAAAGTGTCCGCAGCAGATTAAGCAAAAGTGTCCGATGCTAAAAACAGTGACATAGCGCGAGCCACGCAGCTAAGCGCTTCAATTACATGTCCTAACAGATTTATTGGCCGAAACTACCGAGTTTCCCTTTACAGTAAAATCCTTGCCACATAAGATCCTGCCACCTCGCAGCAAAAACAATCAAAAGACCAAACCCTATGACCACAATAACAATCACTCGCCCAGACGACTGGCATATTCATTTAAGAGACGGCGCCCAGCTAAAAGATACCGTGCGCGACATCAGCCGCTATATGGGCCGCGCCATCGTCATGCCAAACTTAGTGCCCCCCGCTATCGATACCGAAACCGCACTGACTTATTACGACCGCATTAAAGCGCAGGTGCCAGCGGGCTCACTATTCGAACCTTTGATGGTGTTGTATTTAACCGACAAAACCAGCCCAGATGAAATCCGCAAAGCCAAAACTACGGGTAAAATTGTTGCCGCTAAACTCTACCCTGCGGGCGCGACGACCAACTCGGATTCTGGCGTCACCGATTTGAAGAACATCTACCCAGCCCTCGAAGCCATGCAAGAAGTCGGCATGCTGTTTTTAGTGCACGGTGAAGTCACGGATTCATCGATTGATATTTTCGACCGCGAGCGCGTTTTTATCGAAAATATCCTCAGCAAAATCGTCGCCGATTTCCCAGAACTTAAAATCGTGCTTGAACATATCACCACTAAGGATGCGGTCGATTTTGTCACCCAAGCCTCTGATAATGTGGCCGCGACTATTACAGCCCACCATTTGCTGTATAACCGCAACCACATGCTGGCTGGCGGTATTCGCCCACATTTTTACTGCCTACCGATTTTAAAACGCAATACCCACCAGCAGGCGTTATTGGCCGCTGCAGCAAGCGGTAGCAAGAAGTTCTTCTTAGGCACAGATTCGGCGCCCCACGCTAAAGATAAGAAAGAAGCCGCATGTGGCTGCGCGGGTTCGTACACGGCCCATGCCGCAATTGAGCTGTATGCCGAAGCCTTCGAATCGGTGAATGCACTGGATAAACTCGAAGCGTTCGCCAGCTTCAATGGCCCAGACTTTTACAATCTGCCACGTAACGCCGACACGATCACCCTAGTGAAAAAACCATGGAATGTCCCTGCAACTTACCCGCTGGGCGACACTAACGTAGTGCCGATTCGTGCAGGCGAAGCCATTGATTGGCAGGTTGAGTAAGCCTTAAGTCTTTTACATCAGGTCGCCTACGGGCGACCTTTTTTACACCCTAGGTTCATTTTGATTTTCAATCCAACTTATTACCTTTTAAGAGAAAATATGTATGCAAACAAGGATGTTATTCTCGGTTTTATCCTCAAGCCTGTTGCTTGCTTCTACGCTCCCATTACATTCCTTTGCGGCCAATGAACTGACGGGGAGCTGGCAGGGACAATTAGGCAAAAGCAAAGTCAGAGTCTGCTTTAATCAATATGGAACAGGCAGTTATTACTATCAACGCTACTTAACGCCGATAAGGCTCGAGCAGCAAGATGAACTGTGGAAAGAAGAAGGCAACACGGGAAACTGGCAGTTTGATACTGTCACGCCACAAAAACTGAGCGGCCATTGGTTTAAAGATAGCGCGAGTAAATCGTTCCCCGTACAACTTGAGCGAGCAATCAGCCCAGATGATGTAGAAGATTGCGGCGCCGATGCCTATAACCTGCCACTAGAAACAAGGCCTAAACTCAGCCGAGGGAAATGGCAAAACTATGAAAATATTGAGTATCGCCCGCTGACGTTCGGAACAGATGTGGGTATCGAATTTAAAGGCCCACAAACGGGGATCTTGGCAATTAATCAATGGCTTGAACATAAGCTCACCGATGAAGCCCAACTAGCACAAACCTTTGACACCCGCCGCAGAATGCTGGCACAAATGGGCAGTTTTGTGACTGACGAAACCTTTGCCGAGCCGATTTTTATTAATAAGCATTGGCTCAGTGTGCGCCTATATCGCTGGGCCGCAGGTTATGGCGCTAATGGTATCAGCCAAGAATTTGTCAGCTTCTCCCTTAGCGATGGCAAACCTTTCCACCCGTGGCAATGGTTTTTCGCCGACACCAAACCGCAAAGCATGCTCGATGGTATGAGCCATCCTTTACCCCAAGCATTAAGGGAAAAATTGTTTGCAGGTAAAGAGTTAGATCCAGAATGTCCCTCATCAGACGGCTCGGGATATTATCAGCTCACCCTTGAGGCAAAGACCATCAAATTCTGGGAAACACCCCGCGGCGATGGATGCGAACAGGAGTTTGTCCTGAGTCCGCAGGAGGCGATGCCTTTCGCCACCCAATGGGGACAAACACAGCTTAAGCTGTTGGAATAGTATACTTAACTGAGAAAATACTAGAGGAAAAGAAAGTTGTCATGGTGATGATAGTAGCGCAATGATAGTAGCGCGACGGCAAGCGATCTTTCCCTCCCTACACAGTAATGCATTTCGAGCTAATTCATTTCAGTAAGGAATCATCCTTGAGCAATTTAACCGCAAAAATAGCGACACCCGAAGCCTTAGTGCAAGCCCAGCTTGAAGCCTACAACCAGCGCGATCTCGCTACTTTTGTCGCCCAGTTTAGTGATGATGTGTGCATCTATCGTCCACCCGCAACAGCGCCCGTCATCCAAGGTAAAGCCGCTTTTAGTGACTACTATCAGAATGAACGCTTTAACCTGCCCAACTTACATGCCGAAATAGTCAGCCGTATGGTGGTGGGCAATAAAGTCGTCGATCACGAACGCATCAGCGGGATTAGGGATGAACCCTTTGAAGTAATGGTGGTGTTTGAAGTTAATAATGGATTGATTCAAGCCATGTGGAGTTTTGCAACCAATTGATTGGTTGGGTTGGTTGATAATCAAGCTCCGCTTGACCAACGTCGTGGGGCTTCACCCCTGATTTGTTAATCAAGAGTCGACCAAGAGGGAATTAACAGCAATCCCCTCTTTAAGGGTGATTAGTGCTTTATCTGTTATGCATAGAATTAATCACTTTCATTCCAGTGACACGCCATAAACTCGTCCCTGAGGGCTCGACGACGGCATCCATGCCGCCAACGGTCACTTACATGTAAGTGATTAATTTCGCCAACACTCGAGTATGTCTGTAGCTAAATGACTCATATCTCCGTAAACACCTTAGTAACCAGTATCATACGCCCAGTAAAAGTCACCTAACTGCTCAGATGGCATATCCATGTGCCCCCGAGCCTGCGCCATCATCCATGATGTCGCCACGGCATTTTTATCTGCGTATTTCGACAACTTCGCAGGGAGTAGCGTACTCCTGTAGTTCAAGATAGTGACAACTCATCTTAATAATCAAAAGAAGTTGCACCAGAACCATCTTTTTGCAAAGCTCGGTTGTCGAGTTCTATGAGTAAACTCATCGTATTTCTTATTAAATAGCCAAGTTTAGGAGTTACAAATTGTCGAACTCGGATACAGAAGACCAGCAAGTAATATCGTGTGTGGCTGATGCCATTAAATTAGCAAAGGCAGAAACTTCAAATAACTCTAAGAAATGGTGGTTTAGGGGACAATCTAACGCCCGCCACAATCTTGTACCTAGTTTATTTAGGCCAATAGACGGCAAATATTATGATGAGAACATGCTCATCGATGGGTTTGTAAGGATGCATCCAGAAGCAAGAGAACGTCATACCGATGTTTTGGAGCTTCTTACTTATGCCCAGCACTATGGCTTACCGACAAGACTTCTCGATTGGACGGAAAATGTATTAGTTGCTCTTTATTTTGCATGCTCAACAGAAAATAACCTTGATGGTAAACTCTTTTTTTTACCCGATTTTGTAGACGATATATTTGATTTCGATTATTACAACTTTGATTTTGGTAAAATATTTCTCACTAAATTAATAGAATATAATGATGCAGATGACTTTGAAAATATATTTAAACAGGCCGCATCTTACATCCGCGAAGATCATCTTAAATTCTTAAATGACCAGCTTTTATTTAATGAATTACGTTTTGATGATTTTTTAGCATTAGAGAGAAAGTATCACGGTCCATTATCGAATAAAGGAGTCAATTTAAGTTTTAACACCGAAGGCAGTGGAACAGGCCGTTTAATAAAACATGCTGGATTCATGTACACACCAAAACGCCTTAACAAACGATTAGTCACACAACAAGGTTGCTTTACCTGCCATACAGGTAAAATATTGTATAACCAACAATATGTTAAAGTTAACGATGAATTTGATAAATTTTCACGTTCCTTCATTATCCCAGCTAAGTTTAAGGAAGATATATTAAATGAACTTAAATATTGCGGAATATACGAAGCAACTTTATTTCCTGAGCTTGAATATCAAACAAAACATATTAAAAGTTATTCACTGTTTGAACAGAAGTGGTAATTCTAGCTAACTAATATTTTGCAACTTTCTAAATTAATAAACTGAACTTATAGAGTTTTAATGCCTTAATGATTTACCAATAACACCAGAGTCAAAGGAGTACACCATCCCCTCGGAGTTGCCGCAGGGCGAATAGGCAAATTGCGTGAGTCCAGCCATGGATGGCTGGCTAGCTTTCGCAGGTGCAGGGACGCATCCTTCGGAAGCGATAGCAAATTTGCCAATGAGCACAAGGGGCTTTCAACTCCGTAGGGGGCGTCATGGAGCATCCAAGGAGGATAGGACGAGCAGTCCTCCTTGGTCGGGTGTGGGGTGAAGCCCCACGACTTTGATTTTTCTAAGTGAAATACATAAATCACATGGATTTCAGCGGATTGATAACGCCCTCCACAACATGGAATTTAAGGCGATAGAAAAGGTATTGAAAGACAACCCAAAGTCATAGATATCTAATCCTAATGCTGAAAGCCTTTAGCATTAGGATTCGGATTCAATTGTTAGCACATCAAGCGGCAGATAATAGATGCCGCGGCAGCTAGAGTGGCATTTGATACTCAATCATGCCGGACTTTTGGCCAATCCAATCATAGAGTTTTTGCGCTGTGTGGTTCGTCTCATGTGTATGCCAATACAAGCGTGCACAGTCTCGCTCATTTGCCGCTTGCTGAACAAACTCAATCAGTTGCTTACCAACAAGCTTGCCCCTTGCTGCTGGGGCGACAAACAGATCTTCAAGGTAGCAGTACTCAGTTTCCGCCCAAGTGGAACGATGAAATACAAAGTGCACAAAGCCAAGCAGGTTTTCGCCCTCCCTCGCAACGGCGCAATAAAGGGGTTCTTGACGATCAAAAAACCGATGCCAAGTGGTTTGGGTGATCGCCTCCGAAAGTGCCACTTTGTAAAAGGTCTGGTAATCACGCCAGTGTGGTAACCAGAGTGAAAAGTCTGTTTCTTTAACCTGTTCAATGGTTACGGTTGGTGGTGGGTTGGACATAGGCTCGCTCCTTGGAAATGAATATTGTCATCAGATTTGCTGAAACCGGATTCTAGATTCAATTGCGGTACCACATAAGGTACACTTTTTGTATTTTTTACAGTACCAGTTTGGCTTATGAAAAAATCACAATCTAACTTCCCTCATTTGCAACTCAAGGATGGCATCCTCAAAGACCAGCTTTACCATGCATTTAGAGAGGCGATTCTCGATGGACGCTTGCATCCTAGAATGAAGCTGCCCTCCAGCAGAGCCTTGTCGGAAACTATGCAAATTTCGCGGAACTCAGTACTGCAAGGGTTTGATCGCCTAATTGATGAAGGCTACCTGCTGACTAAGCCAGGTTCGGGCACCTATGTGTCTGATACGATTCCCGACGAACTGATCGCTATCCCAAACCGCAGTGATGTCAGCGTTCAAGCCTTTGATTCTACATTGGAACTCTATCCACAGTTGCTGGAGATGGCGCGACTGAGGGACAAGGGAAATACCCGCCACAGCATGTTCAACATTGGCGTGGGATGTGTTGATCTTTTCCCGCACCAACTTTGGGGTCGCCTGTTAGGCAGAGTCTGGCGACAATCGCGTAAAAACTTGGGGAAACATAGCCATAGTGCTGGGCATTTACCATTGCGCGAAGCGATCAGTGACTATGCCCGTTCAACCCGAGGGCTAAATTGCACGCCCGAGCAAATCATCATAGTCAATGGCACTCAGCAAGCCATTAATCTCACGGCACAGGTACTGCTACAACAGGGAGATGAAGTCTGGCTCGATGACCCCGGATACGATGGCGCCTTAGGCGCTTTTCTCTCGCAAAATCTGCAAGTCCGCCCAGTTAGCCTTGATGATGAAGGCACAAAAATAGCCGAGGCGATACAGCAATGGCCCTCAGTGAAACTGGCTTTTACCGCACCTTCGCATCAGTTCCCCCTCGGCGGAACGCTTAGTCTGCCACGGCGATTAGCCTTACTCGATTGGGCCGCTGAGCAGAATAAGTGGATTTTAGAAGATGACTATAATAGCGAGTTTCGTTATAGCGCCCGCCCGATACAGGCATTGCAGGGACTCGATAAACAACAGCGGGTGATCTACGCAGGCACCTTTTCCAAGATGTTATTACCAGAGCTACGACTCGGCTTTCTCGTCGTTCCGCCTAAACTGGTGAACGCCTTTAACCTTGCCAAACATTACGCCGACTCGCACACGGCTTACCTCGAACAAGCCACATTGGCGCTGTTTATCGCAGAGGGACATTACGCCCGGCATGTACGGCGAGTTCGAAAAGCTTGTTTAGCGCGCCAAACGGCGTTAATCACTGCAATTGAGCAGTATCTGCCCGACAAATTGTCAGTTCAGATCTCAGATTCAGGGATTCACCTCGTGTGT
Source organism: Shewanella baltica (assembly GCF_900456975.1). Classification (NCBI taxonomy): domain Bacteria; kingdom Pseudomonadati; phylum Pseudomonadota; class Gammaproteobacteria; order Alteromonadales; family Shewanellaceae; genus Shewanella; species Shewanella baltica. Next base: position 3,639,957 of record NZ_UGYM01000002.1, read on the forward strand.
TGGCTAAAAGACGGCTTGACCGAAGACGAAGTAATCAATAAATGCCGCCAACTCAGTTTAGGGGCGCAGCCTTTGTCTCGGTATTGCCAAACGCGCTATCCAAGGCAAGCGATCTTACTGGGTTACGCAGCCCATACGCCCGATGAGCTGGGGGGAAATATTAAAAAACTCGCCCAGAGCCTTTAATATCAAGCATTAAAAAGCCTGAAAGAAAATCCCGAAGGCGCTAAAGATAGCGACAAACCATGAGAGGGATCGTAGGGTGCCTTTATTGGCAAGGTATAAGATGTGGTACACGAAGCGTGCGGCGACATGGGTGATTGCCAACCACTCAGCAGTGGGGTTTACTTTACCCGTGGCGATAACCACTAATACCGCCAGACCAAACACTAACAGGGATTCGAAGGCATTTTGATGCCCTGCTAAGGCGCGAGCACCAAAACCGGTTAACTGTGCTTGCTGGGCGCGGGGATGATTATTATCATAACCGCCCGCCTTAGCCATCGCCCAAGCGACGGGGCCTTTCGCCAGATACGGCAATAACATGGCGACAAATAGGCAAATAAGTAAAGTATTCATAGGTTAAGCTTCCTTTGATTGTTGTTCGAGTTCTGTTATTCAAGCTCTGCTGTTTAAGTTCTACTGTTTTAGTTCTACTGTTTTAGTTCTGCTGTTTTAGCTCTGCGACTGTGAGTACTGCTGTTTAAGCTCTACAGCGACGAGTCCTGTTACGAGTGCCGCTACGAGAACTCTAGTTAAAAGTGTATGGGTTAACAGCGTTATTTCACTATATACATGCCTTCACTTGCGGGGCTGCTGAATTTAAAGCCAAACTTTTCATAGAGTTCAGGCACATCGGCCATCAGGGTAATATAGGCGCCTTCAAAAGCCTCACGATCTAGATAGGCCATAATGTGCTGCATAATCAGCCGTCCTAAGCCTTTGCCTTGGTGCTCAGGATCGACCGCAATATCGACAATTTCAAAGTTCAGTGCGCCGTCGCCAACCACACGTCCCATACCCACAGTTTGATCGGCAAGCTTTATCTGCACGCCATATAAACTCCTAGGTAAGGCCTTAATAGCGCCCGCCATTGGCCGAGGACTTAACCCCGAAATCTGCCGTAAACGGATAAAATCATTGGCTGAGGCAACGTCTTCAAGCACTTGATACATGATATTCCCTATTGTTTTTATTCTGTCACTTGCTTCTGTAACTAAGCTTCAGTCACTAAGCTTTCAATCGCTTGGCTTTCAATCAATTTTTCAATCACTTAGCTTTCAATCACCTCAAGATCAAAGCCTTCATCCATAGTCGGCGGCTGAAAATAACCGCTCACATGCCAGAACATCGCCTCGGTATCGAACATAGCGCGCTCAGGGTGGCTTTGTCTGCGTTTATCGAGTTGGCTCAAACAAAGCGCGTCGCTGTGATTAAGATGCATCAACTTATGGGCGGCGCCACAATCGGTAAAAATGCTGCGAAACCACAGGCGTTGATTCACGGTATTCGCGGGAAAGTCCATCACCACAGATACACCCGAACAGAGCAGTTCCTGCACATGCTTTTTAAGCAAGGGCTTAAGACGAGCGGAATACTTCAGGTAAGTATCAAAATCATTAATTTCATCGGCATACAGCGCCGCCAGCCATTCATCTTCCGAGATTAAAATGCGGTTTTCGGCCTCGGCGAGTTGTCGCGATAAGGTGGATTTACCTGCGCCCATTTTGCCACAGAGGAATATTAATGTGCCTTTACTGACCTCTTGCCCTAACGCATTTTGCTCTGTCATCTTCACTCCTTGATTACTTATCTTTTATCTCAGCTAACGATTGCATCTAGCGAGGACACAAATTAACGACAGTAGAGAGCATCACATAAAGCATGAACAGCGAGCAAGGCTTAGGGCGGGTTTGAGGTAATAAATTCCCATTACATTAATGACTATGCTGTGTTTCCAAGGCAGGCGTTTCCGCTATTCACACAATCCAGTTTTAGCTTTCATGACTTGATTAGATACCTTATATCGCTTCGCCCACTCAGTCTTAAATCAGCTCGCCCGCTCAGTCTTACATCTCTTCACCAACTGAGTTCGCCTCGCTCTCTGAGCCCTCGCCGCTGCCTTAAACCAGAAAGCCCCCAAGTATTTAACTCGACTAATAAAATAATAAACCACATTTTTAATCTAATAATTAAGCACTAAAGTAGTAATTTACGCTGCATAATAAAAATATTACAACCACTCATGCTGCGACGATAAATTAAGCGTATGCTAGGGTAAGCATGAAAGGATAACCGTCATAAGTGCAAAGGAGGCTCTATGAGCACTGTCGTTCCGCGTACCGTCACTTCCCCTAAAAAATTCATTATCGGCAAGGGCTTATTAGCTCAAATGCATGATTATGTTAAGGACTTTGGTGACAATGCTTTTATCATCTGCGATGAATTTATCCTCAGCCGAGTTGAGAATGAAGCGGTCGCAGGGCTGGATCAAAATGGGATCAGCAACCATCTCGAAAAATTCAACTATGAGTGCTGCGAAGCCGAGATAAAGCGCTTAGGTGCGCTGGCAGAGCAGCATCATACCAATGTAATTGTTGGAGTTGGCGGGGGTAAAACCTTAGATGCCGCCAAAGCCGTCGCCTTCTATCAAAAACGGCCAGTGGTGCTCTACCCAACCATAGCTTCAACCGATGCACCATGTACGGCACTTGCCGTGATCTATTCCGAAACCGGTGAGTTTGAACGCTATCTGTTTCTGCCACAAAATCCTGATGCTGTTGTTGCCGACACAGCCATTATCGCCGCTGCTCCCGCCCGATTCTTTGCAGCAGGCATAGGCGATGCTCTGGCCACTTACTTTGAAGCCCGCGCCTGTTATCAGTCCGATGGTGTCAATCTCGTATTGAAAAAACCTTCCCGCACTGGGCTGGGATTAGCGCAGCTTTGCTATCAACTACTGACTGAAAATGTTGAAGCCGCTATGGATGCGGTGAGAAACAAAATAGTCACTCCCGCACTTGAGCAAACCATTGAAGCGACGATTTATCTCAGTGGTGTCGGGGCCGAAGCGGGCGGATTAGCCGCAGCCCATGCTGTGAACAATGGTATGTCGGCGGTAGCTGACCTACATAAAGCCCAACACGGCGAGAAAGTGGTGTTTGGCTTGCTCACCCAGCTAGTGCTAGAAAATGCCCCCAAAGTCGAAATAGATAACGTCATTCACATCATCAAAACTGCGGGACTGCCGCTCACGCTCGCCGATTTGGGGCTAAAAACCTTTGTCGAAGCAGAGTGGCGCAAAGTGGCTGAGATTGCCTGCGCAGAGGGCGACACTATGGGCAATATGCCGATGAAATTAACCGCAGATGATATCTATCAAGCCATGATAGCCGCCAATGCCATGGCTGAACGCTATAAAAAGCTTGCGGTTTAAAGCTCATCAATCAACCCCTTGCCTCACCGCTATGGTCAGCAAGATGGCAAGGGAGATGACAACAGACACGATATTTCCACCCTCAATGCCAAGAGTTGGCATTTACTCTCTATTCGTTGAACGCTTGGAGGAACATATGGCTTATGCAACGATCAATCCCTTTACGGGAGAGCTAGTTAAAGAATTTCCAAATGCAACAGATACCGAAGTCACGCAGGCGATAGAATCCGCCCATCAGGCATTTTTAAGCTGGCGAACTACGCCTTTTGCCGACAAGGCCGCCGTACTCACTAAAGCCGCTCACATCCTCAGAGACAGCAAGCCTGCTTACGCTAAATTGCTGACATTAGAAATGGGCAAAGTTACCGCAGAAGCTGAGGCAGAAGTCGAACTGTCGGCGCAAATTTTCGAATACTACGCCGAACATGCCGAGCGATTGTTAGCCCCGCAAAAACTGCCCGTTGCCGATCCCGCCGAAGGTGAAGCTATACTGGTTAACGAGCCGCTGGGCGTATTACTGGCCATCGAACCTTGGAACTTCCCTTACTACCAAATTGCTCGCATCCTCGCGCCCCAGCTTGCTGCCGGCAATACCCTACTGCTCAAGCATGCGTCTAATGTGCCCCAGTGCGCCGCCGCTTTTGAAGGTCTAATGCGCGATGCTGGATTACCCGCAGGCGCATTCCAAAACCTGTACGCCACCCGAGAACAAATAGGGCAGATCATCAACTCACCCAAAGTGCATGGGGTCGCCCTCACAGGCTCAGAAGATGCGGGATCGCACATTGCGGCTCAGGCCGGTAAGGCGCTGAAAAAGTCCACCCTCGAACTGGGTGGCGCTGATGCTTTTATCGTACTTGAAGACGCCGAGCTCCCCAAAACCATCGACTGGGCTGTATTTGGTCGTCATTGGAATGCGGGTCAGGTCTGCACCTCATCTAAGCGGATGATCTTAGTTGAAGCCATTTACGATGAATTTATGCAAGGCTATATCAAAGGAATCGAAGCGTTAAAAGCGGGCGATCCTATGGATCCCACCACCACGCTGGCACCGCTGTCTTCCCAAGGCGCCGCCGATGAGTTGAAGCAGAAAATCCGTGATGCCGTGAAACACGGCGCAACCGCGACCGAAGTGGGGCCAAAAGTGCCGCAGCAAGGCGCCTTTGTGCAGCCAACAATACTGACAAACCTGACGCCAGATAACCCCGCCTACTATTGGGAATTCTTCGGTCCTGTGTCCAGTATCCACAAAGTGAAGGATGAGCAAGCAGCGATTGCCGTCGCCAATGACTCACCCTTTGGACTGGGTGGCTCAGTGTTTACCGCCGATACTAAACGCGGGCTGGCGGTCGCTAAGCAGGTTTCCACTGGCATGATGTTTGTTAATCATCCGACTATGGTCAAGGCCGATTTGCCCTTTGGTGGCGTGCGCCGCTCAGGTTATGGCCGCGAGTTGATTGATTTAGGATTGAAAGAGTTTGTAAACCACAAGCTGATTGATGTGGTCGATATAAACGCACCTTTCTAACTCCTTAAACAATAGCGACATCGGACTAAACGCCTGACGGAATAATCTGTCAGGCGTTTTTATTTAACGCGCTTTATCCAAGGCATCACATAGGGCTTGAACGCCGAGTAACGCTCTGGGCGTCGCACGGTGTAATAAATCGGCATTGAGCTGATAAATATGCTGATTTTTAACGGCGGGAATTTCGGGCCATTGGCTCCAATCGACACCTTTAACATTGCCTTCCTCTTGGCTTTGCAAAATCACCTCGGGCAAGGTCAGCAACACATTTTCTAAACTCACCTGCGGGTAATCACTGGCGGCATCGTAAAATACATTTTGGCCATGGCAGACACTGAGGATTTGTTGGATCCAACTGTTTTTAGAAACCGTCATTAATGGTGTCGACCAGAGTTGATAAAACACTTTAGGCTCTGATTTACTGGCATTCTCAGTCCGTAAACGGATAAGTTCGGCGCGATACGCAGCAGCGGCCTTACTCGCCTCTTCAACGTGGCCAGTTAATTTACCTAGCTCTTCCAGTTCCTTGGCAACCCCTTCTAAGGTTTTGGGATCGCTACCATATAGGTTAAAACCCAGAGCCTTAAGTTGATTGATGTCTTCGGCTTTATTGCCCGTATCCCACACCACAATCAGATCGGGATTAAGCTCCATCACCCGCTCCATTTGAATGCCATAGTAACCGCCAATACGCGGGATTTTTTTGGCCGCCTCGGGATAATCCGCATAATCGGTTGCGGCCACTATGGCATCGCCCGCGCCTATGGCGTAGAGCATTTCTACCGCGTGGGGCGAGAGCGCAATAATGCGTTTAGCGGGATCGGCCAACACACTGTGGGGAAGAAACAAGCTGAGCCCAAAAACGAGTCCAACTAAGTGTCGCTTAATCATGATATGCCTTAATTTTTAAAGAGTTAAACTAGCTGCTCTGGCCAGCCATAGTGTTCGATATAGGTTTGTAGATTCTTGGGGCGATACTTAGGATCTTGATCCCAGCGGGCCTTGACCGAATGATGCAAAAGCACAGGGACTAATGCAGGATCGAGTGGCCGTAAATATTCCTGTTTTATCCGATAAAAGCTGCGCCTCGAATCATGCAAGGTGGCTAACGGACTCGGATGCACACTCGCGGCTAAGTGTGGCTCTAAGCTTAAATCAAATTTCTGCGCCTCGGATATCATCCACAGCAGCGCATTGTCCGACAGCAATGCGCCGTCTTTATCGGGTTTATAACTGCCGCCAATATTGCTATGGGCACCCGCAAACCACACCTGTTGCATATCCATATTGTCGCGCAGTTGCCAGATGGTGGGCTCAAAATCGCTGCGGTGTTCGTCTATGGCTAAGGCATGGCGGGCAACGCGCACATTGCGGCCGATTTTAGTGTCGTAAAACTCATCTTTATCTTCGAACAAACCTAAAAACGAGATAGGGATCCCCATAGCGCCAACGGTATCCCACACGCCAACAAACTTGATGTCCCGCGATTCATGGCTGTATCTAGCTCTAAATTCGAGGGATTTTTCGCCGTCAGGGGCAAAGGGCGCACTGCTTTTTTTATAGTGGTCGAAGGCTTGCTGAATCAATGCCGCATCGGGGCGTTTGAGTATGCCGCAGTTATTAATTAAGCCACACAGGCAACGCACTGTGTAAGCACCACGACTAAAGCCAAAGAGATAAATCTCGTCGCCGGGAGAATAGTTTTGCACTATGTAGCGATACCCATCCATGATGTTTTTATGCAAACCGCGCCCTGTTGCGCCGCCCATGGCTTCATCGTAATAGGAACCGACACCCCAATCGTAAAACACTTGCTGGGGTTTGCCGTCACTGGCCAAGGGGCTAATCGCACGCGCGAGGCGCAGCACATTGGTAGGGAAATCGACCTTAAGATCTTTCTCGGGCCGATTCCAAGTCCCATCGGCACAAATCACGATACGCTTATTCATAGGATCATCCTTGAGAACACTTTGAACGTTGAACGGTTAGCGACTAACAGCTAGTTGTGGCTAAAGGCCTAGCTGCCAGCCAATAACAGATCGTCGCTTATGCGCCGACTTTTACCAAGTTCGATTAGTAATCAAAACCTTGCTGCGCCTTGATACCCGCTTCGAATGCGTGTTTCAACGGCTGCACTTCGCTGACCGTATCTGCAAGCTCGATAATCGCTCGGTGGCAAGCACGGCCCGTAATAATCACATGCTGCATCGGTGGGCGATTTTTAAGTGCGCTAAGCACACGTTCCACATCCAGATAGTGATAGCTCACCATGTAAGTCAGCTCATCCAGCATCAAGCAGTCAATCGACTCATCTTGCAGCAGCTTTTCAGCGGCTTCCCAAGCGAGCACAGCGGCGGCGGTATCCTTTTCTTTATCTTGGGTTTCCCAGGTAAAACCTGTACCCATTACATGAAACTCAACTCCGGCGCCTTCGAGTAAGTTACGCTCACCGCACTCCCAGGTACCTTTGATAAATTGCACAACCGCGGCTTTTTTACCGTGACCGACGGCGCGGGCCACTGTGCCAAAACCTGAGGTCGACTTGCCTTTACCGTTACCAGTTAATACCAGCAAAATCCCCTTTTCTTCTTGGGCGGCGGCAATTTTAGCATCCACACCGGCTTTCACTTTTTGTTGGCGAGCCTTGTGGCGTTCGGCCTTGATTTGCGCTTGTTCATTGTCGTTCTGTGCTGTCATGGTCTTCTCTTCACTCTGCTGCTAAAAATGTCTGCTTTTAAAACTTATGCTTCTAAAACTTATGCTTCTAAAATTGGCTGTAATTTTTGCATATCTAAATGCTCGGCTAACACATCGGCTAAACGCTCGAGTTGCTGCTCACGTATTTGATTGATATCTATCGCCTGAGCATCGCTTAATCCCGCCCAGCGCAAAATCAGCTGACAGGCATCCGGACTATCAAATAGCCCATGTAAATAAGTACCTAAGATTTGCCCGTCATCGCTTTGCAGGCCATCGGCAAAACTCATCGCTGGCGCTGTTAAGGATGTCGATTCTGGGATTAACTGCAAGGGCGCATTCGTTTGTTCAAGCCTAGGGATAAGATAACGTGATTCGCCGCAGTGGATTTCATAGCCCTTCACTGCAACCTTTTGCCCAAGTAACGTTAGCTCACCGCTCACCCGCCGTAACTGTTTATCGGCTTTCAGTTCTGTGCTCAATGGTAAGTAGCCAAGTCCTTCGGTATCGCCCGCACTGTCTTCAATCCCTAAGGGATCGGCAATGCTTTGACCTAACATTTGATAGCCGCCGCAAATACCAAGCACTTTGCCGCCGTAACGCAGGTGTGTGGCGATATCCTTATCCCAACCTTGCTGGCGTAAAAAGGCCAAATCGGCGCGCACATTCTTACTGCCGGGTAAGATCAATAAATCGGCAGCGGGTAAATGAGTGGCGTGACTCGCGGCTTGGGTTTGCAATGACACATAGTCAAAATCGATATCGGGATGCAACCGCAGCGGATCAAAATCCGTGTGATTACTGATCCTTGGGTACACTAATACCCGCACTTTTAAGCGGCTGTTAGCGCCTTTAGTCGGCGAGCTTATCAGCGCATCTTCGGCATCGAGATGTAAATCATGCAGATAAGGCAACACGCCTAAAACAGGCTTGTTCGTATAAGCTTCAAGCCAATCGAGCCCTGATTGCAACAGGCTAATATCGCCACGGAAACGGTTGATCACAAAGCCCTTTACCCGCGCCTGTTCAGACTCAGATAACAGCGCCAGCGTCCCGACCAAATGGGCAAATACGCCGCCCTTGTCGATATCGGCAATGATGATCACAGGGCAATCTACGGCTTCGGCAAATCCCATGTTGGCAATATCGCCCTCGCGCAGATTGATCTCCGCTGGGCTGCCCGCGCCTTCCACCACTATGGTTTGATACTGGCCACTTAATCGCTCGAAGGATTCCAGCACAGCACCGAGCGCCATTGCCTTGTAATCCTTAGATTTAGGCCCAAAAAAGGCCGAGGCTTCCAGCGTCGTTAGGGCTTTGCCGTGAACGATAATTTGCGCGCCCGTGTCCGAGCTAGGTTTAAGCAGAATAGGATTAAAATCGGTATGGGGCTCAAGATAACTGGCCACGGCTTGCAACGCCTGTGCGCGGCCAATCTCGCCGCCATCAATAGTCACAGCGCTATTGAGCGCCATATTTTGCGGCTTAAAGGGCGCAACCTTTACACCCTCTCGGGCGAGCAAACGACAAATCCCCGCCACTAAGGTGCTCTTACCCGCATCGGATGTTGTGCCCTGCACCATCAAGACTTTTGCGCGCCGAGGCGAATTAACAGCAGGATTCATAACAACGGTATTAGCGGTATCGAGTGCATTGGCACAGCCTGTGTTGTCTGTGTTTGGAGAGGGCATAGGGTTAAAAACTTATTCTAGTTTGCAGGGATAAAGATAAAAGCTCAGTCTAAATATCACTTAACTGATTTAGATTAAAGTGGTTTGAGTGCTAAGGGTAAACCCGCAACCACTAAGGTGACATTGTCAGCTAAGGCGGCAACGGCTTGGTTTAACCAGCCCGCTTCATCAACAAATTGTCGGCTCAACTCACCTAAGGGCACGATACCAGAACCGACTTCGTTACTGATCAACACCACCACACCTTCGAGCTCGGCAAGTGAATCCACAAAAGCGCTTTTCTCCGCCTGCCAACTCGCCAAAGCTTCATCGTTAGAGATTGAACTGGCAGACGGTATAAAGTCTGTCGCATGCCACTCTGTCTGCGCCGGTTCATCATCAATCTTGGCGCTGGATGCGAGTAATTGATTGGTTAACCAAAGGGTTAAACAGTCCACTAAAATCACTCGCCCAGGTTTTGCTAAGCGTTTTAACAGTGCCGTAAGGGCGAGCGACTCTTCAAACAATTGCCATTCGATACCATCGTCCGTTCGTCCCACTTGATGTTTGGCGATACGGGTCGCCATTTCATCATCCAGCGCCTGCGCCGTGGCCACATAGCAGGCATCGAAGCCGAGCGCTGTGTACTGGCGCACTAAGGCTTCACCGTAGCGACTCTTACCGCTACGGGCGCCGCCTAGGACGAGGTGGATCACAGTATGTTACCTACAACGAGCAATACAAAATAACACACGATTTCAGCTATTTGCTGCGCCGCGCCTAAGGTATCGCCCGTGTAACCGCCAATCTGGCGTCTAAAGATCACTATGATCAAACGGCGCAGTCCTATCATCACTAACAGCAATGACAGTGCCGCTAACCCCTTGAGGAATAACAACACTAATACGCCGCTGGCGATCAGGATAAGCAGCTCATTAATGCCTTGATGTTGCGATAGCGGCTTAGACTTACTGGTCTCGTCATCGCGGACATATTTTTCACTAAAGATGATGCTGGCTGATACCACGCGGCTGACTGTGTGCGCGACGATAAGCGCCGAGCCCGCGACCACAGGATCGTACAGCGCCAACTCGACTAACAACTGCCATTTCAGCAGCAGGGCCAACATCAACGCCAGTGCGCCATAACTGCCAAGGCGCGAGTCCTTCATGATCCGTAGCTTGTCTTCCGCCGTCCAACCACCGCCAAAACCGTCGAAGGTATCGGCTAGGCCATCCTCGTGAAATCCGCCCGTGAGCAAGACGCCAACCAACATAGCTAACAGCACAGAGACGCCGGCGGGGAGCCAGTTCTGCGTCAGCCAAAATACAATGGCACTTAACAGGCCGACCAAAAGACCGACGAGACCGAAATAACGGCTGGCCTTATTCAACTTATCACTATCGACTTCGACCCACTTAGGCATAGGAATGCGGGTAAAATAGCCCATGGCAACTAAAAACAAATCTATCTCTTTGTGCCAGCTTTCGCGTTCTGACATAAAGCATCCTTAGTGAATTAACACTTGCTGCAAGGTTTAAGATTAAAACGGTTGGCTAAAAAGTTATTATTTTAAATAAGTAAAATAAGCGACTTAGCAGAGCACATCATACAACAGCCTCAATCCCCGCATCACTAAAACTCGCCATTTGATTGTAAAAATTTACAGAGGCTTGAATAAGCGGCAACGCCAAAGCTGCGCCCGTACCTTCGCCTAATCTTAGCCCGAGGGATAATAAAGGTTTCGCCTGCAAAAACTCTAACATCCGCTGATGGCCTTGCTCGTCTGACTGGTGGGCAAAAATCAAATAATCATGCACATTAGGGGCGATTTGCACCGCAACTAATGCCGCAGCTGTCGCGATAAAACCGTCCACAACCACCAGCATTTTGCGCTCGGCAGCCGCTAACATAGCCCCCGTCATCTGCACAATTTCAAAGCCACCTAGGCAAGCTAACACTGATTTTGGCCCATTTAAGGCACTTTGATGCAGCAATAACGCCAGTTCAATCAGCATGAGTTTACGTTCTAAGGTTTCGCTATTAATGCCCGTGCCACGGCCGACACAATCAATCACATCAAGCTGCATGATCGCCGCCATAATGGCTGCCGCAGCCGAGGTATTGCCTATGCCCATTTCGCCAAAGGCGACTAAGTTACAACCTGCTTGATGGTGACGTTCAATCAAATCGCGCGCCATCGCAAAGCCTTTATCGACGGTTTCCAGCGCCATTGCGGGCTCTAAATGAATCGCCCCAGTGCCCGCGCCAAGACGTTGATCGATAATGCCTTCAACCCCTTCGACTGGCGTTAAAATACCGCAATCGATCACTTCGAGCCTAAAACCCACCTGCCGACAAAAAACGTTAATCGCCGCGCCGCCATGGGCAAAGTTTTGCACCATTTGGCGCGTCACTTCGCTAGGGGCTATCGACACGCCTTCAGCGGCAATACCATGATCACCCGCAAACACTAACATGGTTGGATGAACAATTTTCAGCACAGTATTTTGTGGCTGATCCGTTTGTTGTGAATCAGTCGCTTGCACTCGGGCAATCTGTAAGGCTAAGGATTCGAGCTGACCTAAGGCGCCGGGCGGCTTAGTCTTAAGATCAATTTTCTGCTGGATCAATGGATCCTGCGTTTTACTCACAGGGCTGATTTGAAAAGACACGGCTGACTGAGACATCCACACTCCACTTATTATCTTAAATAACCACAACGCATCCTGCGCCTATGACTAATGACTAACATGTCCAATTTTGCATTTCCAATCGCGGGGCAGATATCAACAAAAATGCTGATTATCCCGCCAGTCTGCGCTTGCTAGATGACTCTAGGATTACGTTCTGACTAGGTGCTTACGCCATGACTCTGCGTTTACGCAAAATCAGCAAAAAGAACATGCTACCTATGGCCGCCGTGATAATCCCCACGGGCAACTCTTGATTGCCCAATAAACAGCGCGCCAGCACATCAATCCACACCATAAATAATCCACCCACCAGCGCCGTTAATAGAATCGGCTGACGACCGGGAAACAGCATGCGCACTGTGTGGGGGATCATCAAACCGACAAACCCAATACCGCCGCAGGTGGCAACCAAAATCGCGGTAATCAAGGAGCAGAGCAGCAGCATATTGAGTCGCAACTTAGGCACATTCACCCCTAAGGTATGCGCCGTTTCATCCCCCGCTTGCAACGCCATGATCTGCCGTTTCATGCCTAAAATAATGAACAAACTCGCGCCAATCACCAGTGTCGGCAGCACTAATAAGGACCAACTGGCCTTGGCGAAACTGCCTAAACTCCAAAACAGCACAGAAGCCGTCGCCTGCGGACTGGCGAAATACAACAACAGACTCGTTAGCGCGCCGAACATAAAGGAGGTCGCCACGCCTGAGAGCAACATGCGCTCCACTTGGCTATTGAGCCCAAGGCCAGACAAGGCCAGCACTATCAGTACCGACAAACTGGCGCCAATAAAAGCGCCGAAGGGCAAGCTAAACCAAAGCAAACCCGACAAGGCGCCCGAGCCACTAAAAATCCCCGAGTTCGCCGCCATACCCGCATTCTCAAAAAATCCAGAGCCCGTGAATAGCGTCAACATCACCACAGCGCCAAAGGACGCGCCTGAGCTAATGCCAAACAGATAAGGGTCGGCCAGCGGATTGCGGGTCACGGTTTGCAGCACACTGCCCGCCAAGGACAAACCCGCACCCGCCACAAAGGCCAGCAAAATACGCGGCAGTCTGAGCTCCATCACGATGCGCTCCGTCATGCCATTGGCTTGAGTGAGGTTGGCCATTTTATTGATAAACACTTGGATAACATCCATAAAACTGATGTTCGCCGCGCCAAAACTCGTGGCGGCAATGGGGGTTATCAAAGTGATTATGCCTAATGCGACCAGCATCAGTTTTTGTCTCGTCAAAGGTGTCACGATACGCCCCAAATGTGAGATGAAATGCTGTTTACTCCCTGAATCATCCGCCCTCGCCTCGCTCAGCCAAAGTTTCAGCCATGTTGTGCGTCGAATCATGGTAGCCATAGAAGTAGCTGATTAAGGGCTTTTTATGTTGTGGATGGGTCGACACCTGAGCGCACACGCCGAACACATCACCAATTCGCGCCTCGGTTAATACCTCGGTTGGCGTGCCCATAGCGCTGACTTCACCGTTATGGATCAACAATAAACTGTCGCACAGGGCGCTGGCTAAATTGAGATCGTGAATAGAGGCAATCACGCTGATGCCAAGGCTACGCACTAATTCGAGGATTTGGATTTGATAACGCACATCGAGGTGGTTGGTTGGCTCATCGAGGATCAACAGTTGCGGCTGCTGCACTATGGCGCGGGCGATCAAGGCACGCTGCTTTTCACCGCCAGATAAGTGCTCGTACTGTTGATGCATTTTATGACTGAGGCCGACTTTCTCTAAGGCTTTGGCAATGCGCTCGCCATCACAGCTCGAATTGGTATCGAACATGCCCTTATGCGGCGTTAAGCCCATGCTCACCAATTGCTCTGTGGTTAGGTCAAAATAATGCGGCGTGTCTTGCTGCACTACTGCGACGCGGCAGGCAAACGCCTTGGGCGACAAACGCTCAATATCTTGATCAAACAAGGTAATTTTGCCCTGAGTCGGGCGAACAAACCGATACAAACAGCGTAGCAAGCTAGACTTACCCGCACCGTTAGGCCCAATCAAACCCAACATCTGCCCCGTTGACAGCGCAAAGTTAATATTGGAAAGAATGGTTTTGCCATCGATACACCAGCTTAACTGGCTGACATCGAGCGCGACCGTCTGGCTCGCTGATGGGCGAGTGTCGCTGTCATTCAAAGCATGGCTCGTTTGGATGGCAGAGAGTTTCACCAAAGTGGTGCTCCTAGCGAGTCCAAACCTGAATAAAAAAAGGTTGTGCACATTGTCATCGGCTCCCTCGAGTCACCCGCTCGAGAACTAAGGCTGCACGCAGCGATAACAGAAATAGGCAGGTCTCCTGACTCGTCACTTTTTGTATTGAAAACAATATAAAAAGTCACTCACAGTTGCGGGCACAGTTCGGGCTGACTGACAAGCAGCTCCCCGATTCCCTATTATGTTGAGATTGATTTCAAGCCTTTGCAGCGTGTCTAGGCAATAGTTGCCACAGAACACACTCGCACCACTCAAAACTCCCAACACCTATTTCTGTGACGTCAGCCGATACACTGCCACCAGCCTTGCAAGGCCGTGTGTATCGGGTAACGTCAGGAAAAAGCATTATCCTATATTTGCCTTAATTGGCAATCGACAATCACGCTGCTAAGACAAGAAAAATCTTCACCTTAGGGCAACGCGGATCACTCGCAGCGTCCGCTCGGCCAATCTAAACGCCAGTAACAAACGCCGTGTTCATCTTGCAGCACATTAATGCTCACCACGGCCGCCACGGGTAAATCGAGTTGACTGTAAAATCCCACCGCCCGTTCAACCCCAAGGGCGCGCGCCATTAAGTGACGGATCACTCCGCCGTGGGTCACCACCCATACTTTGGCAGCCAGTTCGCCCGCAGCCACGCTCACTCCCAGACTCGCTCCCACAGCCTGCTCGGCGTTATCTGAGTCGACGGTCAATCGTTCAAACTCGGCGGCGAGTATCTGGTCAATTGCGCCATTCACCCGCGACTCGAAGCTTGCCATAGTCTCACCATTGGGCGGCGGCGTTTGCCAAGGGTTTTGCCAATAGGCAGCTAAGCTTTCGCCCTCTTGCTGATAAAGCTCATCGAGCCGACGACCGTCCCAATCGCCAAAGTCGATTTCCTGTAAAACCGACAAAAACTGCGCCTGCAATGGCCTTGGCTCAGATATCAATGCCGCCGTCGAATGCAGCTCGGCGGCAAAGGCTTGGGCAAATTCGCCGCAGCGGCGTGAAGTCGAACTATAAATCGCGCTGCAGGTACTTGCCTGCGCCTCAACAGCAGCCGACATTTGCTGCCAGCCCTTTTCGCTTAAAGGCACATCCACACGGCCGCGTAAAATGGCGCCGCCTTCACACTCGCCGTGGCGTAACAATAACAATCGAACTTGTTTCATCGTATTCCTATGTCTATCACTCATGGCAAATTTTGTTGAAAACCCACATTAGACCCGTCGTCCTATATACTCAATTACGCCCTAGCCCTGCAAATAGCCTAACAACTAGCCCTAAAAAAAAGAGCCGTTAAACTGGGTGAAAAGTGGTGATAGGACTCAATTGTCGTTAGTCAATTTTGACCTTGCCCTGACAATCATAAGTCGCGTATTATGGACGTCTATACGTTTAAATGTCCAAAACTAAACTCTAACGATAAATAACTAAAACGAGTAGTCAAATATCGACCGAGCAGAATGGAATGCACTTAGCCTAACTAAGTTAGCTAACTCACTTGGGTCGATAACGAGAGCCGATATCTGGACTGCACAACACGCTTTACCCTGCACTTAGCATAACAAGGGTCGATGCTTGGACTTAACTTAGCTGTATTTAAGGTAATTATTTATGACGATACCCTCTACCAAAGCCGGCCAGATATTGGCAGACATTCGTAAACAGCTTGCTGAGCGCATTCTAATCTTAGACGGTGCCATGGGCACTATGATCCAAGACCACAAGCTCGAAGAAGAGGATTATCGCGGCGAACGCTTTAAAGATTGGCACACTGACGTCAAAGGCAACAACGATTTATTGGTGTTGTCGCAACCCCACATCATCAAACAAATTCACACCGACTACTTAAACGCCGGTGCCGACATCATTGAAACCAACACCTTTAATGCTACGACTATTGCCATGGCCGACTACGACATGCAGTCGCTGTCCGCCGAAATTAACTTAGCTGGCGCCCGCCTCGCCCGTGAAGCCTGTGATGAAGTCTTTGCTGCCACAGGCATTCCGCGCTACGTCGCTGGTGTGTTAGGCCCCACTAACCGTACGTGTTCGATTAGCCCCGATGTGAACGATCCAGGCTATCGCAACGTCAGCTTCGATGAGTTAGTGAGTGCTTACCGAGAATCCACCAAGGCGCTGATTGAAGGCGGCGCGGATATCATTATGGTCGAGACCATATTCGATACCTTAAATGCCAAAGCAGCACTGTTTGCGATTGAATCGGTATTTGATGACTTATTTGGTCAGCATTCTAAAGACAGATTGCCAATCATGATCTCGGGCACTATTACCGATGCCTCTGGCCGCACACTGACTGGCCAAACGACCGAAGCATTTTATAATTCCCTGCGCCATATCAAGCCGTTATCTATCGGCCTTAACTGTGCGCTAGGACCAAAAGAACTGCGCCCGTACGTCGAAGAATTATCGCGTATCGCCGAATGTTATGTGTCGGCGCATCCGAATGCAGGCCTGCCGAACGAGTTTGGCGGCTATGATGAAACCCCAGAAGACATGGCGAATGTGATCGAAGATTGGGCGCGCGAAGGCATGCTCAATATTATCGGTGGTTGTTGTGGTAGTACGCCTGAACATATCCGCGTTATTCGCGAAGCGGTCGACAGACATAACCCGCGCGTTTTACCCGATATCCCTGTCGCCTGCCGCTTAGCTGGTTTGGAACCACTGACTATCGATGCCCAATCCCTGTTCGTTAACGTGGGTGAACGCACCAACGTCACAGGTTCGGCCAAGTTTTTAAAGCTGATCAAAGAAGGCAAGTTTGAGCAAGCGCTTGATGTGGCTCGCGAGCAGGTCGAAAGCGGCGCGCAGATCATCGACATCAACATGGACGAAGGCATGCTCGATGGCGCCGAGATCATGCACAAGTTTTTAAACTTGATCGCCTCTGAGCCCGACATCAGCCGCGTGCCGATTATGATCGACTCCTCTAAGTGGGAAGTGATCGAAGCTGGCCTCAAATGTATTCAAGGCAAGGGCATAGTTAACTCTATTTCCCTTAAAGAAGGCGAAGCCAAGTTTATTGAGCAAGCCACTTTAGTCAAACGCTACGGCGCGGCGGCCATTATCATGGCATTCGACGAACAAGGTCAGGCCGATACTAAGGCGCGTAAAATCGAAATCTGTACCCGCGCTTATAGGGTGCTGGTTGATAAGGTCGGCTTTCCGCCAGAAGACATCATCTTCGACCCGAACATTTTTGCCATCGCCACCGGTATCGATGAACACGACAACTATGCAGTCGATTTTATTGATGCCATCAAAGCGATTAAAGCCACCCTGCCCCACGCGATGATTTCGGGCGGGGTGTCGAATGTGTCGTTCTCGTTCCGCGGTAACAACCCAGTGCGCGAAGCGATTCACGCGGTATTCCTGTACCACGCCATCAAAGTCGGCATGGACATGGGTATTGTCAACGCGGGTCAGTTAGCCATTTACGACGATATCGATCCTGAGCTTAAAGTACGGGTCGAAAACGTGGTGCTTAACTTGCCTTGCCCAGTCGAAGGCTCAAGCAATACCGAGCAGTTACTTGAAATCGCGGAGAAATTCCGCGGTGATGGCGCACAGGTGGGTAAGAAAGAAGATTTAGAATGGCGCAGCTGGCCGGTGAGCCAACGCTTATCCCATGCGCTCGTCAAAGGCATTACCGAATTTATCGATGAAGACACCGAAGCCGCTCGCCAAGAAGCAAAACGTCCGCTGGATGTGATTGAAGGCGCCTTGATGGACGGCATGAACGTGGTCGGCGACTTGTTCGGCTCGGGCAAGATGTTCCTGCCGCAGGTGGTGAAATCGGCGCGGGTGATGAAAAAAGCCGTGGCTTACTTAAACCCCTATATCGAGCAGGAAAAGGTCGAAGGCCAATCTAACGGCAAGATCTTGATGGTGACGGTAAAAGGCGACGTGCATGATATCGGCAAGAATATCGTCGGCGTGGTGCTCGCCTGTAACGGTTTTGAGGTATTTGATTTAGGCGTGATGGTGTCGGTGGAGAGAATTCTCGACGCCGTGAAAGAACACAATATCGATATCATCGGCATGTCGGGCCTCATCACACCGAGTCTGGACGAGATGGTGCATAACGTGAAAACCTTCCACCGCGAAGGCTTAACCATTCCGGCGATCATCGGCGGTGCCACTTGCTCGAAAATCCACACAGCGGTGAAAATTGCGCCCCATTATCCCCATGGCGCTATCTATATTGCCGATGCGTCCCGCGCCGTGCCTATGGTGAGTAAGCTCATCAACAACGAGACTCGCCAAGCGACCATAGACGAAACCTATGCCGAATACGACGACATGCGCACTAAGCGTTTATCCCAAGCCAAGCGCAAAGAGATAGTGTCACTCGAAGCGGCGCGCGATAACCGCTGCCAACACGATTGGGCGAACTACACTCCGTTCACGCCAAACGTGCTCGGGCGCCAAGTATTTGATAATTATCCATTAGAAGACTTAGTTGAGCGTATCGACTGGACACCGTTTTTCCGCTCGTGGGAACTGCACGGCCACTACCCTGAAATCCTCACCGATAAAGTCGTCGGTGAAGAAGCGCAAAAGCTGTTCGCCGATGGTCAGGCCATGCTCAAGCAAATCATCGAAGAAAAGTGGCTCACGGCGAAAGCGGTTATCGGCTTATTCCCTGCCAATACCGTCAATTACGACGACATTGAGCTGTATACCGATGAGTCGCGCACCACAGTTGAAATGACCACACATCACCTGCGGATGCAGCTTGAGCGTGTCGGTAACGACAACTTCTGCCTATCCGACTTTGTCGCGCCAAAAGATTCAGGCGTCGCCGATTACATGGGCGGCTTTGCGGTGACCACGGGCCACGGCATAGACGAACATGTGGCACGTTTTGAAGCCAACCACGACGACTACAACGCCATCATGCTCAAATGCTTAGCCGACCGTTTGGCCGAAGCCTTTGCCGAGCGGATGCACGAACGCGTGCGTAAAGAGTTTTGGGGTTATGCGGCCGATGAGCAGTTAAGCAACGAAGCCTTAATCCGCGAGAAATACAAAGGTATACGCCCCGCACCCGGTTACCCAGCATGCCCTGATCACACAGAAAAAGGCTTGTTATGGGACTTGCTCAAGCCCGATGAGACTATCGACTTGAACATCACCGAAAGCTACGCCATGTTCCCCACAGCGGCAGTATCGGGCTGGTATTTCGCCCACCCGAAATCGCGCTACTTTGGCGTGAGTAACATAGGCCGCGATCAAGTGGAAGATTATGCGAAGCGTAAAGGAATGACTGTAGCTGAGACGGAGAAGTGGCTAGCGCCAGTGCTTGATTATGATCCTGAATAATCAGGATCTTTATTACGCTAACGCGGTATGAGATCTAAGATCGGTCTTGCGACCGAAAAGGTCGTGGGGCTTCACCCCACACCCGACCAAGGAGGACTGCTCGTCCTATCCTCCTTGGATTCTCCAAGACGCCCCTAGCGAAGTTACATGCATTGATTAGTGGCTTCGTGCTTATTCGAAAATAGCTAACGCTTCCGATGGGGCGTCCCTTCCCCCCGAAAGCTACGCAGACGTCCTGTCTGCGTCACGCTATTTTCTTCAACGCCCTTCAGCAACTTCGCAGGGGATCGGTGAACTTCTGTGGCACTAGGGTAAAGTTTTAGCATTCAAAGAGTTATATATCTCTCGGCTTATTTAAAGCAAGACCAAAACATAGCTGGAAATCGACTACAGTGCAATTGACGATGAGAGTCCCTTTTTATCAACTAATTACGTAAAAACTAAATATAAAACAATGTTGTTTGGTAAACAATTTTTTTACTCGAATCATTCAAATCTGGTCGATGTTTTATACACAATGGAAATCCGGTATCAATTTGTTCCCAACATCTTGATGCTCCAGAAGTTAGCGTTTTTTTATGAACTAAATATGTTTCCGAATTTTTATCAACACAAATTACAAAATTCCTAGAATCTCTAGCATGTATTGAACTAACTTTAACAACTGTAAATCCATTGTTTACGGCTTTACTATCATTCATAAAGCAATCTAATAGCTCATGCCAATAATCACTATCAAAAAAATTACCCTCAACTTTAAGACGATACAACGTTCCAATTACACTCTTAAACTTATAACAAAAATCTGAATCTGCAACCATTTGAGTCATAACTTGATGTGCATGGGCAGATACAAACTTAGTAACACTTGACGCAAATCCCGAATCTTTAAAGTAATTATAAAAGCAATACTGTGCAAGCTCGCTTGTAAGTTTACGGAATTCAACACAAGACTTATTCTTATAGCCATACTCTCTAAATATAATGGAAAAAATCTCCATACTTTTAGTTAGCTTTTGCTTACAATCATCACCTCCTAAATGGACTTTATTCTCAACACTACGCTTAAATGCTGCAGCACGAAAAAGAAGTAACATCTCTCGATACCTGTGAGAGCCAATATCTTCAGTTCTATCAAAAATAACTTCATACTCTCCTAGGTATAGCAAAGAAATAAAATACCCATATATAACATCATTTGAAAATCTTGCTGAAGAGTTTTCTGGCTCTGCATAACGACCGTCAATTAACTGTTCATATAACTTCAATGCATTAGGCGTCTCATTTTGAGAACCATATAATTTAGCTAACTGCAGCATAACTACTGGATTTTTTGTCAATACGATTGAACGCCCATATGCTTTTACCGCACCAGGATAATCACTAACCATTTGAAAAACACGACCATGCTGGAAGAAAAAAAATGCATTTTTATCAATTTCATTAAAACGATCAAGCGAGCTAAATATAGCTGCAGCATTTTCTATTGAAATATTTTTACTCGCACATAACGAGTTAATTTTTTTAGAAACAATTTTCAATTCAGGACTGATATCATCTGGTATATAATTAGCATCAAACCTATCAATATTAAGCCCTTCTTGCTCTTTGCTTATCTGAGAAATTTCCATATTTCGACGTCTTATTTTCTCATTTAACTGCGTCCTAACCTCTAAATTTCTTGGATTTAGAACCAATAACTCTCGGATGGAGTCACTTAAACTATATACCTCATCAGATTTACTTTTATAAATTAATGTTGTTGCAGTCAATTCTTTTATTGATTCAGCCAATTCATCAGTAGTCAATTCAAGAAAGCTAGATAAATCCCTCCTAGATAAAGCACCACCAGCAAGTAGAGACTCTAGAATTCTTATAGAGTCATGTGACAACTTATCAATTAAATTATCATATGAAAATTTTACAATTTCACTTTTAGTATGTGAAATAGAATCAGGAACTGAGTACCCCTTCCCAATCAAGTCAATAGATAATCTTATTGCCAAGGGATTGTTGTTTGAGTTTTTTACTAAAGTATTAATATCATTTTTATGACTGTGTGTTATCCCCCTCTTGAGCATGTACTCTCTAGCCAAATTAAAACATAACCCATCTGTCAAACCGGGGAGAGGCATATTTGATGAATCATAAACTGTGACTCTACTTGTTACTATTACTTTCCAATTTCGTGGTAAATCATCAATAAATGGCTGAAAGGTTTCAGGACTTTCAACTAGCAAAGTTTCTAAGTTATCAATGCACAATATTAACTTCATTTCATTATACTTTTCTTTTACATCCTCAAAAATTATAGATTCATCACCATGGTACTCAACAAAGTAATCTTCAATTTCTTTTTCGATTTCAGATATTGTTTTAATGGCATCAAAACATACAAGTCCATCTGCCGTCAGACTTACTCTTTTCAATGTAACAAAACATATCCCATCAACTACATCAGAAAAGTCGGGACTTAAACTAATATCTTGTAAAACATCAAGAACTAATGCAGTTTTCCCAATCCCTCCTGGAGCAATAATTGAGATAAAATCAGCCCTTGGAGATCTAATCTTTGCTTTCAATAATTCACTTTCTTTATTTCTTCCAATTAGAGATGTAATCGAATGCTCAAACTGTTCAGGTAGATTATTAGGTATTGACCAGCAAATCTTTTCCAACCACTCCTCTGGCGGCTCTTTTAGCTCATTATTCTCAGCACAATACAGAGCCTCTTGTAACATTTCAAAGTTTAACTTCTCTATTGTAGGATGAGTTGCAATCGCTGCGGCTCTATACCAATAATTGACATGAAAGTCCTTTGTCGAATGACTAACAGCATTACGTATTTCAAAAATATCATTTGCAAAACAAAAGCTTTTTAACTCTATTAAATAGTCATGAACTGACTTATCTTTGCTTACACTTATAGCAAAATCAAAAAGCTCTCCAAAGTAACTAGCCTTAACTAACATTTTGGCATCTAAGACTTTATTTCTCTTCTTGGACTCTTCACGTTCAGAAATAGTATCAATAGCTGAAGAATCAATTAATGAGGAATCATTATTCAGAACTAAATTCCCTAACTCTTTTTCAAGAGCAAAGACAATCATTGATGTTTTTATGCGATCAAAGTCTAGCATCTCAATTCCTTACTAAATTTATTATAAAAAAGTTCACACTCTAGCTTTATAAAATAAAGCATAGACATTATCGTTTACCATAACCTTAATATAAAAGCATACTAAGGTAATGATTTTTCTAAATCGTATATTCTATCAAATTCTGCTTTTGCATCGGCTTTGTGGTTGATGCAGTTGACCATGTGTTCGTCGGACTTAAAGTTTTTACAGTCTTCGGGGACAAGATAATACTTGCGCCATGCTTCGGCTTTACGTAGTCGCGCGGCCTCGTTTTGCTTGGCTAGTCTGGATTTTTCAGCCGCATTTTGTTGTAACTCTTGCTGAATCTGATACTCAGCAAGCTGGCGATCTTTCGCAGCCTGCTGGCGAGCAAGTTCCGTTTGCTTTTGCTGCATAGCAAACTCATTAAGTCCTTGTGTCAGGCGGTATTCGACATAACTCAAATAGCCAATTCGCACTAATAAAGTGACCAAGCCCGCTAACAAGATCCCCAACGTAATTTGTAAAACTGATTTCATCCCTAACTTCCAAAGTCCATTACCGATAAAAATGCGATTTATGCCGTTAAAATCCGAGCAACATTAAGATGTTGCTGACTGTACCTATCAAGCCCAGTATCAAAACTTTAATCACACCAAACACTAAGCGAACACAGTAGCCGCGGAATACATTTCCCCTTGGAGTTGCCGCAGGGCGAATAGGCAAATTGCGTGAGTCTCGCCATGGATGGCGAGCTAGTTTTCGCAGGTGCAGGGATGCATCCTTCGGAAGCGATAGCAAATTTGCCAATGAGCACAAGGGGCTTTCAACTCCGTTGGGGGCGGCAAGGGAGATCCAAGAGGGAATTGCTGTTGATCCCCTCTTGGTCGGGTGTGGGTTGAAGACCCACGACCTTGATTCACCTCGGCCGTTAGGCCGCACTAACTCAACGAACTCAACGAACTCAACGCGAAACGGTTAACCCATAACACTCAGTACAGTGCTACAAACACAGAGCAACAAGAAAATAAGTGCCAAAGCATATTCACCAATTTGCAGGAGGAGTTGGGTATCTAAGAAAGAGAAAAGACACATCGTCCTGATGCAAGTGACTCGAATCGCGGGTACGCGATTAAAGCTCATCCTTGTTAAAAACCTAAGATAGCGACATAGCGTACACTTGTCTATAACTTTAGCATTACAAATCAAGTGATTAAGCAAACACTGATTTAACGATATGGGTATGAATGTATATGACTAAACCTGTCGCCATCAAATAGCACTATCTCTTTATCTTGCAGTGGCATGAAGTCTCGATGTGTCAGGCGGTCTTATTTTGGCAAGCGAGCTAATTTTGACATGGGAAAATGGGTTCAGTGAATGCATTAGCTAAGGGAGACTAAGCAAAGGGCTCTGAGCAAAATTCAGCCATAACGTAACTGAGTTGAATCACAGTGCGAACATCACTGTAGAAGCCTGATAACACAGGCGCTACACACGGATTTAGCTTGATTAAAACTGCTGCAATTTGCGACCTAAATTTGCATTTTCAGCCCTACATGCTAACGTGGCTAATGTAAATTTACATTCAGTGTTTATCAAAGTTATGTCGCAACAATCAATAAAAAGTCGATCGACAACAAGCCTATATCGGGCGATACCAAGCAGCGCGGCTGATATGACACGGAAGCACAACTGAGGTTGAGATATGGAACCATCTAATACATCACGCCGGACCTTTATCAAGCAATGTGTGATTGGCGGGGTTGCCGTATATTCGGCCCCTTTGTTGTGGGAAATGAGTCGCGCGAATGCGGCAATTGTCTCACCTGAACTGGCAGCCAAATGGCAAACTCAGGTTAATGGTCAATCCAAACCTAAGTTTCGTAACGACGGCATAGCGAAAGTCACAGGCCAAAAGGTCTATGGCCGTGATTACCGCGCTATGGACATGGAAGGCTGGCCCAAGCAGCAAGGTTACGCTTTTATACTTCGCGCCGCCGATGCCTCCCATGTTTATCAAGGCTTTTCCCTCGACCATCTGCCCGCGTCGGCTAAGCCCTATAAAGTGATCACTGCGGCCGATCTGGCCCGTGATAAGGTTAAGCTGCCCGATTTTTACGGTGACAACATGTTGCTGGCCGAGGGGCAAACCGCCGACTACTTAGGTCATGCGGTGGCGATATTATTGTTCGACAGTTTCCCCGCCTTTAAGCAAGCTAAGTCCTTGCTGCAATTTGATCAGACCTTACTGCGCTTTGGTGAGCAAACGCCGTTTGTGTCGGACACCAAAGACCCTTACGCCAGCTGGCGCCTTATTCGAGTTGAAGGTGAAAATGGCGCAAGGGAAGATTTATATAGCCCGCTCCACGATGGGCTATTTTTCCCCAGCGTAAAAGATCGCAAGCCAGAATGGTTAGGCAATCCGAATGCCAAAGGGACAGTATCTGAGCGCGGGCTTTATTATGCGGGCGAGATAGATAAGCAGATTGCTAGCGCCCAAGCTAATCAACAATGGCAAGTGTTAGAGCGGGAATATCGCACCCAGATCATCGATCCTATGATGATGGAACCCGAAGCCTTTAATGGCTGGTATGACGCAACGAGCCAAACATTTCATACTGTGATTACCTCGCAGTCGCCGCAGGACTTTCAAGAGATGGCAGTGCACATGCTGTTATCTGGCCCACTGGCAGGCAAGGTAAAACATTTGGTGGTGCACTCGCCTTATATCGGCGGTGGATTTGGCGCGAAAGACCATTCGATATTCCCCTATTACGGCGTGCTCGCGGCCATTTATGCCAAGGGGCCAATCCGACTCGCCAATGACAGATTCGAGCAATTCCAATCTGGGCTTAAACGTCATCCGTTCATCATGAAAAGCCGCTTAGCGGTGGATAAATCGACCTTAAAAATCCAAGCCTTAACTTCGCAGATGACAGTCGATGGCGGCGGACGAGTGAACTTCACTCCGTCTGTCACTTCGGTTGGCGCGACGGCGATGCAAAGTATTTACTACACACCGCGCAACGATATTATCGCCACCGCCTATGCGTCGCGTAACCCAGATGCGGGCTCGATGCGCGGTTATGGCACGTTGCAATCGATGACGGCGATGGAATGCATGATCCACGAGATAGCCGACGAGTTAAAGGTTGATCCCTTTAAACTGCGCGCCGCCAACGTGATGGAGTCCGGCCAGCGTAATACGCAAGGCGCAATTCCTAACGGCACTTTGCGTTACCGCGAAATGCTCGACATGGCCGAACAAGATCCCGTGTGGCAAAACCGTGCGGTGAATAAAAAGGACTATGAGGCCAAACATCCGGGGATGCGTTACGGCGTCGGTTTTGGTATCGCCACTAAAGATTATGGTACAGGTGCAGCGGCGCCAAGTGCGGCGGTTCGCCTAGCGAAAGACGGTAAAATCACCCTAGAAATCGGCTTTATCGAAATGGGCACTGGCACGCAAACCTCCCAAGCCGTGGTGGTCAGCGATGCCCTCGGCAACTTTGCCGATGAAGTAAAACTCGCCGAAGTGGATATTTGGGATGCGATGCAATTAGTGCAAACCGATAATCCTTATATTATTTCGCAGCAACGCCAAGATGAAATGGCGGCCAATCCACGCTGGACACCGGTTAAAGCCATGGCCTCGTCGGCATCTATGTCGGCCTATTATCAAAGCCATGTCACCCGCATCGCCGCCGACGTGATCTACCGTCACGGCCTGTGGCCTGCGGCGGTATCGATTTGGAACGAGTTGTATTTTAACACGCCAATGGGCTCGACTAATTTGCATAACGCCCGCGATGGTCGCTGGGTCGATGGCAAGTTAACCGCCTTGGGCTTTCCGCCACTGTCGATCGATATTCTCGCGAAACGCGCCCACGACATGGGCTTAGTGGTCGGCGTGATGGGCCATGCCTTTAATCGCTGGGCTTGGGCCGAGGCCGATTTCGACATTCTTGGCACTAAAGAACGTTTAGCACTCGATGCGCTGGCACTGCAATACGGCGAAGGTAACGCGACGTTTGCGGCTACTTCCGACACGACTATGAGTATCAAAGCGCGCCAAGCCAGCATGAAGTCTAACGGCTATCACTTGATCGATCGTCAAGCCATGAGTTATCCCAAGGCCGAACTGAACAATGCCATGGTGACCTACTACGCCCCCTGCGCTACTTTGGTTGAAGTGGCCGTTAACGAAGGCAATGGCGAAGTCACGCTGCTGAGCTCTCATACTTGGTTAGAGGCGGGCAAAGTGATCGTGAAAGAACTGGTCGAAGGGCAAATTCAAGGTGGCCTTGCGATGGGAATTGGCCATGCACTGCATGAAGGCTTACCGCCATTTGAAGCTGGCGCTGGCAATGGTACGTGGAACCTCAATCGCTATCAGGTGCCGTTAGCGCGCCATGTGGGCGTGTGGGATCAACGTCATACCATATTGCCACAGTTATCTGATAACGATCCCAGCCGTGGTATCGCCGAAGTGGTGATGATCCCTGTGGTCGCGGCGCTGATTGAAGCCGTGTATCAAGCGACCCATGTCCGTTTTTACGATTTACCTATGACAGCGAAAAAAATTAAGGAGGCCATGGCATGAGCCAGTCTATTAAACTGACCATTAATAACCAAGCCGTAGGCCCGATTGAAGTCGCCGATGGCGTGATGATGATTGAGTTTCTACATGAATACTTAAACCTCACAGGTACTAAGTTTGGTTGCGGCGCGGGCGTATGCCACGCCTGTACAGTGATCGTCGACGACGAGCAAGGCATGAGCGAAGTGGTGCGTACCTGCATCAATGGCGTCGAGCGTTTTAATGGTAAACGCGTCCGCACAGTCGAAGGTCATGCTAGACAAAACTCCCTTGGTGAAATCACCGCCCTGAGCCCAGTGCAAGAGGCTTTTTTGGAACATTTCTCGTTTCAATGTGGCTGGTGTACCTCGGGCTTTGTCAACGAATCGACTGCGCTGCTTGAGCGATTAGAGCGACAACCTATCGCTAAAGATCAAGTTGAAAAAGTCGTAGAAGATGCCTTGAGTGAACACGTATGCCGCTGTACTGGCTACGTAAAATACTATGCGGCGGTCAAAGATCTGATCCTCAACACTAAGGGGTTAACCCTGTGATGACATCAGCCAATCTGCGCCATTTCCCGCATATTAGTAGGATAAAAAATCTGTTGAGCCACAATCTACTCCTGAGTTTAGGGCTAGGTTTGCTCGCCTGTTCCAGCAGCGTTGCCGATGAAGGTGGCAATACAACAAATAGTGACATCGAACGCGGCGCGTATCTGATGAAGATAGGCGACTGCGTGGCCTGCCATACTGCGGTGGGCGGGCGTGAACTCGCGGGCGGTTTGCCGTTCGAAACGCCCTTTGGCGCTGTGTACTCGACCAATATCACTTCTGATAAAGAAACTGGGATTGGCAAATACAGTTACGAGGACTTTTTTGATGCCATGCACCACGGTGTTGGCGTCAACGGCAACCTCTACCCTGCTATGCCCTACACGTCATACAGCCTGCTGACGGACGACGACACTAAGGCGATTTATGCCTATTTGATGAGTACTAAACCCATCAAGCAAGCCAATCGCGACAATGATGTGTACTTTCCGTTTAACCTGCGTTTTGGCCTAAAAGCCTGGAACTTAGTCGCCCACGATGCCAAGGAATTTACCCCGAGCAAGGAAAAAAGCGAGCATTGGAATCGCGGCAATTACTTAGTCAATGCCCTAGGGCATTGCGGTGAATGCCACACCCCAAGAGACACGATGTTTGCCATGGAGCAGGACAAGCACTTTGAAGGCGCGATTATCGAAGGACTTGAAGCATCGGACATTAGACCCGCCGAGCTTAACAGGCAAAACTGGACCCATGAGGATCTTAAGTCGCTGTTTACTGAAGGCTATTCCCGCAAAGGTACAGTCTTTGGCGGCATGTATCCCGTGGTGTATCACAGCTTCAGCCACTTAACCGATGATGATATGCGCGCGGTAAGCAGTTATCTGCTCGATACCGACGAAGATATTAAACCACAAGCGCTCACCTTTAACGGCCATAAACCTGAACTGCCAGGCTATACGCTCTACAAAGGTTACTGCGCCGGTTGCCATGGTCAAAATGGTGAAGGTCGCCCCAACGTCGCCCCCGCGATGGCTGGTAACGCCACCTTAGATAAAGCGAGTCCCCATAATATCGTCGCCGTGATGCTAAAAGGCATTAAGAGCCAGCATTACAACCTCACCACCAGCTTTTATGCCATGCCGGGATATGCTGATGAGTTAAGCGACGAGCAGATTAAAGACTTAGCCAATTACCTAAGACTCACCTGGAGCACACAACCCGGTAATCTCGATGTGAAGACTATCCAAAGCTTGAAAGAAGTGATCCTCGAGCACGACTAACCCGCATGGATATGTGGGAAATTTAAGATAAAAGCCGACGCTAGCGTCGGCTTTTGCTTGATTGATATAGAGCACGAAAATCTGTCAGTCAACGGCGTTTACTCTCACTAACCACGCAGTCGATTATCGAAGAAGGCTAAGCTGCGCGCCCATGCGAGCTCGGCGGTAGCTTTATCGTATCGTCCTGTTGAGTCGTTATGGAAACCGTGATTCACATTCGGGTAAAGATAGGCGACG
This sequence comes from Shewanella baltica, assembly GCF_900456975.1. Taxonomy (NCBI): domain Bacteria; kingdom Pseudomonadati; phylum Pseudomonadota; class Gammaproteobacteria; order Alteromonadales; family Shewanellaceae; genus Shewanella; species Shewanella baltica. Next base: position 3,669,324 of record NZ_UGYM01000002.1, read on the forward strand.
TAATCGGCTTTACTGGTTTTTAGCTGGGTTTCATACTCGGCCCAAGTGTCGTTCACCCGCTGATCCAATCCAGCAAACTGCAACATTAGCGGCCCTTTCACGCGGCTACGCAGTTCCGCTGCCGCGGGTGTGCCATAGAAAGGTACGCCAGCATTAAGCTCATCGGGAATGGTCGCGGCCAGCATATTGACGATATAGCCGCCAAAACAAAAGCCCACGGCACCGAGTTTGCCATTGCTCTGAGGATGGGATTTTAAAAACTGCGCGGCGGCAATAAAGTCTTGTTCAATTTTGGCTCTGTCTAAACTGCTTTGCATGGCGCGGCCCGCATCATCATTGCCCGGATAACCACCGAGGGAATAAAGTGCATCGGGGGCGAAGGCGATATACCCCTGCGCCGCTAATCGGCGAGCAACATCTTCGATATAGGGATTTAGGCCACGGTTCTCGTGCACCACCAATACCACGGCGGCTTTTTTAGTGGGATCTAAAGTCTTGGGCTCACCAGCGGCACTGCCAGCAAGCAATAACTCATTAGGTATTACTAAATAGCCGCGCCCTTCACCGTAGCCATTGGGCGAGGGAAATTTAACATAGCTGGCTTGAATACTGGGGTCATTAAACGACACTTGTTCGGCAAGGGCATAGTTCGGCATGAGTGCGCCCGTGAGCGTTGTCATGGTAAACCCTAGCGCCACAAGTCCTGCAAGCCGCCCCATAAACTCACGGCGGTCGATAATGCCATGGGCATATTCGTCATACCAGTCAAAGGCTTCCTGCGGTATCGGTTGTATTTTCTGAACACTCATCTGGCTTTTTTCTGCTACGGCTTGCTTGTCTTGCTGTGTCATCGTTATTCCTCCGTTGAACAAGCTAACCACAGGTCACTTCCCTAGCTTGTGGGTGTTAAGATTTAACTCAAGAGTAAAGGAAGAATCGTACTTAGGGCAACTGACTTTAACGTGCGCTGTTTTGTAAGCTTGGTTTGAAATAACACACGATTGGCACAAACGGCTGTCGGTTAGGGCTAGGCTAGCTTAAAATAGCGATTTAGATTCTAGAGGGCTTGGCGTGATACAACATAGAGCTAGCCAGATGGTGATATTTCACACTCTGGTGACCAGTGGCAGTTTTACCCAAGCGGCAGCTAAGTTAAAAACCTCGACCTCCTATGTCAGCAAACAAATTGGCGCGTTGGAAGCTGAGCTGAACTTGCTGTTAGTGCAACGCACTACTCGCACCTTAGTGTTAACTGACGCTGGCCAACAGTTTGCCCATTACTGTGAGCAAGTGTTTGAAGCGACACAAAATGCCGATGCGATAATGCTAGATGCCCGCGACGACATTAGCGGCACGATTCGCCTCGGTTCCTCCCAATCCTTTGGCACCTTACACATCATCCCCGCGCTGGAAGTGTTGCAGCAAAAGTATCCCGAATTACGATTTGAACTAAGCCTATTCGACCATAAGGCCGACATGCTAGAGGAAGGTCTCGATCTGTGGATCACTAACCATGAGCAGCTAAACGAAGGCTATATCGCCCAGCACCTCGCCGAGACGAACTTTGTGGTGGTCGCCTCTCCCGATTATTTGCTCAAGCACGGCGTGCCACACCATCCGCGGGAGTTAGCTCAGCACAATTGTGTTATCTATCAAAGCAAAAGCCGTAATTATGATCGCTGGAGTTTTGCTAAGGATGACCTAGAACAAACCGTGCATGTGGCGGGGAATTACCGTGTCGACTTAGCAGAAGCCGTGCGCAATGCCGTGATTGCAGGAAGAGGTATAGGCTACGTGGCCACGTATTTACTCAGTGATGAGTTTCAAAGCGGCAAACTCATTCAACTCTTACCCGATTGGAAACCACTGCAGCAGATGCCCGTCTATGTGGTTTACCCAAGGCGGCGCCATTTACCGACTAAGTACAAAGTGATTATCGAATGTTTAAAGTCCCATATCGGCCACCCGCCCTACTGGGATAAAAAGCTCAAACCTTGGTTAGGTAAGACTGTCATTTAAACTGCAACCACTTAAACTGCAGCCACTTAAGCTACTGTCATTTAAGCAACAGTCACTTAAGCTGCATTTCAAACCAGCACTGACTACTGCACCAGCCTAAAGTCGTCTGTGGCGTGATTTCTATTATTGCCGCAGACACAAATATTATTTCCTCTGGGCAACAGTAGCCAAAATAACTTTTATTATCCAACATAAACAGCAACTTAAATAGTTGCTATTTTCGACGCTTTTATCGTAACAGCCCAGTAACGCCCTCGACTTGCCCTTACGCTGACTCGGCCTACAATGCGCGACTTCTTCTATCACTCAAAAGAATAAACCCATTATGACCGCGATATTAGGCATGATTAGCATCTTGTTTTTTGCTTGGTTACTGTCAGTGAACCGCAAGAACATTCCCTACCGCACTGTGATTTTAGCCCTAGGCCTACAAATTATATTTGCCCTGTTAGTGCTCTACGTCCCTGCGGGTAAGGCCGTATTGCAATCTGTTACGGCGGGCGTGTCGAGCGTGATTGCCTATGGCAACCAAGGGATAGGCTTTCTGTTTGGCGATCTCGCCACGGGTAAAGTCGGCTTCGTATTTGCGATCAATGTGTTAGGTATCATCATCTTCTTCTCGGCGCTGATTTCGGCCCTGTACCATATTGGGTTAATGCCTAAGGTGATCAACATTATTGGTGGCGGTCTGCAACGTTTACTGGGCACGGGCCGCGCCGAGTCTTTATCAGCCACGGCAAATATCTTCGTCGGCATGATTGAAGCGCCGCTGGTGATCAAGCCCTATTTAAAGCACATGAGCGATTCGCAATTCTTCGCGGTCATGAGCTGTGGTTTAGCCTCAGTTGCGGGCGGTACTTTAGTGGGGTATGCAGCTTTAGGTGTCGATCTTAACTATCTGATTGCCGCTGCCTTTATGTCAGCACCTGCGGGTCTGTTGATGGCGAAAATTCTCATGCCACCCAACGAAAACGATAAAAACAGCTCAGATGAAATCACCTCAGTCGAACTGCCCCGCGCCACCAATGTGGTTGAAGCCTTAGCCGATGGCGCTATGTCTGGCATGCGGATTTCTGTGGGGATCGGTGCCACGCTACTGGCTTTTGTCAGTGTTATCGCCCTGCTGAACGGCATGTTAGGCGCTGTGGGTGAATGGTTCGGTTACCAGTTAAGCTTCGAATTTTTGCTCGGTTATCTGTTCGCACCTATGGCGTGGCTACTGGGTATCCCTTGGCATGAAGCCATTACTGCGGGCTCACTGATCGGCCAAAAAATCGTGGTCAATGAGTTTGTGGCCTTTATCCAGTTAATGAAAGTCGAAGACCAACTGAGCGCCCATTCTCAGGCCGTTGTGACTTTTGCCCTGTGTGGTTTTGCGAACATTTCAACCATGGCAATTTTGATCGGTGGACTGGGTAGCATGGTGCCAGAGCGCCGCGAATTTATCGCCCGTAATGGTTTTCGCGCCATTGCCGCTGGCGTATTCGCTAACCTGATGAGTGCGGCAATCGCCAGCGTGATCCTCTCGCTGTAACTTGTTTTCGATAACAGCTTTCTGTCCTCGAGTATCAATCACTGATCTCGAGCATCGAAATAGAAAAAGCTGATCCCAGCGCAAACCCAAATCAAGCACGCCTTGGTTTGGGTTTTGTTTTATTTCCAGCTTAATTATCCGCTTAAGCTCGTCTTTACTGCCGCAAGACTGACCTAAACCTCGTCGCAAACAAATAAGCACGGACATTCTCTTTACCTTGCTTACTCGCCTTTTAAGCTCACATTTTGATGACGTCGTTTTATTGCCTCAGATAGTTTTTGTGTATAATGTCGCCAAACCAAGATTAATACATTTACATTTCAATAACATGCGTAGCCAAGGGAGTACAAATGGCCACAGGGAAATACAAGGCAGTTCACGCAGCAATCGCACTGACAGTGGCAAGTATCACACTCTTGTTAACCGCCTGCGATGACTCAACGACGTCCTCAGAATCGGTTACGGCGAATATACCCACAGATCGCGAGTATCAGATTATTTCTACCATAAGCCTCAACGATGGTTTCGAAACTCGCAAGGTGTTGCAGGCACGATTACTGCTGGATTACCAATTACAAGATGTAGAGGGTAAGGCGGCCAGCTTAACCGCACCGTTAACCCATAACGCCCGCTTTTTTATCCAACCTAACCTGTTGCAAATTAGCGATTATGGCATGCCGATCCCGGTGAGCAATATTGACCCCAAAGGCAAGTCCAATGAAATCTTTCAGTTGGTTAAAGATGGCTTTAATGTGGAATTTAGTAATGGTGAAGTCCGCGAACTGACCCCCATTGCCAAGATGGATCAAAAAGATATCAAGGAGTTATTTGAGCGCTGGCAAAATCTTAATCACTTGTTTAAACAAGCCCCAATCATGCCTGTAGCGCTTGAGCCTAGCGTCGGTTATAGCATCAACGCCCCCATGGATGGGCGCTTAACTTGGACGGTTGAGCAGGTCAGTGAAGATAAGTTGATCGCCGTATTACAAGGGGAGAAAGACAAGTATAAGGCCTATGGCAAGTTCGAAGTTAACCGCAAAACCGGTTGGTTAGAGAGCATGGCGTTTTTTCAACGGGAAGAGCGCCAAGGGCGTACCTTTACTCACCGAACCGTAATGGCGCCTAAGGATCGCCCTTACATCATGAGCACGCTTTGGCATGCCGATGATAGCTTTGATGCTGAGCGCGATAGGGATGATAGGCAAAAGGAGCTGTACCGCATTAGCGATGTAGCGCAGGAATATCGCCCCAATAATGAGGCATTTATAAAATCCTTATTACCTGATCAACAAGGTATTTTAGATAATCTTGGCCCTTGGGGCACTGATACCCCTGAAGATCTGCAATTGCGCTTTGTCCACAATATGAGTCCGCAATATGTGGAAGCCGATGTGCGTTATGAGGACTTAACCGCCTTTGATGCTAACGGCAAACCGATTGACATTCACTTCTGGCAGCACGGTAAAGGTTGGGCGAGGAATTACCATCCCTCGATTGAATCTGCAACCGATATTATTGCGACTGGGTGGGATAACATCGCGAATAAACTCAAACAGATAGACCATATTACTGCCAAGCTAACACTTATCCCACAGACGAATAAGATAGTCGAAAAGTCGTGGGATGAACTGCTGGCAACACCTTACAGGGTTGGCGATGCCAGCCTAACAATCCAAGTACTCGATGCCGAGGCGAAACTCTTTAAAGTCGTGTCAAAACAGAGTGAGGATCAGAGTATTAATCTGCCTTTCCAACAATTTAAAGGCATGATGGCTGAGGCCCGTCGCGAAGGTAATTATCCCTCTTGGCTAACGGCGACGGAAAAGGAGCTGCTAGAACAATTGATAGGGGCCGATGAGAGCCATCACCTTACCAGCAACGCACTGTTACTCAAGCTGGATGAAATTCCTAAAACCCTGATGTTAATTGAGCAACAACCCCAGCCGGAGTTGACTCAAACCAAAACGATCCGCTTTGTACAATTTAGCGACTACAACAAAAATCTGGCTAATCCTCCCACCGAGTTTGGTAACGCTGGCCTAGGTAGCTTTATCAATCCGGCGCTAGATGCTGCAAAAAATGAATTCAATACGATCCAAGGGATAAAACCTGTAACTGACAATGGTCATAATCTGTATATTCCCATGTCAGCTGCCTTGGCAACCGCCTGCAAACCTGAAATAGATCAAGGTTTTAATGAGGGTAAAAATCCCGTCACTTGGCAGTTTGATCCCAACGCCCCAAACGGGGCAGCCTATAGTTTGATGACCCCAGACCGCGTGCGGCAGTTTTTCTACGATAAACAGATCAAGGGTAAGATCCGTTGCCAAGGTGATATCCATTGGCAGCCTTTAGAACTGGCTGTAACCGACCGCCCTTGGTTAATCGATTTAGAGTCTTGGCTGACGCAAACCGGATATGGCAATGAGCCAAGTAGCGATCTTAAAAATTACTTTAAGGTCGAAGATGCCCAAGGCAATCTGTTAACCATTCGACTCCCCGAAAATACTGAGCAGCGGATAAACGAGTTGCTGGTCGATGGTCGCTATTTAAGTATCGCAGGCCCCGCCGCCAAGGTGAGTTATATGACGGTCACCAAAGAGCCCGTCGATATCCCCTATGAATTCACCTTTAAACCTTTGCCATAAAAAGGAGCAGTCATGCGTATATTTACAGTAAAACGGCTCCTTGGAGCACTCGTACTTATCAGTACCCATGCCAATGCAGAAAACGTGCTGCTCGATGCCCATTGGAAGGTTGTCAAAGATGAAAAACAGGCTCAGTACTATTTTGAGCAACCAGTTGATCAGACAGATGGCTACTATAAGGTCGAGGTTTACTACAAAGAAAAGAATATGCTTTTCTGCTCAACGGCCATTGCCGATAAAAATATCGGTAAGGCCCTCACTAGCGAGCAATTTCGCGGGCCTTATCAATGTAACTTCGACGATGGAAAGCCCTACGAACAGGGCTTTCGTAACGCGCAAGGTCAGCTCGATAGCGTAATCAAAAAGTACAATGCCACTGGCCAATTATATACTGAGTCACACTATGAAAATGGTGTGAAACAAGGCCCTGAAACGGGTTATTGGAATGGCGGCAATATCCGCTACAAAACCGATTTTAAAGATGGTCAACAAGTCGGCATCAGCGAACATTTTGGCCCCGAAGGCGAAGTCACTGCCAAAATTTGCCATGACCCTACCTGTGTGAGCCAATATTTTAACCTTGGCAAACTTAACCGTGAGGAGCACAAGGTCGATGGCCTACTGCAAGGCACTGAGACCACTTGGGGCCTGAACGGGCAAGTCATCTCGACCCAAGAGTGGCTTAAGGATAAAAAACACGGCGACTATTTTGAATATTTTGACAATGGTAAAGTAAAGCGGCACTTTCAATATCAAGCTGATTATAAGGTCGGTGAGCAGCTGACTTATTATGAAAATGGTCAGATCAAATTAAAGGAAGTCACCAACGATAAGGGTGATGTCCTCCAAGCTATCGAATACGATGAACAAGGGCAAATTAAAAAAACCACAGACAGCAAATACCAAGGTAATAGCTGGGTTTATCGTAAACAGCAGCGCTATCGCGATGGCCAATTGATTGAGACCCAAGAAGAAGACAAACTCAAAAACTGGTCACTCTCCGAAACCTTCAAAAAAGGCTTGTTAATCGAGCGCCAGGAGCGACTCAATAAGCAATTGAATGGCTTACAGATAAAATCTTTCGACTACAACGATGTCATCACCCTCTCCCGCGAATATTATCAGGCGGGTAAGCGTGAAGGCGCCTATGAGACGGTGAAAATTGAGCCTGCCACAGGGAAAACTCAGCTAGTAGAGCAAGGTCAATATGCCAAGGATAAACAAGCAGGCACTTGGAAGAAATTTCAGGACGACGCCACCCTCACCTATAGCCACGATGATAATGGTGAGCTCCACGGTGAATACCTCAACAAGACCAACTCTGGCCAGTTGCTTGAATCTATTCACTTTAAACATGGCAAGCCCGATGGATTAGTCCAGCGTTACGCCAGTAACGGCCAAGTGTATGAAAAAGGCGAATACCGTAATGGTGAACAGGATGGCGATTGGATATTTACCGATGGTGAGTACGGTTTCCGCCCAATTCCCAACCCTGAAAGACGCTATTGGTATGGTCGCTTCGACCAAGGTAAACGAGTCGGCCATTGGGAATTACGCTCATCTGAAGACTATGTGCTCCAAATCGCCAATTATGACGAACTAGGCAGGCTTGATGGTAAACAATACGAGTTTAAGGATCATGGCTGGATACGGGTGATTAATAGCTACCATAATGGCCAGTTTTTAAATCAGGAAATGCCACCCCCTGTGGTCACTTCTGATGATGTTTTCCCTCGGTTTTAGCTTAAGCCTAGACGCTGTGCACTGCATTGAGTGCACAGCGCAATAGATAATTAAAATTAGGATTCTTACATAGGCCGCACATACCTTGGCCTTAAGACCCAGAACAGAGCAAGGAATCAGCATGTTCAATACGCCATTTCGCTTTATCAGCCTCGCGATTGCGGGAGCCAGCTTAACCAGTGTCCATGTACAAGCAGCGCAAAATCTCTCCTCCATGATGGTCGAAATTCGTCAGCAAGACGGAATTCCCAGCTATTACAATCTCGCCACTGGCATGCCATTAAATGGCGATATCGCCATAGTCCGCGATAACCAAGGATATACCTTAGGGCAATTTTCCCAGGGGATACCTAATGGTAAATGGCAAGTATTTCATACCAATAACAGCAAGCTTATCGAAGGAAACTATCAGCAGGGTTATCAAGATGGCACTTGGCGACTGTTCGATTTAAGCGGTGCAGTCACAGAGGAGCAGCAATTTACCAAAGGCGTGCCCACGGGCGAATGGAAGGAATACAACAGCAGCGGCCAACTCACCCAAACAACACACTATAAAGACGGTAAAAAAGAGCAGGTAAAACGCTTCTATGCCAGTGGCAAACTGCAAGCCCAAGAAAGCTACCTCGACAACCTGCGCCACGGTAAATGGGAAAGTTTCTATGAAAACGGCACCTTATCCCAAAGCCAAAGCTATGCAAACAACCAACTCTCCGGCCCCTATTTAGAACAAAATCCCGACGGGCAAGTTTCTGTGACAGGTCGCTTCGATGCCGAAGGCCGCCGCCAAGGATTGTGGGAAACCTTCTTCGACGACGGGACTAAATCGAGTGCCAGTCAGTTCAATCTTAATCAGCTCGATGGTGAAGAACGGACATTTTACCCCAATGGCGAACTCGCTAGCCTCTGCCAATATAAGGCAGGGCAACGCCAAGGCAAGTGTCAGCAATTTAACGATGCGGGTAAATTACAAGTTGAAGAACAGTATGTTAACGACGCTTTAGATGGGCAGCAGCAATATTTTAATGCCGAAGGAAACCTCACCAGCGATCTCAGCTATAAGCAGAACCAACTTGCCGGTACGCAAAAGTATTTCTACGACAATGGCCAACTTAAGGAACTGCGCAGTTATCAAGACTCAACGCTAGCTGAAAATGGCCAATATCCGCTTCATGGACCATCGGAGCGTTATGATGCCGAAGGTAATTTACTCGAAAAAAGCCACTACAACATGGGCATTCGAGATGGGCTATTTGAGCGCTATAGCGCAGGCAAACTGCAATCTTCTGAGCAATGGCAACAGGGGCAGCGACACGGTGAATCACGCCGTTACCATAGCAACGGTCAACTGCGCAGCTTAGATGAATATGTCGAAGGTAAACTGACGGGTAAATCAGAGTCCTACTTTGAGGATGGCACTGTTAATGAGCGGGGCAAACGCATTAACGGTCAATGGGTTGGTCAATATGAATCCTTTTATGACAATGGCAAACCTCGCGAACTCGCCCATTACGCCTCAAAGAAAAAGGAGGATGCCAGCCGTTATCCGCTCGATGGCCATTTTGCCCGCTGGTATGCCAATGGCGACCCTAATGAGGAAGGCGAATATCAAAACGGCAACAAACAAGGCTTATGGATCCAGTACCGCGAAGGCCTAAAACAACGGGAGCAAACCTTTGACGCTGGCAAGCTAAATGGTGACTATATTGAGTATTACCACGGACGTCGCCGTGTGGCAGGGCAATATCTCGATAATCAAAAAACAGGTCTGTGGATTGACTACCGCTACGAAGAAAAAGACCCGACCTATGGCGCTATTCCAGAAGGGAATATCCAACAAAAAAGCCATTGGCAGGAAAACAAGCGTCACGGCGTTAGGGAGTTTTACAGCTTTAAGCAAGTGGTTTACCGCTCCGAAACCTATGATAAAAATGACAAAACAGGCCCGTATGCCGAATATTATCCCAATAATGGCCAGCTAAAACTCAGCGGCACTATGGATAAAGGCAATCAAACTGGACTATGGGAAAGCTGGTTTGAGGATGGGATGCAAGCGGCCAGCACTGAGTTTTTAGACGGACAAAACCATGGTCAATCGAAGGAATACTACAGTAACGGCCAACTCAAACTAGAGGCCACTTATGCCAAAGGCTCGTTCGATGGTCAAGTTAAACAATATCACCAGAACGGTAAGCCACAACTCGTTGAAACCTGGGTTAAAGGCCAAAAAGAAGGCGATGCCAGCTATTATCACAATAATGGCAAACTAGCCGAACAAGGTACATATCTGAGGGATCGCAAAGAAGGTCTATGGCAAAGCTTTTGGCCTAATGGCGAAAAACGCACCGAAGGCAGTTACATCAGCGACCGAGAATCAGGGGATTGGAATCACTATGATCAACTCGGCAAACTGATTAAAACCGAGCACCACGGCTAACGTAGAAATGGGGTTGGGGATTACAGCGATCTAGCTCAAATATTTATCCTTAACCCCAAATCTAAAAGAAGTTTCATGCAAAGTGTGCCATAACAAGTGTCTATACTAACGGCCTTTTTTTCGCTTTGGACAAACTGCCTATGAAGACATTTATGAAAGACGAGTTCGCCCTGCTACTGGGAATACTGACCTTAGTATTCTTTAAAACCGGTGGCGATAGCCTACTCGCCGATGGCACTGCGCTTTCGACCTATATTCCCGTATCACTCGCCCTATTAGGCGTTGTCACTTGGGCCATCTTCTCAGTGGTGCGCCACTCTGATGCGCTAGCGATTAAGCTTGGCGATCCCTATGGCACTTTAATCTTAACCCTGTCGGTAATATCACTCGAAGTGGTGATGATCTCCTCCGTGATGCTGACAGGGGAACCTAACCCTGTGATGGCGCGCGACACTATGTTCGCCGTGGTCATGTTGATTATCAACGGCTTAGTGGGATTCACCTTATTACTTGGCGGCTGGCGTTACCACACCCAGCTTTTTAATTTAGATGGCGTAAAATCCTATTTGGTCGTCATTATCCCCCTCGCCTTACTCTGTTTAGTGCTGCCCAATTTTACCGAAGGCGGCACTATCGGCAGCATGTCTAAAGCCATGTCTTGGATGCTGATCATTATTTCGATTCTGCTCTATGGCGTATTTTTAGTGGTGCAAACCAAGAGCCACAGCCATTTCTTTGTCGATGCTGACCATGAAGATCACGAGGAGCACCACGGTATATTACGCAGTAATGCCTATCATACCGTGCTATTAATTGGTTACTTGTTGGTGGTGATTTTATTAGCAAAAACCTTAGCTATGCCAATCAATTACAGTGTCGCTACCTTAGGCGCACCGCAGGCATTAGGTGGCTTTATCGTGGCCTGTTTGATCTTGTCACCCGAAGCAGTGGGCGGATTTAAGGCGGCGTTAAACAATCAATTACAACGGGCGATGAATCTGTATTTCGGCTCAGTGCTCGCCACGATTGCCCTTACCGTTCCCGCAGTCTTAATTATTGGCAGCGTGATAGATCAAGAAGTGCATTTAGGCTTGTCACCCGCCGACATGGTGCTGTTAATCACCAGTTTAATGGTCTGCAAGGTCAGCTTCAGCAGCGGTCGCACCAATGCCCTGCACGGCGCGACGCATATAGTGCTGTTTATCGTTTACTTGTTCTTAATGTTTGAACACGCCTAAATCTTCTTAAATCCAAAGCCGAGCGCGACTTATTTGCGTCTCGGCTTACGTTTTTTAGCTGGACTATGGCCCTCAATCTTCCGAGCTCTCTGAGCACCTCGATCCCCCTGAGCACCTCGAGCATAGCGCAGCGAAAGGTAACCAACCCCTAACCCACTCAACAATCCGCCAATATGGGCAGCATTGTCCACTCCACCCAATAATCCTGCGACTAGACTTATGGTCACAAAAAATGCCAAGTTAATACTCAGTACCCAGTTGATATCCTCAGGGAAAATCTTTTTCCAAGCCCAAATCACGAGTATTCCTAATAGCCCCATAATGGCGCCCGATGCACCGACACTCACAGTGGCATCATACCAACAGATACTGGCAATACTTGCCAATACCCCAGTGATCAAATACGCCAAAAATAGTCGCCACTTACCGAGTACAGGTTCAAGAAAGCTGCCGACAAAAAACAAGCCGTAAAGATTCAGCGCTAAGTGGGCTAAACCGCCATGGATAAAGGTACTCGTGATTAAGCGCCACCACTCACCAGCAAGCACTTTAGGTCGAAAGTTAGCCCCCCATTCAAGCATGAAACTACCCTGTAAATTAATAAAATGTTGGCTTGACCATGCCATAAGGATAAACACTAAAACATTGAGATACATCAGAATAGGAGTTGCAATAAAACCCGGCTTGGGCCGTATCATTTCAAAAAAATCGTTAAGCTCGGCGATTGTGCCCGCATGGTTCAAACGCTTTGTAACTGTTTCAGCTTTAAGCGCTTCTTCATCCAGTTTCACCCGTAGCAAGAGCACAAACCAGACTAAAGCACCTGCAACAAACCAAATCAGCATCCAAGCGAGTTTATTGCCATTACGGGCTTCAAATGGCTCAAACTTCGGCATAAAAATCGTTGGGTATTCAGCTTGATAAAGCGGACTTTTTTCCGCTGCGCTAAGTAAGCCTCTCTGGAGAGATGAAGGGGCTAATCGTTCAAGGTAAACAAACGTTTGCGGGTCAAACTTATCAAACTCACGTTGGGATTGAGTCAAAAACGCCTTGTATGCTTGTTCTTTTTCATCGGGTTCGAGTCTATTACTGATCTCCTGCTGATAAATTTTGCCATACCAAGCTAAGACAGAAGTTCGGCGACGATCGGCGCCACTCGCAAAAATCGGCATCGCAATATAGAGCGTCATATTCAAGTGACTGTTACTTTTTCCTGTAACCTCAATATTTCGCTGCACACCAATTTGCGTCTTATCAATATAAGCTTGCTGTAACTGGTAATACTGTGTCTTTTTATGCAGATACAATTCTTGGATCGATGCTAATTGGGTTAACTGACCCGTTGCTGTTTTAAGATATTCCTGCGCAATAATACAAGGCACAGCCACGAGCTGCACGGCGAAAAGTAGATAGAAAAAGCGTGAATTATCCTTAACAAACTTCAGCAGTTTTAGCCTTGGCCTCAGAAAAACAAGCAACAAGAGCCATGACAGTATCAGCGGTAATCCCAAATTGGCCAGATCTTCATCTAAGCTAAAAAACTCAAATTTAATCAACAACAGCCAATGGATTAAGCTATAGCCAGAGATAAATAACAGGCTCGTGAATAAGAAGGGAAAATAGATCAGTTGAAGTTTTTTTTGCAGTACAGCCACACGTATTTCTTCCTTGAGTACATCAATCACTATGGTAATAATACCACGGGGAATTTACCAAAAATCATCAATGACTTACAGTATTAAAAAACCAAAGGCCAGATTGATTGCTCATCTGGCCTTTGGTTTTTTTAGTCTTTATAAAGCCGTTAAAGCAAGAGAGTCGCTCCAGCTCGACGTCTAAGTAAAAGCCTAGCCCTAGGTCTCACTCAACTTAGCTAATTGCTGCTGGCTACGCTGTTTCTTATATTGCTTAGCTTCGGCTGGGATCGGGGTGACTTTACCTGTTTCTAACCAGTTACGTAAACGGTTTGCATCGGCGATATGGGTATATTTGCCGTAGGCATCGAGCACCACAAAGGCCACTTGGCGTTTTGCCATTTCGGTGCGCATCACTAAGCAATGCCCCGCTTCGTTAGTAAAACCGGTTTTGGTGAGATGGATATTCCAGTTATCTTTATAAACCAAACGGTTAGTGTTACGAAAATCTAAGCTGTATCTAGGTTTAGCAAAGGTGACCGTCTTTTTCTCGGTCGAACTCAATTGGCCTAGCATAGGGTAACCTTCACTGGCCTTAAGCAGCACAATTAGATCGCTGGCACTGGAGACGTTTTTGTACGACAAACCCGTCGGCTCAACATAACGGGTATTCTTCATGCCCAGTGCTTTAGCTTTGGCATTCATCGCCTTAATAAAGGCTTTATGACCACCGGGATAATGGTGGGCAAGGCTGGCTGCTGCGCGGTTTTCTGATGACATCAAAGTCAGCAATAACATGTCTTTACGGCTAATTTCACTGCCGATACGCACTCTAGAATACACGCCGCGCATTTCTTTGGTGTCGTTAATATTAACCGCTAACTTTTCGTCCATCGCCAGCTTTGCATCTAAGGTCACCATGGCCGTCATCAGCTTAGTCACTGAGGCGATGGGCACCACGGCATTAGGGTTACTCGAATATAAAACTTCATTGGTTTTAAGGTCGACCACCATAGCGCTACTCGATGCCACTTCTTGCTGTTTTGCAGGCGCTTTTTTAGCGGGTGCATTTTTGCTGGCATGTTTAGTAGTGACAGAGGCCGAATCGGCTGAATGCGCTGTCGCGGCAACAGTGAGACTGCTGCATACAAGGATAAAACTACTGAGCAGAAAACGGATCTTCATTTAGATTTCACTGAATAGATAAGGGATCGATTGTGCTATGGCACAAGGTTTGGCTAAGTATAGGAGTTCTACCGTGAAAGAAATAGAATACAATTAGACTTTTATCTGCAAGATCAGCAGTTTCTCCTCAATTTTTATTATGTAAAACCAGCTTAACCTGTCACTAATCTTGAATAATCAAGCGGCTAGATCCAGCCTTTTGACTTACTACAGCGACTACGTCTTTAAAAGAGGGTTTTGGCAGTAGAATCATTGGCAATAAAAATAATGGACGACTTTTTGCACTTTTAACAAATGCGGCCGCTGTTCAGGGGTTTTAAGGATTGGAAGACGTGATTTATGGCATATAAACGCATTAACATACGCCATAAATACCGCAATTGAGCCGTTATAAGCTAACGTAAAACAAATTCGAGCAATGCTTCAGTATCTTGGCTCTCTTGAATTAATTGACCCGTCAGCACAAACCCGTATTTTAAGAGGACTCGCTGGGAGGCCAGATTATGCTTAGCCACTTCGGCAAAGAGTGGCCTTGCACTCACTAAAGGCAAGAATTGCGCTAAGGTTTGGGTCGCGATGCCTTTACCCCAGTAGTCACGGTCAATCCAATATCCTATCAGCGCTTGCCCGTCACTGTGCCAATGGCCTATGTTGCCCACAAACTTGCCATCAAAATCGATAGCCCTCGCTAGCACATTGACTTGCCCAAGAATATTCCCATGCCAATGCTTAAAAAAAGCTTCCCGATCCCTTGGCGGAAACTGAGCGAGCTGATTAGCAATAGGATCGCTTTGATGGGCAAAAATCGCCTCAAGATCAGTTTCATCAACCGGACGTAAACTCACGTTTTGTTGTGTTTTTAGCGGTTTATCTCGCTCATTAGACATCTGTAATCATCCTGAATACTTTGTATTTCAACTGGGTACAGCATGCCATATTTAGGACGGGTCACAAGCAAAAAAAAAAGGCGCATAACTGAGAAGGTGTTAGCGCCCGAAGAGGCAAATTTGCCAAAATTGAGGTGTGTAAATTCAAGCCATAAAACTCACACGATAAAATTCAAAACCTAGATAAAAATCAACGCAAAAACAGGTGCGCCTAATACCATAGCGATACCAATGAAAATCATCGTCAAACTGGCGATAACGCCTTCTTGCTGGCCGATTTCAGTGGCTTTTGCCGCGCCAGCACCGTGGGCCGAGGCGCCGAGTGCCACACCTTTACCTAACGAAGTACGAATCCGCATAAATTTGAATAGTGGCTCGCACACCAACATACCAATCACGCCTGTGATTAACACCATCATGGCCGTCAACTCAGGTACGCCGCCAAAGGCACTGGTGGCCTCCATAGCGAAGGGCGTCGACACCGAACGCACCAGCAAACTCTTAGACAATTCCACCGGCAGAGGCACAAACTTCACCAACAACCAAGAAGAAATCATCCCCAGAAATAATCCGGCCGTTACACCTAACCCTATCGTCAGCGGATATTGGCGGATCAAGTTACGCTCACGATAAATCGGCAAAGCAAAGGCGATAGTCGCGGGCGCTAACATGGCCATCAACCAATGGGTGTATTCAAAATAGGTTGGCAGTGGGATCTTAAGATTAAACACCAATAAGGTAATCACTATCGGCGCCAACACTATGGGCGCTAACCACCAGACTCTGTGGTACTTATAGAGACGCTTAGCGCCGAAGTAACAAAATACCGTCAGCAATAAACTAAATAGGGCTAATCCGGTCTGCGACAACACAAAATCCACTACTTTTGAGTCAGTCATAACTAAGCTGCCTTAGCGTGGCGACGGGCCTGCTTTTTGATGTTCAGTTGGCGCTCAAAACGAAACACTCTGTCGACCACAAAGCCAGTACCAAACATCACGCACACACTGCCCATCACTAAAGTGAACAATATATTGGTGCCGTATTGCTCAAACAAACCTTCGTACTTAATGACCGAAATCACAGGCGGGATAAAAAACAGCAATAATTCACCAATCAACCAAGCGGCGCCCAGTTGCACGGCATTTTCGGGAATGAGTTTAAAACCTAATAAAAATAAGAGTATGCCTAAGCCAATCACAC
This sequence comes from Shewanella baltica, assembly GCF_900456975.1. Classification (NCBI taxonomy): domain Bacteria; kingdom Pseudomonadati; phylum Pseudomonadota; class Gammaproteobacteria; order Alteromonadales; family Shewanellaceae; genus Shewanella; species Shewanella baltica. The sequence continues at coordinate 3,685,849 of NZ_UGYM01000002.1, forward strand.
TCCCAGGAATAGGAGAATGTGCCCAAGTGGCGAACCAGTGACAAGCGAAGGACAGTAAACAGAAGAGGCCGATTTGGGTTAATAACAAAGCCCAATGTCGACACTGACGTATTGCGGCTTGTGGGAATGACATGATTTTCTCGGTTAGAACAAAGTTTTCTATGGAGCTATTCTAGGCTTGCTTATTTGATAAAAAAAATGAATATTAAGAATGTAATACATGAATTTTAAGAATGCATTTAAAGGTGAAGCCCAATGGACCTCAAAGTTATTCGCTATTTTATCGAAATCGTCGATGCCGGAGGCTTTGGTAAAGCCAGCGAAAAAGTCCATCTCACCCAACCTGCGTTATCAAAAGCCGTGCGCCAGTTAGAACAAGAACTCGATCTCACCCTGCTTGAGCGCGGTAAACGCGGCACCCAAGTCAAACTCACTCCCGCAGGCGAAGTCGTTTATCGACACGGTAAAGACCTGCTCGCAGGGCGACAACGCATGCTCGCCGAACTCACGGCGCAGCGCAGCTTAACTGCGGGCGAACTCAATCTGGGATTAGCGCCGCTGGGCAGCGCCGAGATTTTTGCTCCCATTATTGCTAAGTATCGCCAGCAATATCCGCAAATTGACATGCACTTGCTCGTCCGTGGCGGTGTAGAACAAACTTCGGCGATCCAAAAGGGTGAGATTGAACTAGCCACAGGGATTATCGATTTTGATGATGGCTATGATGGTATTCGGGTGTTTAACGATCCTATGGTAGTGGTGCTTCCCAAGGAAAATCCGTTATCCACCCGACAGATATTGTCGTTTAGGGATCTCAGCGCCGATCCTCAAGTGATGTTCGAAACCGAATATACCCTCTATCAATTAGTGCTCAATGCCTGCCGACACGCCGGATTTGTCCCGAAAAACATTACCCGCGTCAGCCAAGCCGATTTCGGGATTGCCTTAGTCGCGGCGGGCACTGGGGTGATGGTATTGCCGCGCTCCATCGCGCGGCGCTACAGTGTACCCGGCGTCGTGAATATCCCGCTGGCGAGTGACGAGCTGCGCTGGGAGTTATCGCTCTTTTGGCGCAAAGACCAAGTATTGTCCTTTGCAGCTCAAGCCATGATCGCTTTAGTCGAGAAGCACTTAACTCATAAGTGACACTCTGTTACCAAGGGATCACTAAGCTCAAACGCACTAGCGTATCGCTATCCCATGGCAGAATAGGCAAATACTCAGCCGAGTTAATATCGACTTTAGCATAGTGATCTAAATTGTATTGCGTGTGCTCGGCGCTCAACACGAGCATGCTGTTAGGCCGCCAAAAATCGGTTTGGTAACTCAGCTCAAAGCGATATTGATTCTCTAACCATTTGCCCTCGTCTTGCCACGTCTGAGCGGCCACTTGCATATGTAGCTTAGGCGTCACATCCGCACCGACACTTCCCATAAAGGTATAAGCAAACGTACCGTTGCCAAAATCGCCACGATCGTAACCTCGGGTTCTAGGCACATCGTCATCGATTTCGAGATAGTAATAACCCGGCCCCGCCTTCAACTGGGCCTGTAATTGTTGTCCGTCAAAGTTAGCCGTCAGCCCAGGAAATACCTTAGCTTGTTTCTCCACCGAGCTAACGGTATTACGCTTTCCTTGTAAGTCGAACTGCCAACCCAATGAAAATTCAGGATTAATACGATACAACTCACCACTCGCAGCATAGGTGGACTTAAACCAAACTGGGATATGGTCAGGGTCGAGTTTATCGACATCTACATCTATATAGGCATCCAGCGCCGCCGTCAGCAAAATATCACTTTGGGTTTTATATTCTAACAATAGACTCGCATTCACCCCTAAGGTGTGAGAATCCTCGACCACAAAATCATGGCTGCCTAAGCTGTAATGCCACTGAGTTTGCTCTTCGGCCTGCAGTGCACTCGATAAGCACAGGGCTAAACACACTAATGCTGAGTTGAGATAGTTCACTTTTGACTCCTGAAACATCGTTTCTGGCTTGATGATCAAATCAACCAGAGGGTTAAACTGCATAAAATAGGAATAACACCAACTAAGGTTGCCGTTAAAGAGCGGCTAAACTAGCCAATTTAATCGAAGAATAATAGGCGATAGTGCAAATTATGACACTCTCATTGAGAAGCTGCTAATAAACACCACAGAAGTACAGATAGCCAAAAACCTAACAGTAACAATAGATACAGACCAAGGCACAAGAATTCAACCCAGAAAAAACAACTTATACACAAATCTGTACGGGAAAGCAGCGCCCCTCATTCTTGCGACTGAAAACCGTAAAAATAAAATGAATTTTTAATCAAATTAACAGCATAATTATTGACACAACATGCTCATCTGCCTATAGTCGCCACACTGATAGTGAAATCGACAAGAGAGTCTTAAATGAAAAAATCCATGTTATTAGGCGGCCTGACCTTAACTGCCACCTTGTTGTTAGCTGGATGCGGAAAAAGCGATGACGTGTTAGTCGTTGGCACTAATGCCGCCTTCCCTCCTTTTGAATATGTTGGCGGCCAAAGTGGTGATGAAATCAAAGGCTTTGATATCGATCTGGCCAAGCAAATCGCTAAAGATGCCGGCAAGACGCTGAAAGTCGAAAACATGAAATTCGATTCACTGATCGTCGCGCTTAACTCAGGCAAGATTGATTTTATCGCCTCAGGCATGACGATTACCGCTGAACGTCAAGCAAACGTAAACTTCTCTGACCCTTACTACGAAGCGACTCAAGTTGTACTGGTTAACAAAGATAACGATAGTATTCATACGCTTGAAGATATTAAAGGCAAACACTTTGCGGTGCAGTTAGGCACAACCGCTGACATTATGTCGAAGAAATACACCCAAAATATCACCGCCTTTAATACGGGTTTCGAAGCCATTATGGAGCTTAAAAATTCAAAGGTAGATTTAGTGTTATTCGACAGCGAACCTGCCGCTAACTATCTGGCTAAAAATCCTGAATTAAAGATGATTAAACTGGATTTTCCTGCTGAGTTTTATGGTTTCGCCGTGTCAAAAGAGCAGCCTGAACTGTTGGCGAGCATCAATAAAACACTGGCTAACATGAAAGCCGACGGCCAATATCAGACGCTCGTTTCTGCCCATATAAAGTGATATCAGCATGATAGACGCAATTAACAGCTCGCTGTTCAGCCCAATTGGCGAAGATGGCATGATAGGTATACTGCTGATATTAAATGGTTTGAAGGTGACGTTAATCGTCACTTTCTTCGCCATGTTATTAGGCGCAGTGTTAGGCATTGGCACCACCTTTATGAAGATGTCGTCTAAGTGGTACATCCGCTTCCCCGCCAATCTTTATGTCGGTGTTATCCGTGGCACGCCAGTGGTTGTGCAGTTAGTGATCCTTTACTTCATCGTGCTTTCAGCCTTAGATGTCGATAAAATCACCGCCGCCATCATCGCCTTTGGTCTCAATAGCGGCGCGTATATCTCTGAGATAATCCGCGCAGGGATTCAAGCCGTCGACAAAGGTCAAACCGAAGCGGCCCGTTCGCTCGGTTTATCCCAAGCCATGACCATGAAATCGATTATTTTGCCCCAAGCAGTCAAGAATATTCTGCCCGCACTTGGTAATGAATTTATCGTGCTCCTCAAGGAAACCGCCGTTATTGGCTTTATCGGTGGCGTCGACCTGATGCGCGCCGGTGAAATCATCCGTAGCCGTACCTTCGAGGACAGTGTGCCCTTATTTACCTGCGCCCTTATTTACCTATTCCTGACCTACAGCTTCACGTTTGTGCTGTCGAAATTTGAAAAGAGGTTGAAACAAAGTGATTAAAATAACCAACCTGCATAAAAACTTCGGCGATAACCAAGTGCTCAAGGGTATTAGCGAGCATATTCGTCAGGGTGAAGTGGTGAGTGTGATTGGCCCAAGCGGCAGCGGCAAGAGTACCTTTTTGCGTTGTATCAATCTGTTAGAGCAGCCAAGCCAAGGCGATATCGAAATTGAGGGTCAATTGATCACAGCGCCAAACGCCTGCGTCGATAAACTGCGGCAAAAAGTGGGCATGGTGTTTCAAAACTTTAACCTGTTCCCACATAAAACTGTCATCCAAAACATCACCTTAGCGCCCATTAGTCTAAAACTAATGACGCCCGCTCTGGCCGAAACGAAAGCCCTAGACCTATTGGCACAGGTTGGTTTAAGTGACAAAGCCAATGCCTATCCCGCCAGTTTATCGGGCGGCCAAAAACAAAGAGTCGCCATTGCCCGTGCATTAGCAATGGAACCTGATTTGATGCTGTTTGATGAGCCAACATCGGCACTCGACCCAGAAATGGTCGGCGATGTGCTAGACGTGATGAAAGACTTAGCGCTAAAGGGCATGACCATGGTGATTGTTACCCACGAAATGGGCTTTGCGCGCGATGTATCCGATCGAGTGATCTTTATGGATGGCGGTTATGTAGTCGAATCTAGTCCACCCGATGAGCTATTTAGCCATCCCAAAGAAGCCCGTACCCAAGCGTTTTTAAGCAAAGTATTGCGCTAGCTAATGCGGATTCAGTTAAATTCATCATTGGATGCAGGTATGCCCCATCTGATGTGAAAGGATTAACAAATGCCACGATGGCATGAATGCCAAAAAGCGGCCATGGGGCGGACGGTCGTCTCGCCAATCACCATTACTCACCTTTTTGGCTTTCGCATAACCTGTAGATTTAAAAGACACCGGACATACGCAACATACTTTTGGACAAAAGTGAGTTAGTTTTTTACTCGAATCAGTGGGCTTCGGATAAATATTTCTATGGACTAACACCCTGCTAACAGGTAAATGATGTTTGACTATAATTTTGAAACGTAGAGATAAAAAGCCAAACAGTATTTCTCCCTGTCGAACAGCTTGTATATTACCGCTTCTTGATTACGTTACCGTATCTATCTCTCCAACCTTCAATTTCAGGCGCTGGGGGATCCCCTCATAATTGAGGTCTTCCAGCGTCATGAACTAAGTTTATATATTCGATTAATGCCCAGCGAAAAATTGTCTCCTTTACCGGATATTTGTCTCTTTTGCGTACTTCCTTTCCAAGTCTGACAATTGATAGCACTGCCCGCTTTCTCACTGTATTGGCTTGAAAATATCTTTGCCATCCGAGGTGTTGTGCCGCTAACCCAATACACCACAACACGATTTCAGCCAGCATAGCGATGAGCAGCAATACATCATATCGCTTTGGACAACGGCTGCGGCTTTGTCTAAGGCCCATGCCATATTGCGGACTTTTTAAATCGCGGAAGGTTTCTTCAATTTGCATTCGCTTAGCATATAAATCGACGACCTTTGAAGGGCCAAAGTAGTCCGGCGGTAGATTTGTTGCGAGTAGCCAAGGCTCTTTACTCCCTAAGCTGTAACTCTTTTGTGCGGTGTGATTTCGCCCAGCTTTAGAAGAACGTTTATCCTTACGCAGCTTAGGTTTAGCTTTAAACAAGTGCAGGCAACATTGTAGCGGAGACTTGCGCGCTAACTTGACGCTACCTATGTATTTCGCGGTTGAATTCGCCTTAGGGTAGAGGGATTTATTTGACTGCCATGATGTTTGGCCGTTGAGCATAAAACTGACATCACCGCGAACTCGACCTAGCCAAAACCAGCCATGGCGCTCGACTTCCCTAAACCAAGTATTGCGATAACCTGCATCGGTGACGATGAGCGGGCAGCATCTTGGCGGCAATACGTTAGCAAGCTCAGCTAAGAAAGTGTTATGACTGCGCGGGGCATTGTAATCTTCAAATAGAAAAGTGCGTTCGTACAAAGTAATGGAGCGACCTTTAACACTGATTGATGCGCGTAAGGTCATCATTCGCAGTTGCTCGCGTACATCAGACCAATCCACAAGAATAATGGGCATCGGATTTGAGCCGCAGAGATACTGTGCATGCCATTGATAAATAGCGAACTTATCTTTGACAACATGTAGATTTCCGAGCAGTCGGTCAATACGCTTGATATTGTGTTTTGGTGCAACGTTACCCGTTATGTTCCGTCCTAACTGGGTTAACGAGAGTTGATTGCCATCGAGTAAAGACTCAGTAGCAACCATCAGAGAATTAAGGCGTTTTTGGTGTATTTGAGGGCATTGTTTTTTGAGTAAATCGTGTAATATGTCGATATCACGCATGATGTTGGATCTAGTAGGTTTTTGGCGAAATTGATTAGATCAAACAGCATCATGCGTGTCTACTTATTTGAATCCCATCGAATTTATCTGGGGATTCGCTAGTTTCAGGCGTTGAGAGTAAATATGCGTGAAAAGTGATAATACCATGTGTTTTTCGAATATTTTCAGCCCACCAAATACCCACAATAAAACCGAGACCTGATGCTCCGTACACAATGTTCCATGCCGTATTGAATTCGAAAAAATAAAAGCTAAATAAACTGGGAATGCAAAATAATGCTGTTGCCGAAAGAATTATTTGGAAATACAACCAAGCGAATATAAGCCAAGCTGTTAAATGTAGGTAGCCCTCAAGTGGCTTTATTATGATTAATTTTAGATACTTCATGCAATTCCATTTGGTAACATAACGTCTTAGTATTTATGCGCTGCGCTGTTTGCAGGGCATAAATCGCTTGTTTACTAAATCTCAAATATGGCCACTACCACATCCATGTCAATTGGTATAAATGATGCTATAGGAATTTATTTTTTTGAGGTAAGGTCTGAGCTGCAGAGCTGTTTTGAGCAAATAATATTGCATGGTTTCTGCGTATTTCATTGATAATCCTTTGTCATGGTTGTGTTCCATCGCATCTTTTTTAAGTCTAGCTGATTCGAGCAGGCTTAATCATTCCACTAAATCGCAGTTAAGCTCCGCGCAGCGGCTTAGTTCAACGCCGCATTCAGGGGCGCCGGCACTACAGAAGTGACCGCACAACGCCCTAAACACTAAACCAAACCACGCGTACCAAGTCCCACTTTAACGCCTGTTAGCTGTTAATTTCACTGAAAATTTCGACCCACTGTTTCGGATTAGCCGTGATAAAAACAAACGTTGACTCATTTGATAAAGTGATTCGAATTGCATCAGTTGTGATCGGAATGATTCCACCACCCTTACCCACATCTTGAATCACTAACTTTATTTCATCACGCTTGATATGGTAGGGACCGAGGCCAAGCTGCTCGTTAAATGGGACAAAAACAACCTCTGTATCCGTCAATGACAGCTTACCGTCCGCCCTAGCCACACCTATTTGTACTGTTGCAAATGATGACTTTATCGGTTCTTTAAACATAGACAATCCTTTTTCTGATGAGTCTTCCACTTACCTGCTAACGCATTACTAATGGGCTGCCGCAGCGCAGCGTAGGCAGTCCCGTGGAGGCCACGCTTTTTGTGGCCGGAACGAAATTAAGTAACTTGTTATATGCCGATAAGCGAAGGATCATGCCATACATCCTCAACACCAGCAGCAACCAAAAACCTATATCCAGAAGGCAAGCCAAGATACTTTTCAATTTCCTGTAAGTACTTATTGATGTGACTCACGTGCAGAGGTTTAAAGAAATCTGCATCATCACTAAGTTCTTCACCACACCAAATATACCAACCACAAGTTTCATTTTCAGCTATGTGGCGCAGACCATTGATAGGGAATTTACCGATAGTTTCAATCGCAATACCTAGCTTATCGCCGCTGTTACAAGGCGCAAATTCCGCTTCAAATTTAGCGCAGATAACTTGCTGGCTAACCATAACTTTCCTTAGGCATGTAACGCCGCCAGCAGCGGCCGAGTGAAACAAGGTCCAGCGACCGCTGGGCAGAAAAATCTGGCCATCCATTTTAGATCAACAACATAATGCACTTTTGGTTTGTCTACAACTTGTACGATCTAAAATTGCTTAAAGTAGAGTCATCAAAAGTTGAAGGGCTAAAGCTGAGGCATAAAAATGAGCTAACTCATTAAAAAATGGTGTATTTAAGACATGCTAATCCACCCTATAGAACAAATGGGTAGTGATTGGTCTGGTTAAGCAGGATTACAGTTAGTTGCTGTGAAAGTACTGACAGCTTGCCGCAAAGTGCCGTCGTCGTTTTTCTAAATGTTCGCAGTAATCGGTCAGTTCTTGCAGCGTACCCACTGGGCCATGAAATAGCTTGCCAAACTCAGTAGTGAGCTTGAGCCAATTGTCATAGGGGATATTTAATCTTGTCAGTAACTTGGCGCTATTTTCACTGATAGCACCTCGTTTGTCGCTTCGAATAATTCGGCCAGTATCTTCCACCAATTCGAGGTAGTCCGTTAAGGAAAACGCAATGCCATTGGGCTGGTTATCACATTCATTACCGATAAAAGGCAGTAGATTTTTGGGCTGCTCACCTTTTAATGCGGCCCGAATGCGCAGCTGGATACTGGTATAGTCGAATTGTTCTGGCGTATCAGCCAGTTGGACTCTGATGGGACTTCTTTTAATAAAGAGTAATCAGCATAGGCCATACAGGCTAAAAGCTTTGCCTTAATCAACCTAAGCCCTATATCTAAAGCCAGATCATAACTTAGCACTAAGCTCATCCATTGATCTTTGCTGTCAATACGTGATCCCGCCATTGCCCTGCAATCATCAAGTAATCTCGGGCAAAACCTTCCTTTTCAAATCCTTGTTGCGCCAAAACCGCAGCACTGCGCTTATTTTCAGGCATATAATTTGCCATGATCCGATGAAGCCCAACTTCCTTGAACATGTAATCTATTCCTGCAGATAAGATCTCAGTCATCAACCCCTGCCCCTCAAATCTTTGCGAAATAGAATAGCCAAGGAAACAGGCTTGAAAAGCTCCGCGGGTAACGCCTGTAAAATTACAGATGCCTATGACTTCCTGCCTGTTTTTTGTCAGTGCGACAAACTTAAACTCACTACCATTGCTAAAAGCTTGCTCCGACGCAGTTAACGACTCTTGCCAATATTCAAGTGTTAAATACTGACTTCCACGAATAGGTTCCCAAGGCGCTAAATGTTGTTGATTATCTTGATAGTAGTTCAACAACAAATGCGCAGAATCCCTATCTAGCACTTCAATTAAGCTTCTTTGTGTTTCAATTATTTTCATCACTTATCCTAAATCCAGTTTCAAATTTTTTTTGAAACTAATACCTGTCTTGATCACATTGTTTTTTACTTGAACCTGCTTAAAATGCTGCCATTGAATTTGTATTCCTGATGATTTGGAGCTGTTACATGAGTGATTTAAGTTTCTTCGCCAAAAAACGTTACACCACTAAAGCCTTTGATCCAACAAAGACGATTCCAGCGGAAAAAATTGCAGATATCAAAACCCTGCTACAATTCAGCCCTTCGTCAGTTAACTCACAGCCTTGGCATTTTGTACTAGCAAGCACGGCCGAAGGAAAAGCTTTAATCGCCCAAGCAACCGAGAATTATGCCTTTAATACCCAAAAAATCCTCAATGCTTCCCATGTGGTGGTGCTCTGCACTCGCACTCAATTAGATGAAGCGTATTTGCTGCAAATCCTTGAACAAGAGGAAAAAGATGGCCGCTTAGCTAATGAGGAAGCAAAACAAGCCCAGCATAATGGCCGTTCTTTCTTCGCCAACATGCATAAATTTGAGATGAAAGATGCACAACATTGGATGGAGAAACAGGTCTATTTAGCGCTCGGCACTTTAATGCTCGGCGCAAGCGTGTTAGATATCGATACTTGTCCGATTGAAGGTTTTGATGCCACTAAAATGAATCAAGTCTTAGGCTTAAGAGAGCAAGGTCTATGCGCCTGCGTAGTTGTCGCCATGGGTTATCACGCAGAGGATGATTTCAACGCTAAATTGCCTAAATCTCGCTTAGATCAAGAGGTGATTTTTACTGAAATCTAGCCCTCATCTTAAGTGAATAATAAACATGCCCTTGATTTAATGTGATATAAACAAGGGCATAATTTTTTGCACCCTAGCGCTCTTCGCCGACAATATCCTAAAACTTGCCTGCTATTAACGGCTTATTTGCACAAGAAGCCATCTAAAGTAGGAGTAAACCACCACGGTATTGCTCTAAAATTCATCTTTGCCTACACTTTGCCTCTATGGCATGATTTACTGCACAGTCCAGAACGGCATAGCTTAGTGGATCATCGTTTATCGTAGTTTCGAGTCATTTTTTTGCAGCCAGTGGTTTTATCGGCGCATTGGTCACACTCACTATTTAGGATGGGACAGTCAGTATGTTATTTGCCAAACCCTCGCTCACTGAAGAACCTCAATCGATTCGAGTTGCAAACACTAAGGGCGATAACCCACTGATTTGGCCGTTACTCACGGTTTTACAAGCCTCGAACCAAAGTTGGAAAATCCATCACTTAGCCACAGAATTACAAACTCAAGGGCTGATCCACCAGCTTGATGAAAATCCGGGTAACGATTTATTCAAACGTAACTTCCTGCTGATGAACGCCTTGTTTGAACTGCAGGAAATATTACTGCCCAAGCAATGGCTGCAAGTCAAAGCCATGGAAATCCAAATCTTCCGCTTAGTCCCATCAAACGTTAACCTTCTGATTATGCAAGATACTTCCCTACGTGAGTATTATCTCGATTGGAATAACTACGACACCAGCGAAAACGTAGTGCGTGAATTACTTGAGGCTTTCTGGAGCAATTATAAGAGCTATATTGGCTTAAATATCAATCTGATGAACAAGGGCAATGCACTGCGAGTTTTCGAATTAGACGAGAGCGCCACCGCCCGCGATATCCGCAAGCAATGGCGCCGTTTAGCGCTCAAGTGGCACCCAGACCGACCCGATGGTGATGCGGCGCGTTTTCGCGAAGTGTGCGAGGCGTGGCAGTCACTAAGGGACATTGCCTAAGCATTTCACCAGCGATAGTACTTGCCATTAATCAACACCTATCGAATCGTTACCTATCGACACCTATCGCTTTAGCGGTGTGATCCTGTCTGCACTATTGCGACGCCAAGGCAATGCTAAAGCAAATCTTAGGTAAAACTTCCATTGGGGTCACAGATTTAGCCCAGTCACAACGAGCCAATTCAGTCATAATTAAGCCTTTCCATTTAACCTGAACCTATGCGTTACGCTGGCATTTTGGCTAGCTAAACTTCTAGATTGAAGCTCACTTTATGGCTTCTGTTGGCCGTTAAATATCGACGATACCCACAACTGACACAGTGAATTCAATCCCACCGAATTTGAGGAAACTATGATTAAACAATTAGCCTTGGCTGTAACCTTAGCAATTGCGCCCTTGAGCAGCTTTGCCGCCAATTTTGTTGAAGGCACACACTACACTCAAATCTCGGCAAAAGCACCTAGCAGTGAACCTAAACTCACTGAATTCTATTCATTTTATTGCCATAACTGCTTCAATATGGAAACCAACTATTTGCCAGATATCAAGGCAAACCTCAACAAACAGATAAGTTTCGACAATAAGCATGTCGACTTTATGAATAGCGATATTGGTACCGAAGTGATGCGCTCTTTGGCCGTGATCCAAAGCCTTGATAACAAAGACGCCTTAACCCATGCCATGTTTACCGCAATCCAAGGCACAGAGGGCGCAAACGGTCACGATCACAGTGCACCAGGCCATCAACACGAGCCGCAAATTAACAACCGCGACGACATCAAAAAAGTCTTCGCCCAATTTGGTGTCGATGCCACTAAGTACGACGCGTTAGCCGACAGCAAAAGCACCGGTGAAAAACTGGCCCTGTGGCGAACTCAGCAAAATGAATTCAAAATCGACAGCGTACCCGCCTTTATCGTGAACGATAAATATGCAGTAAACTTAAACAGCATCAAAACCTTAGATGAGTTAATTGGATTAATTAACTATCTTGCCATTGAGAAAGATGCCGCAGCCGCTAAAACCTCATCGGGTGGCAGCATAGGCTGGTTATTTTTAGTCTTTGCCGCCGCAATTGGTGTGACACGTCAGCAGCGTCTTAGCTAAATCCAGACACAAGCGTTAAAGTAAGGCACCGTCAGCATAAAAAATGGCCTCCAAATTAGGAGGCCATTTTTATTCGCATTCGAAACACGCTTGCAATATAAGAACTTAATTCAATCGTCTATATAAACACAGTCATTTAGTGTTATTTTCCAATCTGTTATTGGCGAATGAAATCGAGAATATGACTCGCCGCTAAGATTAAATGTACGATCAAGAAACCGATAAAAGCCTGCGCAAAAATTTGATGATAACCGCGCCACGCCAGCGCCGTTGGCGTCCCTTGAACAACAAACCAAACGAGGCCCGTAACCCCTGTCGCCACCAGCAACAGCATACCGATACCTTCTATTGCACTAAACAGCCCTTTACCACCTGCGACGGGGAATTTGCCTTTTGTGAGTCCAAGCATATCCTGTTTTAATTGCGTCCAATCGCCAGCTAGCCAACCAAAGTATTGGCGCCATTTACCATGCAAGGTATTGCTGAGTAAGAACAATATCCCCAGCACTGCGCACGCTAAACCTAAATACACATGCAAATAGTCCCAAAAACCGGCGTTATCGGGTATCCGTCGGCCCATAAAAATCCACGGGCTGGCACAGACGAGTAAACTGCTTGATAGCACAACCCACACATGTAGATGCGCCATCATGACTCGGAACAAGGAGCTGAGTTTACTCATCATATTTTTCATCCTACTTAATGCTTCCTTTGCCCTTTGCATGATTGAAGTTTGAAGATTAAATGCATTCGCGGCGGCTTAGTGAGCGCGAATAAAGTGGGCTAGGGGCAAAACGCGGCGCCACGATTTAATGCCCAAATTAGGCACGGTGGATCTGCTCACCAAATTCAGCCACTTTCTGCCAATCCGTGTATTCCACATTGGTAACTGGATCCGTTGGTCCTTTCGTTAACCACATGATGAAACGGATGATATTTCTATCTAAGGCGTTATAACCTTGGTAATTCAGGTTACCCCCAAAAACGCGCAACAACTGTGGCCGCCAAGTGGTTTTACTTAAGAATGCCTGCATATAAGGATTGGTTTCTGGGGTATTTTTCTCAGGTTTACGCGCGACTAAACTAACGGAGAAAAAACCGCTGACCTTACCCGTCAACACAGCTTGATGTTTTTCAATAAATTCGTACAAGCTAGGATTATGTTTACCATGGCGAATACTGGCGCCAATGATGATTTTATCGAACTCAGCGAGTGCAGGAACAGCCTTGATATCGGCGGTAACCACCTCATTGTCCAAGGCCGTTAACTGCTGCGCGAGCTTAGTTGCAATTTTTTGGGTCTGGCCGTGAACACTAGAATAAATGATGAGAATTCTTTTCAATTTAGCCTCGATTAATCCCAAGTAAAATAACCATAAGCGGCCTAAAAAATACTGTTACTGGCGGCTTAATTTCGACTCTCTATGCCCGTTTTGCACATCAAGTGACATCACCACGCACAGACTAAATACACAAAAAGCAGCGATAGACACTCAGAGTCATTGGCATTCCAGTGGGGTTTAACTGGATATGCAAACGTAAAATAACCATTAAGATATTTCATATTAGGTGATTTACCCTGCAATTTACATGAAATAGATCACGGGCTTAGCCCCAAACCACTCAGGTATATGCGGTAGTTTTAGCAAGCTCACAAAAAAAGGCAAACCCTGAGGTTTGCCCATACTGAAATACAGTAAACAGGATGAATCGACAAATCATCCTGTCACGCTTTACAAAGACATTAAAAATGCAATGACTTGCTCACGTTCATTTTTAGATAAATTCATAAAGGCAATTTGACTCTTTTCAGCTTCACCACCATGCCACAATATCGCTTCTTCTAGGGTTGCGGCTCGTCCATCATGTAAGAAACCGGCTTGAGGATTAACCGTCTGAGTTAAACCTATACCCCATAGTGGCCTTGTACGCCATTCGCTTCCCGAGGCTAAAAAGTCTGGTCGGCCATCGGCGAGCCCTTCGCCCATATCGTGTAATAATAAATCAGTGAAGGGATATATCTTCTGTCCTTTTAAGCTATCACTCATGGCTCGTCCACCAATGTCGCCACTCGTTTTAGTGGTATAAGAGGGCACATGACAAGCAGTACAATTAAGTTGAGTGAATAATCTCGCCCCCTCTCTTACATTCGGTTGAGCGACATTCCGCCTTGCAGGAACGGCCAAGGTTTCAGCATAAAAAACAACAGCATCACTGAACTCAGCTCCGACTTCAGGCGCACCATTTTCATCTTCCCCTGTATCAATAAAACCTGTTCGAGTGAGATAAGCATCATGTAGCGCCGTACCTTTGATACTTTCATTGGGGAATAAAGGATTGGTTATGCCAATATCGCCACGCAGTGCACCTAGGGATTGTACACGCACACTTGGGGTATTCGCCTTCCAACCAAAACGGCCTAAAGACACAGGTTCCTGATCACCCGCTTGTGCCTTCACAGCATCAAAAACATAGTTTGCCCTTGCAGAAATCCCATCATGATTTGCATCATTTTCATCGACATGTTGCAAAATATCCTCCTGCGCAATCGCTTCGAGCAAACCTAAGCCAAATACTGGCATTCCATTACGCCATCCCATTAACACATCGTCTTGCAAAAGATTTGAGGTCAAATTGGGGCTTTGCTTAGTTTCTCCTGGCGCATCATAGGGGTTTTCCACTTCAAATAGCGGCTTCTTCAATAAGACTTCAGTACTGTCTGGGTAAGTCACTGATTTTGTCTCATAAGATAAGTAAACATCCGCTTGCCCAATAAACTGATTCTGTTGCCAATCACCACGTGCTTGCAGTACGCCTCGATGAAACAGTTGTCCGCCGAAATCAGGTACTGGAATGGGTGCACAATAATCATTACTCACATCGCCTTTAATACAGACGTCATTGGCAGCCTTACTTATCCGCAAAAAGATGCCCGCATCTGATCCCAGTTTGACTCGTGCCTGACCTGCGCTGACTTGTGGAGTCGAGTTGCGTCCATCACGTTGATGGCATGCATTGCAGTTAGCGTTATTAAATACGGGGCCTAAACCATCTAACTCAGGGTGTTCAGCGTTTGGCGCCGTGGTAAAAGAAGTCTCAAAAAACTTATCGCCCGCCATGTGCAGCGCAAGTTCTGTCGCTGTTAGATTTACCGATGGTGTAGAGAAACCATGTCCTGAATTGCCTGCATCAAAGGTTGTCGTTGCGCCGCCGCTGGCAGTGATATCCGTATATTCAGGATAAACAATAGGTTCAGGTATGGGTGTATCAACATCTTGTGCATCGCCACTGCCACCACAGGCGCTCAGCTGTAAACAGCCAATGAAAAATGCAGGTAATAAAACGTGTCTGTTATTCATCAAAAATCTCACACAAATAAAATGACAAAGCAGCAACTATGCAATTGCATCCTTGCTGCTTAAGACATAACTCACCAAACGGGTTCCGTCGTTTAGCGTCATTTCATGACAATGCCAAGAACCTCTATTGCCTTAGCATTGCTCTGAATATGAAATTAAGATTTCCAACGAGAAAGTAATGGTATGACATCAGACTCAAGTGTGGTTTTCAGCTTAGTCAAGGCATCCACAGCCACTTGAATTCGCGCTCTTCCCGCATCATCTTTAATCGCTTGGCGGAAAGGCTGTTGATTGCTGCCGGCAATAGCGCGGATCTTGATAATGGCATCATCGATTTCACTGCTAACACGTGTCGCTAAGTTCGCATCGGCAGCGGCCACGAAGTTAATGATGCCCTGACGATCACTGTTACCGGTAAACTCTCCTTGATATACATTTCGTACACCAATGATGTTATTGGCAAAGTCATCTAATGAGTTCCAAGAATATTGCGACTCCACCTTTGAAGTATCGGCGGTGGCAAGGGAATCACCAAAGGGATCAGCAATCTTACCGTTACCGACCTCATCGACAATCGCAATCATGCCATTGATCAACTCTTCAACTACAGCCAATTGCGATGAGTAAATAGTATTGCCTGCTACACCGGGATTCTTCAGCAACTCAGCGTAGGGTTTAGCGGCAGCATCTTGCGGATTGTGGTTTATCTGCCAAGCATCGTCGAGCTGCTTAGTGTAATCACGGAACACTTCGGCCAGTGCAATGAGATACTCACGTTCTTTTGCTGTTAACTGACTGATAGGTTTAGTATTACCATTCACACCATCGCCGAATAATAAAAATTCAATGGTATGAAAACCTTGTACATCATCGTTCCAGCCCTTAATCGTCTCAGCATCAAAACCTGAGTTAGTATTTAGCTGTGTTTGTAGATCGGTCGTATTGAGTGGCCAGCTATCAAGATGTGGATCGATGCTAAGTGAGTCAACTGGGCCAAAAATATGTGATTCACCTTGTTCCCAAGGTAAACGTGCCGCTTTCCACGCAGCTTGAGCTGCGTCTAAATCCGCTTGTGCTGTTGAGTTAGTTAGCTTCTGAGTCGCCAGTAAAAGTGCTTCCGCTTTCGCGGCTAAGTCCGCATAACCAGCCACGATAACGTCATCGGTCAAGTTAATGATCATCTCAGTGGCGGCGTAACTAAAGCGATTATCCGGTGTAGTTGGTGTTGTGGGCGTTGAATCATCCGATCCAGAACCACCACAGGCAGCTAAGGTACTCATAAGGGCGATGGCTATTGCCGTTTTACGTAATGTCATAGTGCTTAATGTCCTATTTGTTCCATCAAAAGTGAATGTGACTAGAGCGAAAATTGATAACCCACGCCAAGGGCGAAGAAATTAGTATCTGGAATGCTCGCGACAGCCACTTGTTGTAAGCCTGCTTCCGCTTTAATCACTATCTGTGGGATAGGGAAATAGTTAATACCGACACTGGTCCAAGTATTTTCAAAACGCTGAGTCGCTGTGCCAGTTTCGACTTCCATCAAAGGATTGGAATAATCTATGTTGGCAAATACGGTTAACGGAAGAGAGGTGAAATGATTCAAATCGATGCCAGCTTCAACAAAGAAAGCCTGTGACTGCGATCCTAACTGTGCGAAGTTACCGGGCCTTAAGCCTGGCGTTGTTTTATTTGCTTGAGTAATGGCATCGCTGTCGCTCAAGGTACCGTAGAGATACTGACCGCGTAAGATCCAAGGACCTTCAACATAAGCCGCTGCGACGGACACTATGCTAACTGTGCCATCCACATTGATTTTATTACTCTTGTGACGATTACCACTGGTATTGCCATAGTAGTAAGCGACACCAACGGCGGAACCTTTCTTAAAGTTGCCGTAATCTAAACGTCCTGCAAATGCTAAATCGTCGCCATTAACATGCTCGAATCGTTTTTGATGACCCGACGCTGCCCAATCATAGGTTCTAAAATATTCTGAATTGAGACCACTGATAATTTGGGCCTGATAGTGGAAATCAGCCATTTCACCATATATACCGATACCGTTTTCATTCCAAACGGCGGGGATCATGGCGGCTTCGCTTCGATGACGCATCACGGTAAGATATTGATTTGGTTTGTGCAGCATACTGGTCAAGCCAATAGGAACATGGATATTACCAAATTTAATACCAAAGGCTTTAGACGGACGATAACGCAGCTCAGCCTTTTCGATCATCACCTCTCCGCCAGCTTCGACTTCTGTTTCAAATTCACCGAACTCATCAAAACCATCGTATTCTAAAGCGACGCCTGTGCCGCCATGCTCATACTCTATTTCGACTTCCATGCTCCAAGCATCGGTAAATTGATAGCCGAACTCAGTTACAACACGTTCTAAATCGAAACGATTACGGCGCTCTGGTGTGGTGTCTTGGACGTTATCAAAGTACTCATCACTGGTATAAACGGCGGTACCGTAGGATTCAAATGAAAACTTGCTAAGTTTATCGGCGGCGGTTTCAACACGATCTACCGCGACACTGGTCTTAGTTTGATAGTCTGTCTGCTGAACTTGCTGCTGTTTCTGTTGCGCAGCTAATTCTGATAACTGCTGCTTTAATTCTTGTAATTGAGCCTCTTGCCTTGCGATAGCCTGCTCTAAAATCGCAGGGTCCGTCGCTGCCTGTGCAGTGCAATTAACCCCACCTATGAACGCAGTGACCAAGATGGCCAGTGAACTCAACTTTAACTCTGCTCTCATTTCTTTCTCCGCGCTGTGTAACAGCTTCCCCGTAAATGCGCGAACAAAATAGATCAATTGAGAATGATTTGCATTAGAATTTACAATTAAATTTACAAACAAATTACATTAGTATCTGATTGTATACCGGATCTGATGCCCGTATTTTTATTCAAAGAAATCGCTATATTGATTCATAAACCACACACTCTTTAAGCGTTAAGTGATCTAGCCTATTAGCCAAAAAAGCATTAGCATTTGCACACTTATCGCCTGAGTCCATATCCATGAAATCCATTCAAACCAAAGATCCTAAAGCACTCTTGCTGTGGATGACCTTTGTGATGTCGCTTGTGTTTGCCGTTTGGCAGGCACTGCTCAATAACTTCGTGATTGAAAAAGCCCAGTTCACCGGTGCTGAAATCGGCATGTTACAAAGCCTGCGCGAGATCCCAGGTTTCTTGGCTTTCACCGCCATTTTTGTGCTTTTACTCATTCGAGAACAAGCCTTCGCCCTGCTCTCGCTGGCCTTGCTTTGTATCGGCGTGGCGGTGACAGGTTTCTTTCCTCAAGTCATCGGCTTGTATCTGACGACGGTATTGATGTCCGTCGGGTTTCACTATTTTGAAACCATCAACCAATCACTGACGCTGCAGTGGGTCGATAAAAAAGATGCGGCGGGTTTTATGGGTAAAGCACTGGCGTGGCGCTCGGCCGCAGCCTTAGTGGGTTATGCCAGTATTTGGTTAGTGATGACCTGGTTGAAGTTAGACTATCAACACATGTATCTGATTATTGGCGCGTTAGGTCTGGTCATGGTGCTAACCATGACTTGGTATTACCCCAAATTTGAGACTACGGAAGTCCAACATAAGAAAATCATTCTGCGTAAGCGCTATTGGCTCTATTACCTGCTGACCTTTTTCTCGGGTGCGAGACGGCAAATTTTTATGGTGTTTGCGGGCTTTATGATGGTCGAAAAGTTTGGTTATAGCGTGAGTGAAATTACTGCGCTGTTCTTAATAAACTATGTCGTTAATCTGTTGTTTGCGCCTGCAATTGGGCGGTTTATTGGCCGAATTGGTGAGCGTAATGCGCTGACAGTGGAATACGTTGGACTCATCATAGTCTTCATCAGTTACGCCTTAGTCGAGCAAGCACACATGGCGGCAGCGCTGTATGTGATCGACCATTTACTGTTTGCGATGGCTATCGCGATGAAAACCTATTTTCAAAAAATTGCCGACAGCAAAGATATTGCCGCCACTATGTCGGTCAGTTTCACCATTAATCACATTGCCGCAGTGATTATTCCTGTGCTTTTGGGCTTATTATGGTTAACCGATCCCGCCTTGGTATTTTACATAGGCGCAGGCTTTGCCGTATGTTCGTTAATTCTGGCGCTCAATGTACCGCGCCATCCTGAACCGGGTAATGAAACCTTATGGTCTTGGACGAGCAAAAAAGCGAAATCCATCGCTAAAGCGATCGAATAAAGCGATCGAATAAAGCGGCATAATAACGGTCTCAGGAATAAGCTAAGCTCAATGTTGAGTCTAGAACGAACGCTAAAGCGATCGCCATCTAAGCTAGGCACTCAAGCGAGCTATTCAAACAAGATATTCAAGTTAAATGCTAAAGCTAGGCAAACAAGTTAGACAGATAAAGGTGAGCGCTTTGCTCTCACCTCCCCACCAATGCAGGCTCAAGGATTAACGCGATGAAGGATTCAGATATTTTAATGTTGGCAGAAGAAGGCGAGTCAACATCCGAGGCATCTGCTCGCAAAAAAGCCCTGCTACTCGGCCGTCAATTAGGCTTAGCCAGTGAGCAAGAATATCGCCCTGCGAATGCTTCCATCGCCGAACGCGCCCAACATAGAGCCCGCAAGTTATCGAGCCAGTATCAAGCCAATGTAGAAACCATTTTTGCCTTAGCCCTCAGTTATACGCCATCGGATGTGACTGGAGTCGATCTCGATCCCGATTGGAGTCATCAATTCTTTTTGATGGCGGAGCAAATCCATAACCGTAGGATGCAAGACTTGTGGGCACGGATATTATCGAGCGAGATAGTTAATCCCGGCAACTTCAGTCTGCGCACCTTAGCGCTACTTAAGCAGCTGACCCACAGGGAAGCGCAAATCCTTGAAAAAGCCCTCGGAATGGCGGCTAAGGTCAATAGCGAACAGCGCCTAAAACTCATCAGCGGCTATCGCTTATCCGGTGGTATTGGCCAGTATTTTCGTAAAACGACCTCAGTCAATTTAGGCTTATCCCAGTTTGGCCTACCCTACTCCAGCATTCTGACCTTAGTCGATGCGGGGATACTGCACAGCAGCGAGTTCGAAACCGGCTTGCTTAACAACAAAACGCCGATTCAATTTGCCCTGCAAGGCATACAAATGAAGCTCACGCCTAAGAGTGGCAATCTGCTTTTTAGCTATTATCGCTTCACGCCGATTGGTGATGAACTCGCCCAACTCGTGCAACCTAAGCCGGATCAAGAATACCTCAAGGCCCTGCAACTCTTGTTCGCTAAGGATTTTAAGATCGAGTAGCGACATAATCGCTTATATTATTGACTAATAAAAATATTTGCTTGAATAAACCCCATCTGTCGCAAATACTCTATGTATAAAAAATGCTCGTTTTATTTGCTGAGTGAATAAGGATGCGAATGGCATCTCAAGGATGGAGAGAATGATTAGCCAAGAACAAGATGTCTTTTTTTTAGACGAACAGTCTTCACCACAACACCTCGAAAATCAAAAAACAGTCAAAATACTCGCGGTGGACGATGACTCAAACTTCCAACGTTCAACCGCCTTTGCGTTATCTACCCTCACCGTTCTCGGCTGCAAAATTGAGCTCACCCAAGCATTTAGTTATGCAGAAGCTTGCCAAGTATTAGCGAAGGAAAATGATTTTGCGATCGCCTTAGTCGATGTGGTGATGGAAACCGAAGATGCAGGGCTACGTTTGGTGCGTGGTATTAGGGAAGTGCTCGGCAACGAAAAAATCCGCATTATTCTGCTTACAGGTCAGCCCGGCATGGCCCCTATTTTCGACGTGATGCGTGATTACGACATCAACGACTATTGGACTAAATCTGAGTTATCGGCCGATAGGCTGCAAACTATCCTCACTACGAGTCTGCGTTCATATCAACAAATTAGCAGTATTGCCAATGCTAAGCGTGGCTTGCAACTGATTGCCGAGTCCAGCGGCGCACTCTACACCTCACGCAATATCAAAGAGCTTTCCGGCAAGATGTTGCGCCAGTTATCGACCTTATTGAACCTGCCCCATGGCGGCATTGTGTGCGTGAAATCGACAAATGAATTAACCGAACAGGGTATTTCCCACCAAATCATTGCCGCATCGTGTGAGTTTGAACCGTATTTTGGCCATTCGTTACAACAGCTTGAGCAGCAACACATACGAGCACAACTTGAACTTTGCCTGAGCCGCAGGCAGTCTCGTATTGAAAATGACTTTACTTGCCTCTTCTTCCCCGACGAACTCGCTGGCGCCGACTATGCTGTCTATTTAGCGACGGGTAGACCACTGGATATCACGGAAACTGAACTGATCCGTGTGTTTAGCATGAACATTTGTGGTGGCCTGCATAGCGTGTCGCTCATGAGCCAACTAGACAAGATTGCTTTTGAAGATCCGCTCGTCAAAATCCCTAATCTCAACGTATTACTCCGCACCTTAGAAGGCGTGCTGGCGGAAGACATTCGCGAAAAATTCAACTTATTGCTCATAGATATCGATAAGTTTTCCGATTTTAATCGCGTATTTGGCTCGTCCCAAGGCAACGAGATGCTCAAACATGTCGCCTGTTGTTTACGTGAACACTTTGATGCTTGTGTATTAGTCGCCCGCCTCAAGGATGATAAATTTGCCGTGCTCGGCCCTAAAACCTTAGTCACCGCCGACATTATTAGCCGACTCTTTATTCAACCCTATCAACAGGGGAAATCGAAGATCACGGTCAATATCAGCACAGTCACACTGCCGCTAGAATTAGCCGATGGCACTGCGGTTGATGCCATCACTCAGGTGAATACCGCCCTCAAAACCGTAAAAAAACTGGGTATTCGGCAGCACGTGACTTACCAACAAGCCAATGACGATAATGTGGCCTATCACTTCGAACTCTTACAATCGCTGCAACACAGTATTACCTGTAATGACATCCATATTGCACTGCAGCCGCAAGTCTGTATTAAAACAGGTGAAGTCGTCGGGGTTGAAGCGCTGGCTCGCTGGACCTTACCTAATGGTCAAAATGTGCCGCCGTTGGATTTTATCCCCATTGCCGAAGCGACAGGTTTGATCACCCAACTCGGTGAGCAACTATTCGTGCAATCTTGCCAAGCACTCTGCGCACTCAATGAAGCGGGTTATACCAATTTGTGTATGGGAGTGAATTTATCGGCCATGCAATTTGAGCAGGAAAACATCGTTGATATTTTAAAGCAGCACATTGCCGACGCTAAAGTCCCGCCCAAGCAGATAGAAATCGAAGTCACCGAATCGATTGCGATGCAAAATTTTGAGATCATCCGCAAGCAATTAAATGAGTTACGCTCAAAAGGCATTAGAATCGCAATTGACGATTTTGGTACCGGATTTTCCTCGTTAGCTTATCTCAGTAAACTGACCTTCGACCGCATTAAGATTGATAAATCCTTCATCGACAATGTCACCTCAGATGATGGCGCCGCTGCGATAGTCGATAGCATTATCTTGTTAGGACAACGCTTCCACATGAATGTGATTGCCGAAGGCGTTGAGACTAAAGAGCAAGCAAAATGGCTAAGCGACCGCGGCTGCCACGATGCCCAAGGCTACTTTTATGCTAAGCCCATGCCACTACCGGAGTTATTAACTTGGCTTAAAAACTACCAAAAAACACCACTATGACAGCGCCATCGCAATTGACTCAGCCTACCTTCTGGGGCTACTGGCTCAGATTCATGCTGCCGTGGTTATTGTTGGTGCCGATACTCACCACTTTGCTTTATCAAAAGCGCCATGAAGATGCCATGGTGCCCTTATACCAAGAGGCGAACACCCTTTTAGGTGATGCAGCTAAAACCATTGCCTACCATATTGGTAATATTAAGCGCGACGCCCTATTTCTTGCTAAATATCAAACACTCCTCGATGCGGCGGCGGGAAATGAGCAAGATCTCACTCAGGTCGAACATTTCTTCGAAAGCTTTAGTGCCGCATCACAAAACTACGATCAAGTACGTTGGCTCGATAATAACGCCTTAGAAAAAGTCAGAGTCAATCTTGTCCAGAATCTCCCACACATAGTTGCTAAACCATTATTGCAATTGAAGGCTAAGCGATATTACGCCATCCAGAGTTTAAGCTTAGCCCCTAATAGCTTTTACTTTTCGCCCTTAGATTTGAATGTCGAAAAGGGAGAAATAGAAAACCCAATCAAGCCCGTATTAAGAGTCACCACTCCCGTGTTTTTACCTTCAGGCGAGCGCCAAGGCTTTATTGCCCTCAATTTTCTCGCCCAATCCATGTTAGACGCCATTGCCAAAATTACAGCTAACAGCAATGTTGAGCTTTCACTGCTGAATAAAGAGGGTTACTGGCTACTCTCATCCAATCCCGAACTCACCTGGGCATTTATGTTTAATCGCCCCGAATTAACCTTAGCTAAGCTCAATCCCGATGCTTGGCAACAGATTATCCAAGATAGCGAAGGCGCCTTTATCACCCCCGAAGGGCTCTGGGATTATGAAAATGTACAAGATGCGACCAACACTTCTGACCAAGATTGGAAACTCGTGATACGGGTTCCCAATGATCAACTCTCAAAGATTAATCAACGCAGCCTGCTGGAAGCGCTCAGTCTAGGGATTTTATTACTGTTACTCGGCGGTGGGATCTGTTGGCGCGCTGCAAAGTCCATGCGAGAACGGGACAAATTGAATCAAGAGTTAACCGAGCAACAGCAAAAACTCACCCAATCCAATGCCGCGTTAGCCGAATCGTTACAGCACTTACACGACACTCAGCAACAACTAATCGAGACGGGAAAACTCTCATCCTTAGGCATGATGGTGGCTGGCGTCGCCCATGAACTCAATACCCCAGTCGGCGCAGCACAGGTCACGTTATCGAGCATGAAAAATGAATGCACTAAGTTGCAAACCGCCTTCGAAACGGGTCTTAAGCGATCTGATGTTGATACTTACTTTATTCACTTCCATGAAGGCGCGGAGATAGTGCAAGCCAACTTAAGCAGAGCCGCAACCTTAGTCAGTAGTTTCAAACGCTTAGCCGTCGATAGAACAAGGGAAGAGCGCCGTAGTTTTAAGCTCACGAGCCTCGTTCAGGACATGCTACATACCTCATGGCTGCGGATGAAGAAGCAATCCCATGAGCTCGAAATCGACGTTGATGCCAATATCGAACTGAACAGCTACCCAGGCGCACTCGGACAATCCCTTGAAAACATCGTCACCAATGCGATAACTCACGCTTTTGAAGGGCGAGTTAATGGTCAAATCAAAATCTCGGCAAAGATGATAGAAGAGCAAATAGTCGAAATCACAGTCTCAGACAATGGCATAGGAATGAGCGAGGAAACAATGAAACAAATCTTCGATCCCTTCTTTACCACTCGTAGGGGAAATGGCGGAACTGGGCTGGGTTTACACTTAACCTATCAACTTGTCAGCCAACTTCTTGGCGGGAAAATTACGGTCAGCAGTACGTTAGGTAAAGGCAGCGTTTTTAGTCTAACAATCCCAGTAACAGCCCCAGAAGCCGCCGAGCTGAATCTGAATTAACCGGTTATACGCAACGGCGATAGATGGCCAATATGCTGGCCGAATATGATGCTAAAACTTGATGTCTAAACATGATGCTTGAACTATGGTGTTTGAACACGGCGCTTAAACCATGTTGCTTGAATATCAGCATTGAACATAGCGGACGCATTGCGCCCAAAACAAAACAGGAGTCCAAGGCTCCTGTTTTTTATGACCATTCAATCACTTGCTAAGGCATAACTTGGCTTGATATGGCTAGGTATAACTAGTCATAACACTAGGCGAGCGCTTTAGCCTTATCGGCATTGATAACATTGATTGCCGTTAGATAATCGATTAAGGCGCGGACTTGAGTCGCTAAATCGCCTTTGCTGGTATCTATGGTCAATTCTGCCGCTAATGGCGCTTCATAGGGTGATGAAATACCAGTGAAATTACTGATTTCACCACTGCGTGCTTTCACATATAACCCCTTAGGATCACGCTGCTCGCACACACTTAATGGCGTCGACACATGCACTTCAATGAACTGACTGGCAGGGAAACGGGCACGAATGCTATCGCGCTCCTCACGGGTCGGGGAGATAAAGGCCGATAACACCACAAGCCCCGCATCCACCATCAATTTAGCCACTTCGCCGACACGGCGCAGGTTTTCGTCACGGTCTTCAACCGTAAACCCTAAGTCTTTACACAGTCCATGGCGTACATTGTCGCCATCGAGCAAATAAGTGTGGAATCCCGCCTCAAATAACGCCCGCTCTAATGCACCAGCCAGTGTCGACTTGCCCGCGCCAGACAGTCCGGTAAACCAGAGTAATACTGGATTTTGGCCTTTCTGTTCGGCTCTGGCGGCTTGATCTACAGGATGTTGATGCCACACGATATTTGTCATAAAAACTCCTCAATCCC
The DNA here is from genome assembly GCF_900456975.1 of Shewanella baltica. Taxonomy (NCBI): domain Bacteria; kingdom Pseudomonadati; phylum Pseudomonadota; class Gammaproteobacteria; order Alteromonadales; family Shewanellaceae; genus Shewanella; species Shewanella baltica. The sequence continues at coordinate 3,711,670 of NZ_UGYM01000002.1, forward strand.
CATGTTGTTAAACGGCTAACATAAGGGCAATAAACTCAAGCTAATCACTAAAAAGGAAAGATGATCGGCACCATAAATATCACTATCAGGGAATACAGCACAGATAACGGCAATCCTAGGCGGACGAAGTCACTGAAGCGATAATTACCCGCATTAAACACCATCAAATTGGTTTGATAGCCGTAGGGTGAAATAAAGCTCGCGCTGGCACCAAAAACCACGGCCATAATAAAGGGTCTTGCATCGACACCGTAATTAAGCGCAATCGCGTAGGCGATAGGGAAAGCCAGCGCTGCGGCAGCATTATTGGTAACTAATTCAGTCAACAACAAGGTCATAAAATACACACCGACAAAAGCGCCAAACACCCCATAACCATTGATAACCGAGAGTAATCCTTGGGCTAAACTGTCCGCAAGGCCAGTGCTCATCATCAAGTTAGCGAGCCCTAACGCACTCCCCACTATCACCACTAGTTCCAATGGAAAACGGCGTTTAAGCTCTGCCAAAGTAACAGCGCCAATAACAAAATAACTCAGCAGCAGGAGCACTAAACCTTTAGCCAATGGCAATACACCGGTGACACTCAAAACGATCGTGACCGCAAAGCCTAGCAATACCCAACGACCACGGCGACTGTCTAAGCGCACATTCAAATCTAAGCCGCTGATCGCCGCAAATTCTGAACTCAATTTTGCGCTATTGCTGAAACCATCGCCTGGCGTCAATAACAACACATCACCGGGTTGCAGAATAATGTCGCCAAGCCCGCCCTTCAGCGGATGATTTCCGCGGCGGATCGCCATCACGGCCGCATCGAACTGCTCACGAAAACGCGATTCTTTCAACGAACTGCCGACTAAACTGGATGATGGCGCGAGCACTGCTTCAACTAAATTTTGTCCCTTAGCTTGATGCTTACCAAACCAATCTAAACCATCGAATTGATGCAATAACTCAACCGATTCGACTGCACCACTGAAGCGCAGCACGTCGTCCGCTTGCAGCACTAACTGGGGCGGCACAGGGCAAATACAAATGCCGCTGCGTTCTAGTTCAACCAGATATAACTTCTTCAGCGCCCTGAGTTTGTTATCCACCACACTGCGACCCACTAAGGATGAGCCTTTTGCCACATGGGCTTCGAGCAAGTAAGGCAGCGCCTCTTCACCCGACTCTTCCCGTCTGTCGGGCAGAATGTTCGCTAGTAAGATCAATAACAAGATGCCAGCGACGACGATCACAACAGCGACCGGCGTGAACTCGAAGAAACCTAAGGCGGGTAAGCCGGCGTTTTCCACAAAGGAGTTCACAATCAAGTTGGTCGAGGTACCAATCAGGGTCAGTGTGCCACCTAAAATTGCCGCATAATTTAACGGCAATAATAACTTAGCGGGTGCGTGTGCTTGATTGCGACGCACAACCCCGATAAGCGACGCCACGACCGCAGTGTTATTGGTAAAGGACGACAGCAAGGCGGTCGATAGCCCAAGCTTTGCCATTGTCATAGGCAAAGAACTATTGCCTATGACTTGACTCAACTTTCCCAGCAGGGAGGTTTTTTCTAACGCCGTCGCGGCCAACACCAATAGGACGAGTGTGACTAAGCCAATATTTGTAAAGCTTGTTAATGCGGTATCGAGCGCAACCATGCCAAGCAAATAACAGAGCAAAAATGCAAATAAAAACAATACCGCTGGATTGATACGGCCGCTAATTAAGCCAGCCACAAGACCTAACAAAATAATCGCTAACAGCCACAAGTCACTCACAAATTAAGCTCCAAGCTTAGAGATATCTATCGCTTGCCAATGTGGGTAGTGTTTACGCACTAAGGCATTAAACTCAACTTCAAAGGCACTAAATTGTGATGCTATTTGTTTGTTAACATGCTGACCCGACACCACCATCACTGCGGCAACCGTCGCATTGCTCAGGCGATCGATTAGGATCATTCCGCCGGTATCGCGTACTAACGAATACGCATCGAACACTATGTCTTCGGTCAGCTCTAAGGTCACGCGAGCAATCGCGTTTAACCCAAGCGTGTCCGTCGCGCTGCGCGCTAAAGTATTAACATCAACCACATAATCGATGCCAGTCACAGAGGCTTGCGTCTTCTTACCGGCCACTTTGATGTCGTATAACTGGCCGAGTTGCAATGGCTTTTCATCCATCCACACTATGTCAGCGCTGATCACGTTAGCGACGGCAGGTGCAGAATCCGGTCTTGCCAGTAAATCGCCACGGGAAATATCAATTTCATCTTCCAGCGTGATGGTCACAGCTTGGCCAGCAACCGCTTCTTGTATGTCACCATCGAAGGTAACAATGCGTTCAACCTTGCTGCGTTTGCCCGATGGCAAAGCGACTAACTCGTCGCCGACATTGATAATGCCAGAGGCTAAAGTGCCTGCAAAACCGCGAAAATCTAAGTTAGGACGCGACACATATTGCACAGGGAAACGCACTGGCAATGAGCTGAGTTCACGTTGAGTATCAATGGTTTCTAGCAGTTCCAGCAGAGTACCACCTTGATACCAGTCGCTTTGAGTACTGCGCTCAACCACGTTGTCACCATTAAGTGCCGATAACGGCACAAAGTGGATATCGAGGTTACCGAAATCTTTAACGAAATCGGTAAAGTCAGCACGAATACGATTGAATACTTGCTCGTCAAACCCAAGCAAATCCATCTTGTTCACGGCAACAACGAAGTGACGAATCCCCAGTAATGACGCGATAAACGCATGGCGTTTAGTCTGAGTCTGCACGCCGTAGCGGGCATCGACTAAGATCACCGCCAAATCACAGGTCGATGCACCCGTTGCCATGTTGCGCGTGTACTGCTCATGCCCTGGCGTATCGGCGATGATGAACTTACGCTTATCACTTGAAAAGTAACGGTAAGCCACATCGATAGTGATGCCCTGCTCGCGCTCGGCTTGCAGACCATCCACCAGCAAGGCTAAGTCGATAGCTTCACCTGTGGTGCCCATCTTAGCGCTGTCGCTCTTTAGGCTCGCCAATTGATCTTCATAGATCTGGGCGCTGTCGTGTAACAGGCGGCCGATTAAGGTACTCTTGCCGTCATCCACACTGCCACAGGTTAAAAAGCGCAGTAAGCCTTTGTGCTGCTGCAGGGCTAGATATTCTTTCACACCATGGAGGGTAATTTCTGCCGCCATGAGATTGGTTTTATTGACCGCTTTGTCCATCTTATTCTCACTCTTGATCTGCTTGGCTGAAGGTTGCGCTTTACTTGCGCCACCTTCGCGAAATAGGGTTAACCTTGCCGAGATTAGAAGTAGCCTTGACGCTTCTTCTGCTCCATCGAGGCACTTTGATCTGAGTCAATCAATCGTCCCTGACGCTCGCTTGAACGGGTTAACAGCATTTCTTCAATAATCTTCTCTAGGCTGTCGGCCTCAGAATGCATGGCGGCCGTAAGTGGGTAGCAACCTAAGGTTCTAAAACGCACCAATTCTTCTTTAAACTGCTCGCCTTCGGCTAACTTCATCCGCTCGTCATCGGCCATGATTAACTGACCGCCGCGCTCAACCACTTGACGTTTAGCCGCAAAATACAAAGGCACTAACTCAATGTTTTCTTGATAAATATATTGCCAAATATCCAGCTCAGTCCAGTTAGATAACGGGAACACGCGAATACTTTCGCCCTTGTTCACCGCGCCGTTATAGGTGCGCCATAATTCTGGACGTTGGTTTTTAGGATCCCATCGGTGGTGACGGTCGCGGAACGAATACACACGTTCTTTGGCGCGAGATTTTTCTTCATCGCGGCGAGCCCCACCGAAAGCGGCATCAAAACCGTATTGGTTAAGTGCTTGCTTTAAACCTTGGGTTTTCATGATGTCAGTGTGTTTCGCACTGCCATGGTCGAAAGGGTTAATCCCCTGCGCCAACCCTTCTGGGTTGATGTGCGTCAGTAACTCGAAGCCAAATTTCTTTGCCTGCGCATCACGAAACGCGATCATCTCTTTGAATTTCCAACCCGTGTCGACATGCAGCAACGGGAATGGGATCTTGCCCGGATAAAAGGCTTTACGCGCTAAGTGCAACATAACGGAAGAATCTTTCCCGATGGAATACAACATCACAGGATTATCGAATTCGGCTGCAACTTCACGAATGATCTGGATGCTCTCGGCTTCCAGTTGTTGTAAGTGGCTTAATTCACGCCCGGCCATACTATTCTCCGTTTACCTTAAATTCGCCGTGTTGCCACAGCATGGGTTAGCTTAATTTTCTTAATATCTTTAACTACTTAACATCTTTAACGCTTAGCATCTTTAACTGCTAAGTATCTTTAACTGTTTGTGGCTTAGCTTATCGACGCGGCGGCCGAGACTCTAACCGATTGAGTCTGCTCATCACTGGCATGACTCGATTCAACCGCTTCAGGGTTGAACCAATGCAAAGTGTCACTCAGCGCAACCACTTCACCTATGATCATCAAGGCTGGCATTTGTAATTCAGGATCGGCGGCAAGCTGTTCGAGCTCACCTAAACGGCCGATAAAACGACGTTGTTCTTTAGTGGTCGCCTTTGACACTATCGCAACGGGAGTGTCAGGGCTTCGGCCCGCATCGACTAAACCTTGGCGAATAATGCCGGCGTTAAGAATCCCCATATACACGACTAAGGTATTGTTAGGATTTGCATAACCTTGCCAGTCCATAGGGCGACTCTCTAACTGACAATGGCCAGTGATAAAAGTGACACCTTGGGCATGGTCTCTGTGGGTCAGGGGAATTCCCGCATAGGCCGATGTGCCGCTGGCGGCGGTGATGCCGGGGACGACTTCAAACTCAACCCCCGCTTCGACTAAGGTTTGTAACTCTTCGCCACCGCGACCGAAAATAAAAGGATCGCCGCCCTTAAGACGCACCACATTTTTACGGGTGTAGGCTTTAGTAACGAGTAACTGATTAATCTCGTCCTGTGCGGCGCTATGCTTACCCGCACGTTTACCTACGGCAATCTTTTCAGCGTCTTTTGGAATAAGATCGAGGATATCTTGACTGACTAAAGCGTCGTATAGCACAGCATCTGCGGTTTTAAGGATGCGCCATGCCTTTAACGTCAATAACTCAACGTCACCAGGACCTGCACCCACCAGCCAGACTTTGCCTTTGGCCGCTTGGCCCGGTAAAGATAAAATTTCCATCAGCATCCCCAAGATCACTTTAGTCTGTAGAAATATAGCGCGTCTTATATTCCATAATAAATAGATAATTATTAGTTTTTATATCATTTAGATATAAAAGAAATCACTGACGTCGATTTAAAGTGGAAAAATATTGAGTTTCAAAATCAAAAACGCCACAAAACACCAATAACCAGTTGAATTTAAATAACTTAATATGGATTCATCTGTTGTATAAAACGAACACCGCTCAGCTAAGTGTGTGATTCTGGCACTATGTTATTGCCAAAAATTCTACCCAAACCTGCCCCAACAGGGTGAAAACCTCACTAACAAGATAAATTGTCACCAAATGACGCAGAATTTTTACATAACCATAAATTCACTTTCTAATGGTAAGCTGGGCATAACTATCTTTGTTGAGTACGACTGACAAATACACAAATAAGCACATCAAGGAGGGCCGATGAAACGACTTTATTCAGGTATTGCAATGGCTGGGCTATTAGCTTGTACGAGTATAAATGCCGAAGAATCATTAGTAGAAGGAAGAGTCAAAGATGAACTTGCCACGGCAGAACTGCCTTTTGTGATTACACCCCATAAAGTGAATTACATTTTACCTGCGACCTATAGCCCAGATCCCAACATGGCACCGTTCGCTGAAGATGCCCTCATCAATCCCTACACTTTGGATGAGTTCGAGGCTAAGTTTCAAATCAGTTTTAAATTCCCTATTTGGTACAATGTCTTTGGTGATAATGGTCATTTATTCTTTGCCTATACCAATCAATCCTATTGGCAGGTTTATAACAAAGACACCTCATCTCCGTTCCGTGAGACCAATCACGAGCCTGAAGTCTTTATGCTGTTTAATAACGATTGGAAAATCGGCAGTGTGACCAATTCCTTTTGGGGCGTTGGTGCTGTGCATCAATCGAATGGTAAATCAGGACCGCTTTCTCGCAGCTGGAATCGACTCTATGCCACTATGATTTTTGATGCCGGTCCACTCGCCTTCTCAACTAAAGTCTGGTGGCGTATTCCTGAGGATGAAAAAACAGATCCACATCAAGCCCGCGGTGACGATAATCCCAATATTGATGACTACATAGGAAGAGCTGAGTTTATTGGTGTCTATGGTATCGATGAACATAGATTCACCTTAACCCTTAAAACAAACCTAGAAGATATCGACAGAGGCTCAGCAGAACTGACGTGGAGTTATCCTATCGTCGGTAACTTACGCCTTTACACTCAATACTTTAATGGCTATGGCGAGAGCCTAATCGATTACAACTATCACAACCAACGTATTGGTATCGGGATTTCGCTCAACGATATTCTGTAGCAAATATAAAAGTGACAGAGTACAAAAATCAGCCATAATTTGCTGCTAATCTACAAAACCTGCTGCTAAATTGCTCAGATGGACCTGAGTTTATGGCTCAGCGGGACGATTTACATTGATCCGAATGGCGTTTAAGCCGATAGTCGCACACCTTTTTGTGCCCTGAAGCCACGCCTTAACATCATGGAGGAATATGAGTTTTAGCTACCGCAGCATAGTCATGCTACTCAGTGTCATTATTTTCGCGAGCTTACTTAAGCTCGCGTTTTTCGCTGTGCCAAAAGATAACACTGCACCTATGCTTAATGCGCAAGAGGTACGCCAAGATCTCTATGCCTTATTAGATCAAATCGAGCAACACTCAGCGTTTTATGCGTTAACGCCCGATAAAGCCAGTCCGCAACTCAAATATATGGCGAGCCTGATTGTCGAGCAGTATCAAGATATGACTCCCAATGACCGCTTTGCCGCTGAAATCACTAAACTGCTCAATAGCCTCAAAGATCCCGGCGCTCAAGTGCATGACTTCGATGATCAAAGTGGCGATCTCCCGTTAACCTTACGACCACTTAACGACCAGTGGTTAGCTTTGGATAGCAGTAATAGTCCAATCAACAACGACTTTCCCTTTGTGACTCATATCGACGGTTTACCTATGAGTAAATGGGTAGCAGCCAGCCAAGCCTATTTATCTGAACCTGCAAAACAGAGCCAAGAAATGCAGTTACCTTGGCTGAAAAAACTGAACCTGCTGCGTGAAGACTTAGGGCTCAGCATCAAGCCCTATGTGCTCGTTACGCTGATTAATGATGATCTGCAAAACCAGCAGGTGACTCTCGCCCTGCCAAGCCACGAACCGCAGGCGCAATTAGCGGCAAGTAATCAAGAAGATAAGACACAAGATATGAGTGTTTTAGAATTCATTAATCAGTTGTCTCAGTTTGAGCGCTCCGAATTTCAAGACGTTCCATATCAATTAGAGACGGTTAACAATACTACGGTCAAACTGAAAATCAGTGATCTGTACGCCTTTGAATTAAATAGAGATCTACAGCAAGAACTGCTCAAGGGCATGACGCATCCCCTACTGATCATTGACTTACGTGATGCTAGTGGTTTTAGCCCAAAGTTATTGACCCTATTATCGCGATATCAAGATGCTGATTTAAATAACACTTTAGCGCCGAACGTGATGGGATTTGCACACTATCGCCGCTCACCGGAACTGAGAAATGACTATCTGCAGCCACTCAACTTTAAGCCTTTAGCTGCGCTCGAATACAGTGTGCCTCGACTAAAATCCCTCACCCGCAACTTACCCTCAGTCGATGAAGATAAATTCAGCCCTTGGTATATTCGCACTAAACCTGCGGTGACTCCTGAAGGGCGAAATCGCTTAGCGCTGCTCGTGAGTCCCAAATGCCGCCAAGAATGTGAGTGGATTGCCTATCGCACTAAATCTTGGTCTAGGGCGAATTTAATTGGTGAAAAAACCTCGGGCGATTTTGCACGTCAGTACCATTTCAAACTGCCAAACAGTGGGTTAGACATAAGATTCAGTAGTTCGTTAACCTATGACGCCCAGGGAAAACTCTTGTCAGGTGCTGGGACTGAGCCCGATATTTGGCTCCCCCAAAACAGTGATATTCAATGGCAAGGACTGGTGAGTTTAGTACGTTCCGCTAAGCCAAAAACTCAGCTCATTCAAACATCACAACCCACTAAGTTGGCTCAAGCTAAGCTGAATTAAAGCTAAAAAAAGAGCCAGCAATCTGCTGGCTCATTTCAAACATTGATTCGTTAACTGATATCAGTTAGCTAAAAAATGGATTCTAGAATTATTTCTTTTCAGTCGCTTTAGAATTGGCAACTGAACCTATAACCAAACCTTGCTTATTCACATCGAAGCTCATTTGAACTCGCATGTTGTAATCTTTAAGCATTTTCATTTCTTCAGGGATTGGCTCGCCGCTCATTTCTAACAACGTCAGCATTGGAGTGAACATCTTGCCGTAATCGGCAGATAAGCTATACATGCCATTCGCAGACAGTTTCTCGCCCGCTAATTTGTTTGCCAACGCCAGACCTTTATCACCGCTATACACCACTAAATGCTGACCTTTAATCGCGAGCATAGGCTTAACACCTAACTCAGGAGGCAACATCAATATGGGTGATAAGTCAGTGGCATCGCCGTTATCGGCTAATTGCACTTCGGCCAACATAGGGGCGAAAGGTTTCACCATATTGAACAACATAGACGGGTTTTCGGCGCTGAGGCTCACTAACGCATCTAAGCTTTCTAACTTAGGCTCTTGATCTTGTGTGCTCATTTTAAAGTCGAGCAATGAAACGCTCATGCCTTTCACACCGTTCGCCATACCAGTGAACATGCCTAGCATAGCTGGGCTCTGTTGGCTCAACTCAGCTTGCAACTCGGCCAGTGGCGCACAGGTCAATTGCGGCTTTTGCAGATCATCCCAAATAGCCGTTAATGAAGGTGCAACTTCGTTGACATCTAAGCCTATGCCCATAGAGAAAATAGTGCTGTCGATATCCGCCAGATGTGCAGGAATAAAGCCACGCATCTTTTGCATTGCCGCAAGAATTGGTTGATTCTTAGTTTCAACCACAAATGAGGCCGCCATATGGCTTTCTTTTTCTGTCACAGAAAACGCGGTTAAACCCGCAACCGTGCGCGGCCAATTAGCCGCAATAGCGGTTAATTCGGTGCGACATTCTGGTGTTCTAATTTGAGCTAATGGATCTTCGCCAACGCTTTCATTAGCAAAAAACTTTGTCAATTGCTTGGATAACATATTGCTATCGGCTGAAGTCAACGCCTTTACAATTTCCACATGGTTGATAAAGCTGATGCTGTCATCTTTAAAACCATGGGTCTTAATAATATCGTCTAATATGCCAGAAGCGGCCAATGAGTGCGGTGCCTTCTTAATACCGAATGCCATTTCTAATAACTCAGGCTCGGTAATTGAGGTGCTGAAAGTAATCGTTAATATGCCATCTTTCTGGGCAAATAACAGTTCAGCTTTCTCAGTTGAAGTCTCATCCGATAATGCATAAGCGCGATAATCAACATCACCCACTTTACGCATTTCGTGGGTCACACCACTGTCTTTTTCGGCTTTATCTAATACAGCCCAAAAAGCATCGACTTGATTAACGTCAATCTTTAATACAGGCAAAGCGCCTAACGTGTAGATATAAGGCTTAACTTCATCTGGAAAACCAAAGGTTTTCAACAGTAAGGCAGGCTCTTTAATGCCATCCATATACTGCTGATAAATGCTGACGAAGAACTTACCCATAGGGCTATCCAGCTCACCAAATTCGGCAAGCGCGTTACTTGGATATTGCTGGTAATTTCCAGAAATAGACTGTAAATACGCTTTTAACGGGAAGGGTTTTAGCTGACCCGAAAATATCGGCGTATCGGCAGGCACATAGTCGAGCAAAGGATTTGCAGAGGCACTAGAGCCAGTACCATTCTGCGTATACCAATAACCACCCGCACCAGCTGCAATAATTGCCGCGGCAATCACAATCTTTTTCATTTAAGAAACTCCATTTAATGACAATTCAATTTTATGAAATCAATACCTAAAGTAATCCCTAGGTATTTGAATATTTATCCGCTCTTACATATCCCTTACGCAGATAATGCAAAATCAGAACCTTATTACTTTTAGTTTGGTCATGAAGACGAAGTAACGACCAAGGCTAACAAGGGCTAATCGCCCAGAAAATTTGGCGATAATTTAGCATTAAAACGCCTCTGATGCTAATTACGACAGTATCGAAATCTAATCTTCACTAACCTTATTGAGGCCCTATAGTACGAAACCATCCCGTGACTGAAAATCTTGAATGCCTCGCAAAAGGCGCAACATAAGAAACTGAATGTGGATGGTGCACGTCAAATAATGCCAAATTATTAAAAGTGGGAACCCAAGTGTCAGTAAGAACTCCTTGAGGTGTAAAAAATTGCAGTAAACCTCCCCAATCAGGATGCCACTCTGGTGTAAAACCAAAAACAAAAGCGACTTTACGTCCTTCGCTTTCCACTACATCATTATGTCTCGTTAAGAAATTTCCCTGTATATAGCGACTGGCATGTAGTGAGGCATAGCAAATACCTTCAATACCAGTAATCGCTTGGATAAAGTTAAACATTTCAGGGCGGTTAATAAAACGATGTAACGAAGTAAGTAACTCAGGCGATGCTTTTCCGTCAAGGCCACCGACTAGATGACTACCATATAGAAACCCAATACCATTTGAAGCATTTTGTAATATTTTTTGCTGTAAATCCTTTTGGGTGGAGACAGGCAATTGGCGTATTTGTTGATCTGAAACTCTCATCGGCTTATTTTCAACAAACATTGCGTTATCAAACATCACTTCACTCGCGAGTGTTTTGGCAATTATTGCAGCAGTATCATTCTTCCAAACTTGTTGAATGTTGATTTTTGCGTCTCTGGCATATTCTTCACGTAATAAAGCCATATCCCGCTCAAAATTAAACTCAAACATCATTTATTCCTTGAACTATTCAAACACTCTACTTTTCAAGCTACGAATCAAATATGCCATCATTACAATTTAACAACAAAATCACAATCGTAATTTCATCCCGCTTCGTGGACTTTTTTAAGCGTGACGTCACCTAACTGGCGCATTTGTTTGCGGATCCAAGCGGAACGCTGCTGCACATAGGACGACGGAGGTGACACTTTATAACGCCAAGGATTGGGTAAGATAGCTGCGAGTAATGAAGCCTCATATTGGGTTAGTTTTGCCGCAGACTTTCCAAAATAATGCTTTGATGCCGCTTCGGCGCCATAAATACCTGGGCCAAATTCAACGATATTTAAATACACTTCAAGGATGCGCGACTTATCCCAAGTCAGTTCCATCATTAAGGTAAACCAAGCTTCTAGTCCCTTACGAAAGAAACTGCGGCTAGACCACATAAACAGGTTTTTCGCCGCCTGCTGACTTAAGGTACTGGCTCCGCGAACTTTAGTGCCTTTCTGATTGTATTTCAGCGCCGAACTTATCGCGGCTAAATCGAATCCCGTATGCTCGGCAAAACGTTGATCTTCTGCGGCGATCACCGCCAATTGTAACTCAGGAGAAATGTGCGCTAAATCGCGCCACTGATGCATGACTTCCCCCATAGGTGCAGGTGGAAATAAGGCGCGCTCAATCCGCCAGGTCCACATGGGTGGATTAACGAATCTGAGTAGAATAACCAATAAGATTGAGCAAATTAATGCCCATACTAATCCCTTGAATAGCCAAGACAATAAACGACGAAAGCCACGCTTACGCCTCTGAGGAGCAGGACTACTCGACTTATTGGCACTAGGACGCCTGACATGATCTCGCATCGCATATAAAGGAGCCGTCATTTACACCATCTCATCCGCGCACTCTCATCTCTCATTTATGATATCCAGTCAAGCCAATCCATTAGGCATTCTTTACAACACCCAAGGCTTATTAGAAAACCGCCTAAAGCCTTAAGGGAGTTGCGGGTCGATCATGCTACGACATTGGAGGAAACACCAAGGATATCTTACTCGAGAATCAAAGATAGGCAGAGAAATAACCACAATAACAAATCACTATTGAAGATGGCGAGGACTTGACTTAACTTGACCTCGGCAGCTTTGACGACAGCTGACCGAGGTAATGATGGCTGATTAACGAGGGCTAGCAAGTCAATCAAACTGCTTGATACTCGCAGCTGCGAGTCAGGTTTTCAACGCTTTCACTGCATCCAGTCGAATGATATCAATACACAGCAAACCCAGCCCATAAATACCGATATACAACCACTTAACCTCGGAAAAGACATGAATCATGTCAATTTCACAGTAAAATCCCTCAAAACCATCTACGGGAACTTCAAAATATAGTTCAGGCTCAACCAATGTGCATAACTCTGTGAGTAAAAATGTACAATATTTTTATCCTTTAAAGAGCCACTAACCCTAACCCTATGAATATCAATATATCTCAGTGAAATGACGCTTAAATGACATAGCTTCGCTTTCTCGTCAATCCAGAGTATTAAATTCAACCAAAGATAAGACCTTTCTTACCGAGATAAAAAACGCCCAATGGCAATTGAGGCGTTTAATACTTTAAATCAATAAGATAACTAGATATCGTAATGCAGACCACACTCACGTTTCAGCCCATTAAAGCGAGTTTCTTCCTCTGTCATGCCTAATTCAAGTGGTTTACTCGAATGGGTATCACCAACAGAAACATAGCCTTGGTCCCAAAGTGGGTGGTACGGCAAGTCAAATTGAGTCAAATATAGGTGCACATCTTTATTCGACCACTCGATAATCGGCAGTAACTTAAAGCGAGTGCCATGAATCGCCAGTATCGGCAGCGCCTCACGGGTGGTGGCTTGGCTACGTCTCAGCCCTGCAAACCAAGTACCAACGTCAAGCTCGGCTAAGGCGCGTTGCATAGGCTCAACTTTGTTTAAACGGTTGTATTGCTCTAACCCGTCTAACCCTTGTTCCCACAACTTACCAAAGCGTGCCTCTTGCCATGCGGCTGTCATCGGCGCTTGATATACTTTTACATTCAGTGATAAACGCTGTGTCAGCTCATCGATAAACTGATAGGTTTCAGGGAACAAATACCCTGTATCCGTGAGGATAACCGGAATATTCGCCTGTGCCTGGCTCACCATATACAGCATCACTGCGGCTTGAATACCAAAACTTGACGACAGCGCATGATTACCGGGCAAATAAGTTAAGCCCCATAACACTCGCTCTTGTGCGCTCAATCCGGCTAAGAACTGATTTATGCGCTCAAGCTCTATCGTTTGCTCGGCCTTGGGCGCACTCAATAGCGCCGTTAACTCGGCCGTGCTGACCACAGTCGGCACTGTATCACTGTTTTCTTGTTGATGATCAACCATGAAAATCCTTAGCGGCATCAATAACCGCCTTCACAACGCCCACGCGGACGGTGAAGTTACCAAAGGTTTCGCCTGCATCACGCTCGACGGCGTAGCGGCCAAACAGGGTATCCAATTCGGCGAGAATTTCCGCCTCTTGGATATTTTCTCTGTGCATCTTGTTCAGACGAGTCCCTTCAAAGCTTGCGCCTAAGTACAAGTTGTAACGACCTGGCGCTTTACCCACAAGCCCAATTTCAGCGGCAAATGGACGTGCACAACCGTTTGGACAACCCGTCATCCGCACCACAATCGCTTGCTCACTGATGCCGTGTTTTGCCTGCAGCGCATCGATGTGATCGATAAACTCAGGGAAGTAACGCTCGGCTTCCGCCATCGCTAATGGACACGTCGGCAAAGCCACACAGGCAATCGAATGACCGCGGGTTTGCGTCAACACTTGGCCCAGTAAACCATGTTTGCGGGCTAAGCCTTCAATCGTGGCTTTATCTTCTGCCGCGACACCTGCGATGATCATGTTTTGATTCGAGGTCATGCGGAAATCGCCTTTGTGGATCTTAGCTATTTCACGCAGTCCCGTTTGCAGGGTTTGACCCGGTAAATCTTTAATGCGGCCGCTTTCGATAAATAAGGTTAAATGCCATTTACCGTCAACGCCTTCGACCCAGCCATAACGATCGCCGCGATCGCCAATCACTACATCACGCTTAGGCTCAAACTTCACCCCAGCGCGCAGTTCGACTTCGGCTTTAAATTTCTCATAGCCATGGTCGACGATAGTGTATTTAAGGCGTGAACGTTTACGGTTAACACGATTACCCCAGTCGCGTTGCACTGTCATGACAGCTTCGGCAAACTTCATCACGTCTTCAGTTTTGATAAAACCAAAGTCATCTGCAAGACGTGGGAAAGTCTCCACCTCGCCATGGGTCGAGCCCATGCCGCCGCCCGCCGTTAAGTTAAAGCCAACCAACTCGCCGTTTTCAGCAACCGCGATAAAGCCTAAATCGTTAGTGTAAACGTCAACATCGTTATCGGGAGGAACCGCAACCGCCATTTTGAACTTACGTGGCAGATAAGTTTTGCCATATACAGGTTCAACGGTTTCATCTTCGGTTGAGAGTAACTTTTCTTCATCTAACCAAATTTCGGCATAAGCACGCGTATGTGGCAGCAGATGATCAGACAGTTGTTTCGCCACCGCATAGGCTTGCTCGTGCAGTTTCGATTCCACCGGATTAGGATTACACATCACGTTACGGTTAACGTCACCACAAGCGGCAATCGAATCCAGCGCTTCACGATCTAAGTCTTGAATAATGGTCTTCAAGTTACGCTTAGGAATACCGTGGTATTGGAAGGTTTGACGGGTCGTTAAACGTATGCTGTTTGAGCTGGTTAAGGTCGACGCAATTTTATCTACACCTAACCATTGCTGTGGAGAACAGATACCACCAGGCACACGAGCACGCAACATAAAGCTATATAGAGGCTCAAGTTTTTGCTCTTTACGTTCGTTACGTAAATCGCGATCATCCTGTTGATAGAAGCCGTGGAATTTGATCAACTGCTGATCGCCGTCACTGAAACTGCCGGTTACCGCAGAATCTAAGCCTTCTTTAATCGTACCGCGCAGGTAATCACTGTCGGTCTTTAGGTATTCGTTTAACGCTAACTTTTGCTCACTCATGGCAACTGCCTCTTCAAATTCGGTTCGCTGACTGCACAGGTCATCACGTGTGCAGCTTTGGCTATTTTTATGCGTTTCTTATATGCGCAACGGTTGAGATTAATACACGTCTTTTTGGTAACGTTTATCGCTGCGCAGTGTTTCAAAGTAGGCTTCAGCCGCTTCGTTATTCAAACCACCGACTTCGACAGCCACCTCAATCAAGGCTTGGTGAACATCTTTGGCCATACGTTCAGCATCACCACAAATGTACAGATGCGCGCCGTTTTGCAACCATTGCCACAGGGCTTGGCCTTGTTCTTTAATACGGTGCTGCACATAAACTTTATGGGCTTGATCGCGCGAGAACGCCACGTCGATACGGCTTAAATCGCCATTTTTCAAATACTGTTGCCACTCAGTTTGATACAAGAAATCCTGCTCAAAGTGTGGATTGCCGAAGAATAACCAGCTATCACCTTGAATACCTTGGGCCACGCGCTCCTGCATAAAGGCACGGAATGGCGCAACACCTGTGCCTGGGCCAACCATAATCACTGGCGTGTCTGGATTATCAGGTAAACGGAAATGCTTATTCGACTCAACATAAACCTTAACCTGAGTGCCTTCCTGCGCAGAGGCTAAGAAGTGTGACGCTCCGCCAAAACGGGCCGCGCCGTGACGCTCATCTTCCACTAACGCCACGGTTAAATGGACTTCGGTTTCCACTTCACTTTGGCTTGAGGCGATAGAGTAAAGTCTTGGGGTTAATGGGCGCAGTAACTCAAGCAATCTTGCCGCGCTTAACGTGACAGCGCTATTTGTTAACGGATACTGGGCGACTAAATCCGCAAATTGATGCTTAAGGATAAAGTGACGCACTTGTTCTTTATCTTCGCTCAATGCCAGCAGTTTAGCGCTGCCGCTCAGTTCGGCCCACGCTTTGACTAATCCAGGATACAACTGAGTCAGCTCTTTCTTCTCAAGCAAAGCTTGCTTAAGGGTCAAAGATTCTGTGCCTAGGGTCACTAACTCATCGGCGGCCAACGACAGACCCACGAGGACTTCATCGACTAACACTTCATTATTGCTAAACCACACACCGAGGGCATCGCCCGCTTGATAGCTTAAGCCTGAGTCGCCAAGGTCAATTTCAACGTGGCGCACATCTCGGTCTGAACCGCGGCCGGTAATTTTTTGGCTCGCTAGCACTTCAGCGCTATAGGGGTTTTGCTTAGTAAACTCGCTTTCGCCAATCGTTTTAGCGGTACCGATAGATACCACACTGGCGGACGAGGTTTCGATAAGCGGCTTAACGGCCTCTAATACATCGGCGTGCCACTGACCGGCGGCAGCTTCATAGTCCACATCACATTCAACCAAAGGTAACAATGACTTAGCACCCAGTAGCGCTAAACGAGTACTAAAGTCTTTACCGGTTTGGCAGAAGAATTCATAACTTGAATCCCCCAGCGCAAGTACTGAGTAATGTAGATTGTCTAACTTAGGCGCACGTTTCGATGCTAAAAACTTATGTAATTCAATCGCGTCATCCGGCGCTTCACCTTCACCATGGGTGCTGACAACCAGCAAGAGCACAGTTTCTTGTTTCAGTTGGCGAACATTGTATTCGCCCATTGAAGCCAGATTGACCGCATAACCTTGCGCCTGTGCTTTATCGGCGAGCGCTTTGGCGACACCACGGCCATTACCCGTTTGACTGCCATAAAGAATCGTCACTGTTTGAGCAGTTTGCGCTTCGGTGGCGGGAGCTAGTTGGCCAGCATTGGCGGTGGCAGCAAGATAGCCACTCACCCAAGCCAGTTGCACAGCACTTAACTCAGAAGTGAGTTGTTTTAGCTTCTCGACTTGTCCTTGAGACAATGGCGAAGCCAGCGATGAAAGTTCTTTTAACAACATGAGACGGCCCTATGACAGTGTAATGTCCACAAGCTTATCGCGGTTTAAGAAAAGCAAAAAAGAATAAAATCGGATTTTTAATTCCATTTTGGAATATACAAAGTGCAAAATTTAAGCTACAAAAGTGTGCACTGGTTAAAAGTTTTTGATCCGACCAGTGCAGAAACGGCCTGCTTGAGAAATATGCACTTGTGCCAAGCTAAAGTATTGCCACAATGGTCATGAGCCTGTCGAACAGAAATTTCTGTTGCCCACAGAATAGTTTGTTTTTAAAACAAAAAGTGTCCATCCTAGATTGAATGCCCGAACTGACTCGAATCACCAGCCGAGTAATCGCTGGCGATGACAGATTTTGCAGTTGAGTACGATGAAGGAAGCACAGCAGGCGGAACGATTATATAAACCATCAGGGAGTAGTCATGCAGATTGGAATACCGAGAGAAAGTCTCGCCGGTGAAACTAGGGTCGCCGCGACTCCAGCCACCGTCGAGCAGCTTAAAAAACTCGGCTTTGAAGTTGTTATTGAGGCCAATGCGGGTCAACTGTCAAGTTTCGATGATGCAGCCTTTGAAGCTGCAGGCGCGAAAGTGACAACTGACGTTTGGCAAGCCGATCTGATTTTTAAGGTCAATGCGCCAAGCGACGCCGAAATCGAACAAATCAAAGACGGAGCAACTGTCGTCAGCTTTATTTGGCCCGCACAAAACCCTGAGCTGGTTGCGAAGTTAGCTAAACGCAAAATCAACGTGATGGCGATGGACATGGTGCCACGCATCTCCCGTGCCCAGTCACTCGATGCCCTTTCCTCTATGGCCAACATTGGCGGTTATCGTGCCGTTGTTGAAGCCGCGCATCAATTTGGCCGTTTCTTTACCGGTCAAATTACCGCTGCCGGTAAAGTGCCGCCCGCTAAAGTGCTAGTGATTGGTGCCGGTGTTGCAGGTCTTGCTGCCATTGGTACTGCTGGTTCGCTTGGCGCCATAGTGCGCGCCTTCGATACGCGCTTAGAAGTGGCGGAGCAAATCGAATCCATGGGCGGCCAGTTCCTTAAACTGGATTTTGGTAACGAAGAAGGTGGCTCATCCGATGGTTATGCTAAAACCATGTCGGATGAATTTATTGCTGCCGAAATGGCGCTGTTTGCTGAGCAAGCCAAAGAAGTCGATATCATCATCACTACGGCGCTGATCCCCGGCCGTCCTGCGCCTAAGCTCATCACTAAAGCTATGGTCGATAGCATGAAGAGCGGCTCAGTGATCGTCGATTTAGCCGCTGCAACTGGCGGTAACTGCGAATACACGCAATCGGGCGAGCTGTTTGTCACTCCGAACGGCGTAAAAGTGATTGGTTATACCGACCTACCCGGTCGTCTGCCGGCGCAATCGTCACAGCTTTACGGCACTAACTTAGTCAACCTGATGAAGTTAATGTGCAAAGAGAAAGACGGCACTGCCAGCATCAACTTCGATGATGTGGTCATGCGTAACATGACTGTGATTAAAGAAGGTGAAGTGACCTTCCCGCCACCACCGATTTCGGTTTCTGCGGCGCCAGCAAAACCTGCTGCGAAAATAGAACCTAAAAACACTACACCGAAAGCGCCATCTAAGCTCAAATACGTGCTCGCCGCCTTAGGCGTTGCTGGATTTGCAGCCGTGGCATCGGTTGCACCGCCAGAGTTCCTGTCCCATTTCACGGTATTCTTGCTGTCCTGCGTCGTGGGTTATTATGTGGTGTGGAACGTATCCCACTCACTGCATACGCCTTTGATGTCAGTCACTAACGCGATTTCAGGCATTATCGTGGTCGGCGCGCTACTGCAAATCGGTCAGGGTTCAACGTTGGTCACTGTACTGGCGTTTATCGCCGTGCTGATCGCCAGTATTAACATCTTCGGTGGCTTTACCGTCACTCAGCGCATGCTGAAGATGTTCCGTAAGGATTAAGGGGGTTTAACGTGTCTCAAGGACTGGTAACAGCTGCTTACATTATTGCCGCCATTCTCTTCATCTTCAGTCTCGCGGGACTGTCGAAGCAAGAGACGGCAAAACACGGCAATTTATTCGGTATCTTAGGTATGGCAATCGCCCTACTGGCTACCATTTTCAACCCTGATACTAACGGTATTGCGTGGATCTTAATCGCCATGGTGATTGGCGGCGCGATTGGTATCCGTTTAGCATTAAAAGTCGAAATGACTGAAATGCCTGAACTGGTTGCCATCTTGCACAGTTTTGTTGGTATGGCCGCGGTATTGGTTGGCTTTAACAGCTTTATCGACTTACACCCACAAGAAGTGTCGCAAGTTGTCGTAGCTGTCGGTGGCGATATTAATACGACCCTCGCCGCAGTGCACGATGCTCTAAGTGAAGCGGCCAAAGCCGCCAGCAAAGAACATCTCACTGGCGCCATGCTTAACATTCACTTGGTCGAAGTTTTCCTCGGGATCTTCATCGGTGCGGTCACCTTCACAGGTTCTATCGTGGCCTTTTGCAAGTTACGCGGCATGATTTCATCTAAACCTTTGATGCTGCCGCATCGCCACAAGTTAAACCTAGTGGCAGTGCTCGTGTCTTTTGCCCTGTTAGTGTACTTCGTCCAAACTGGCGGCACTATGCCAGCACTGCTATTGATGACCTTGATTGCCTTCGCCTTTGGCTGGCATTTAGTCGCATCGATTGGCGGCGCGGATATGCCAGTGGTGGTGTCTATGCTTAACTCCTACTCAGGTTGGGCAGCGGCGGCAGCGGGCTTTATGTTGTCAAACGACCTCTTGATTGTCGTTGGCGCATTAGTGGGTTCATCGGGTGCAATTCTGTCTTACATAATGTGTAAGGCGATGAATCGCTCGTTTATTTCTGTAATAGCTGGTGGCTTTGGCACAGATGGTGTGGCCTCGACTGCCGATGAAGAAATGGGCGAATACCGTGAAACCAACGCTGAAGATGTGGCGGATATGCTGAAAAATGCCACCTCTGTCATCATCACCCCAGGTTACGGCATGGCTGTGGCACAGGCGCAATATCCTGTCGCTGAAATCACCAAAAGACTGCGCGATCTTGGCGTGAAAGTCCGTTTCGGCATCCACCCAGTTGCAGGCCGTTTACCCGGTCATATGAACGTACTGCTAGCGGAAGCGAAAGTCCCCTACGATATCGTGCTTGAAATGGACGAAATCAACGACGACTTTAACGACACTGACGTAGTACTAGTCATTGGTGCGAACGACACGGTTAACCCTGCGGCAATGGAAGATCCAGGTAGCCCAATCGCAGGCATGCCAGTGCTCGAAGTGTGGAAAGCGCAAAACGTTATCGGCTTTAAACGCTCGATGAACACAGGTTATGCCGGCGTGCAAAACCCA
The DNA here is from genome assembly GCF_900456975.1 of Shewanella baltica. NCBI lineage: Bacteria > Pseudomonadati > Pseudomonadota > Gammaproteobacteria > Alteromonadales > Shewanellaceae > Shewanella > Shewanella baltica. The sequence goes on from NZ_UGYM01000002.1 coordinate 3,732,116, forward strand.
CTGTTCTTCAAAGATAATACCCAAATGCTATTTGGGGATGCGAAGGCCAGTGTCGAAGCGATTTTAAAAGCGCTTTGAGTCTGATGTAACCTTTACAGAGTGGCAATCGTTTAGGCGAAACACACTGTTTCAATGATAAAAAGGGAGCCGCTGGCTCCCTTTTCATTTCACATTTTTTTAAGCCTTTTAAGCTAGTCTCCGAACCCATAGGATG